>JANMNE010000120.1:0-8230 GCA_031373785.1 Ilumatobacteraceae bacterium
CGCCGCGAGGGCGGTCCACCGGGCTGTGATGGTCGTCCCAACGATGTCGATGGTCAGGGGAATCATGGCGGCATCGCCGTCAGTCGCCAACGAGCCGACGACATAGGTCATCCCTGCGGGGATCACGCCGACCGTGACCACGTCGAAGGCGTCGGCGTTGGACATTTCGCCTGTGTGATGCACATCGACGACGAACGTGACGATGTCGTTGGCATCCGCGATCGCCGGGGTCGCCGACGTCGTGCTGACCAGCACCGGTTCGACGATCGTGACCGACGCGTGATCGATGCTTCCCGCACCGTTGCCGGAATACGTGACCGTCGCCGTGTTGCGCTTGCCGAGGTCGATCGTGTTGGCGGCCACGTTGAGCACGATCGCCCGGTAGACGATGACGATCGACTCGGCGACCGCGTTGTCGCGATCGAAGTTGGTCACATCACCGAAGCCGAACGACGCGGTCCGACCCGGTGTCAACAGGGCGCCCCGGGCCGTAGTCAGCGCCGCCGGGAAGCCGATGGTGCTGGTGAGGGACGGGTCGGGGGTGATCGAGTCGACCGAGACGAACGCCTGACCAGCGTCGAGCAGGTCGGTCAAGACCAGGGTCTGCGTCGTTCCCTCTGGGACGGTCAGCACGGCCTGGTATCCGACGACCTCACCGATGGTGAGTCGATCGCCGGTTGTGAAGGGCTGGTTGCTCGACGACACGAACTTGGTGATGCCAGCGGCCGCCGTCCTCACGGTTGCCACGCTGGTTCGATTGCTCTGCGCCACCATCCCGACGAAGTTCGGGCCCGCCTCGGCGGCCGCGAACCACGCCAGCGTCGCGGTGTTGACGCGCGGCGTGTTGGGCACCGCCGTTGCCCCGACCTCGAGCTCGTAGGTGATCACGGCGACGTTGGTGCCGGAGGTGTTGCGGACTCCGTTGGTCGAGCCGGCGTCCAGCGCTGCGGTCGATCCGTCGGTGAGCGTGATCGTTCCCGTCTGACCCCCACCCGTGCCCGGCGCAGCGACGAATGCACCGGTCGCCGTGTTGGTCAGAGCGGTCCTCGCTCCATCGGTAACGTGCAACCGAATTCCTGCGGCGGGCACGACGAACCCATTGGGGAACGTGTCGTCGATCGTCACATCGAACGCACCACCGGATCCCGACCCAGTGCTCTCGACCACGATCGCGAAGCGCACGAGGTCCGCGGCATCGACCCCGTCCGTGTCGGCATCCGGCGCGCCCCCGGCCAGTGCATCGCTGGTGATCGTGCCGGTGAAGCCGGGAGCAACCGCGCTGGGACCGGGTTCGAACCAGGTGACCCCGGTCGGGTTGCGCTTCATGGTGATGGTGAGGCCGGCGGCGTTCGGGTTGCCGGCGCCGATCACGCCCTTGGCGATGTCGAGCACCGGTTCGGCCAGCACGAGTTGCACGATGCTGGTCGCCGAGGCGGCGAGACCGAACGAGTTGGCGGACCGCTTCGCCACCTGGTTGGTGACGATCACGCCATCGCGGAACGCCGACGCAGTCACCGCGACGCTCAGCAGCAGATCGATCTCCGATGGGTTGTTCGCCGGGTCATCGTGCGTGGTGTAGTCGAACGTGATCAGGCCCGACACGGCGTCCGTGCTGACCGTTGGGTCGGGCGCGGAACCGGTGCTGTGCAGCGTGTCGCCCGGGCCGTAACAGGCGCTATTCAACGCCGGTGTGGTGCAACTCGCGGTGACGGCGGCACTGGAGAAGCCGGCGACGGCGAAGATCGGCAGCGGCACGATGTCGGTCAACGTCAGCGCTTCGAAGTCGCCCGATGGTGACGACGTCTGGATCCGGTAGGTGACCACGTCGTCGGCGCTCACCGTGGTGAACGGGCCGATCACCCCGTTCTTGGCATACGGAGTCACGCTGACCGGCGTCGTCTCGATCGCCCGCGATGTCGTCGACGAGTCCGCTTCGTTGGCAGCCAGAGATGCGCCGGTCGCGCCGTACAAGGCGGCGGTCACGGTGGCGACGTTGTCGACATGGTCTCCTTCGTCGATCGAGCGATCGGTCGCCGAGCAGGCATAGGCATCCGAGACCGTTGCCTCGAACCTGACCTCGAAGGTGCCGGCGCCGTTGCCGGGAGTTGCGTGCACGAGCCCGCCCACCACGATCGGGGACGCTCCGGCCCGCACCAGCGCCTGCGACAACCGAAGGGTGAGCGTCGTCGTGCCGTTGCCACACGTGGTGCGCGCGGTCGTGTCGACGGTGACGTCGACCGTGTTGAACGCGGCCGAGGTCGTGTGGGCCTCGGACGTCGACGTGAACGTCGCGCTTCCATCGACGAACGTCTGGCCGTCGCCCAGCACGTCGGTCAGTACGAGATCACCGGCGGAGAAGAAGTCCGAGATCTGACCGGTGACGGTGTACGCAAGCCTGTCACCGGCGGTGAACGCGGCCGAGCCGGCGTTGACGGCAATCGTCGAGGACTGCTGGATCGCGATCGACTTGGCGATCACCGTGTGGTTGTCGGTGGTGTTCAGGTTGAGTGTTGTGGTCGTAGCCGGGTCGCGGTAGTCAGCGGGTGTGTATGCGAGCTCCAGCGACGCGTCGTTGACCGTTGGCACATCGTCGCCTGTCGCCGCAGCGACGATCACCGAGCCGGCGGCATCGAGTCGCGGCACCAGGAACGCGTAGCGAATCGATACGTCGCTCGGCCCCACTCCGCCGGTGATCGGGCCCCACTGGCGGGTCAGCGTCCCACCGGGGACGGTGGTCGACGGGTTGCCGGTCGACACAAGTGGCGGCGTGACCGTGATGACGGCGACGAACTGGTGAGCGCTCGGGAGCGTGTCGTTGATGCGCACCGACGAGAACACGACCGAGTTCGGAAGGTCGGCGCTCACCAGGTAGCGCTGGGTGAAGTTGGGTCCGGTCGCGGTCTCGTCTTCCACGCCCTCATATGTGGTGGTGACTCGGGCGATCTGCGGCACAACGAACGCGGTGACCGCGGCCCCAACGATCACGCCCGATCCGGCCGGTGAGTTTCCGAGGGCGAACCCGGGCACCGCGGAGACCGACAGGGCAAAGCCCACGTCGGCGAGGTTCGACATCGTCACCGTCGTGTCGAGTCGGGCCATCGGTTGGTTGGGTGTGAACGACGCGAACGGGAACGGGAACACGAACAGACGCAGGCCCGAAGCGCACGACACGGGCAGCGTGGTCAGCGGGTGTGCCACCGGCGCCCCGCTGCAGGGCGTGCCGGCCGGAACGACTGCCGGGACCGGTGAGCCGACCAGCGCCATCGAGGCCAGCACGAGCCCGTCGACAGGTG
This sequence comes from Ilumatobacteraceae bacterium, assembly GCA_031373785.1. Taxonomy (GTDB): domain Bacteria; phylum Actinomycetota; class Acidimicrobiia; order Acidimicrobiales; family Ilumatobacteraceae; genus JAENVT01. Next base: position 3,294 of record JANMNE010000120.1, read on the forward strand.
CTCCCCCAACGCCGTCGGCGCCGGCTGTGTTGATGCGGATGTCGACGTACGGCGCGTAGCCGACCGAGGATGCGTCACTGTTGTCGAACGTGACCACCAAGGTCGACGCCTCGCCGAGCAGCGGCGCGACCGCCGGTGCCGTCACCGTCGCGGTCGCCACCGGCCCAACCGCCAGCACCATGGCCGGTGGCCCGACGACAGCAATCGTGCCGGCGATGAAGGCAACCGTGGCCGGCACACGCCACACCGACCCATGTCGGTGCCCGCCGCGCTGTCGTGTGCTCACGCCCGTCTCTCTCTGATGCGCCGAGTGCAACAGCTCGTGCCGTCGTGCAACTCGGTCCGTTACCCCACTCGAGTGACCGTGCTGAGCACCTGGCCTGCAACACTCTGAGTGACCGCTTGATTACGGCGAGCAAGGTATTGGGACGTTCAGTGCAACGCGCGGGCCCAACGTCCCGATGCTCGAGAAGTCACAGTTCACCGCTGTCGAGCCAGCCCAGGATCTCGATCGCGCGGCCGCGCACGGCAGGCAGGTTGCTCAACCTGCGCATGGCGGCCAGTGGGCGGGCCATGCGGTGATTTGCTGCAAGCGCATCTGCGTTGCGGGCGAGGAAGTCCCAGTAGAGCGTCGTGTACGGGCAGGCGTCTGGACCGACTCGCAGCTTCGGGTCGAAGCGACACGTCCGGCACGAGTCACTCATCTTGTCGATGTACGCCCCGCCGGACGCATAGGGCTTGGTGGCCATCATGCCGCCATCGGCGAACAAGGCCATCCCGATCACGTTGGGCAACATCACCCAGTCGGCAGCATCGACGAAGCTCGCCCGCATCCACGCGCTCATCGCTCCCGGGTCGACACCGGCCGTGAGCGCCAGGTTGCCGAGCACCATCAGCCGCTCGATGTGATGTGCGTACCCGTGGTCATGAACGTGTCCGATCACGTTGGCGACGCAGGCCATCTCTGTGTGTGCCTGGCCGGTGAACACTGGAGGGACCGGGCGCGCGGCGCCGAGCGAGTTGCTTGCTCGGTAGCCGGGCATCCAGAGCCAATAGACCCCCCACACGTACTCGCGCCAGCCGATCACCTGCCGGATGAAGCCCTCGACCGAGCTCAGCGGAGCCGCCCCCTGTCGGTACGCCGTCTCGGCGGCCTCCACGATCTCGGTTGGGTGCAGCAGACCGAGGTTCATCGACGATGCCAGCGCCGAGTGAGCGAGCTTCCACTCTGCGGCGAGCATCGCGTCTTCATGCGGTCCGAACAACGCCAGACCGTGGTCGACGAACTCGTTCAGACGGATCAGGGCCTGCGTTCGTGTGACGGGCCACGTCCCATCGGGGTCGGCACCGAAGGTTGAAGTCGGAAGTCGGTCGAGTACTGCTCGATCGATGTCGTCGAGCTTGAACGGCTCGATCGGGGGCCAGGCGCGGCCGTCTCGCGGCGGCGGCTCACGGTTGTCGTGGTCGAAGTTCCACTGACCACCCACGGGCTCGGGGCCACCGACGCCGTTGTCGATCAGCACGCCGAGTCGTTGCCGCTGCCAACGGTAGAAGTCCTCCATCGTCAGCCGCTTCCGCCCAGATGCCCAGCCAGCGAAGTCGCCGTAGTGGCACAAGAACAGGTCGTTGCGCACCAGCTCGACTCCCAGCCGCTCGAGTAGGGAACGCCCATCCCAGCTCGTCGGCTCCATCGCGATGACGCGTCGGGGGCCGAACTCGTCGAGATGCTCTCGAAGGCCTTGTCCGAGCGTGCTGGCCCGCCGGTGGTCGACCTCGAATCCCTCGACACGAAGTTCCACTGCGAAGTGCATCATCGCCGACAGCACCAGGTGCAACCGTTGACGATGCCATCGCCGGGAGGTGATCAGCGTCTCACTCTCGACGAGCAGCACGCGGCACTCTCCCGGCATCCGACCCGCAAGGGCTCCGCGGGCGCGATCCAATTGATCGCCGAACACCCACACGGTGGGAATCGACGCTGCGGCCACTACGCCAGCGTGACCGCGACTGGTCCCCACGGCAGCATCAGGACGCGAACGCCGTACTGGGCAGGTCGGTGTCGCCGGATTCAAGCGCGTCGCAGATCACCGTGGCAACGTGTTCGGGAGCGAGGCCCAGCGGCATGCGCGGCATGGAACCTGCGAGCGGGTGCTCGGCCAGCCCGGTCTCGGTGTGCGGCGGGCGGGCATCGAGCACACGCACGTTGCGCCGGCGGGCTTCACGGGCGAGCGCTTGGTCGAACGCACGGACGGCTGCCTTCGACGCGCCGTAGGCCGCCATCCCGGGGAGGTTCATCTCGGCGATCACGCCCGAGATGTTGACGATCGCACCGTTGGGTCGCAGCACCGGCAGTGCTGCGCGAGCGAGCATGATCGGCACGAACGTGTTGGTAAGGAACAGCTCCTCCATCGTGTCGACCGACAGCTCCACCAGCGGTCCGAACGCCACCACTCCGACAGCGTTGACCACGATGTCGAGGTGGCCGCAGTGGTCGACGGCAGCAGCCACGGCGGCAGCACAGGCTTCGGGTGAGCGCAAGTCGAGCGCTGCGCGTGCTCCCGGAAGGTCGAGCTCACCAAGGCGTTCGACGCTGCGAGATACGAGCGTGAGGACCGCACCGCGGCGCGTCAACTCGGCACCGATCGCTCGGCCGAGCCCGCCCGTCGCTCCGACAAGGAGCACCGACGCGCCGTCGACCGGGCACGGTGCACTCACGGGCGCCGGCCTCTCCGCGGTGAGGGGGTTGCCACGCGGCACTGCCTCGTGCGTGGGAATGAACTGGTCGCGTCCGGGGTTAGCATCATTTAGTGTTAATTAAACCGGAACTTCGATGAAAATCTCCCAGCACGCCGCTCTGGCCAGCTTTACGACCGAGCGCACGCGAGTCGCCTGGTACGAACGAACTGGGTTCGCACGGTCGGGTGGAGCATCAGCGGAGTCATCGTGGCGCTGATCGTCGTGCACGTGGTGTCACCGTGACGAGCACGAATCCGTCCGAGGGTTTGTCCGTGGCTCGTGCATCGGGCGTCCGGCCAGGCGCGCTGGTTCTGGTCACGGGGGCCAGCGGCTATGTCGGTGGTCGGATAGTGACGGTGCTGCTCGAACGCGGCTACCGGGTGCGGTGCTTGGTGCGCACACCGGCCAAGGTGCTCTCTGCCCCGTGGCGCACCTCCGTCGAGATCGTGCAGGGCGACGTCGGGGGTGACCTGGGTGAGGCCATGGCAGGAGTGGAGGCGGCGTTCTATCTGGTGCACTCGATCGGCTCATCGGCCGAGTGGGCCGAGCACGACCGTGTCGTCGCCGAGAACTTCCGGCGCGCTGCCGAGGTTGCAGGGATCCGACGGATCATCTATCTGGGCGGGCTCGGCGACCACTCGTCGGGGGACCTCAGCGAACACCTGGCGAGTCGTCAGGAGGTCGGGGCCGAGCTGGCCAGGGGTTCGGTACCGGTGGTCGAGCTGCGAGCAGCGGTCGTCATCGGGTCAGGGTCTGCGAGCTTCGAGATGCTGCGCTACCTCGTGGAGGTCCTCCCGGCGATGGTCACGCCGCGTTGGGTCGACACGAAGTGCCAGCCGGTCGCCGTCCGCGACGTGTTGCACTTCCTCGTCGAGTCGCTGACGGCGGACGTCACCGGTCGAGTCCTCGACGTGGGCGGGCCCGAGGTGCTGACGTATCGCGAGATGATGGCGCGGTACGCGGAGGTCGCCGGTCTGCGACGCCGGATCGTGGTACCGGTGCCGTTCCTCACGCCCGGGCTGTCGTCGCGCTGGATCGGTCTCGTCACGCCGATCCCACCGATGCTCGCGCGACCGCTCATCCAGAGCCTCGTGAACGATGTGATCGTGACGGGCGATGCTGCCGTCGACGTGATGCCCATCGAACAGCTCAGCTATCGCGAGGCAGTGGGACTGGCTCTGGGCCAGTCGATCAGCGGCGACGTGCCGACCAGCTGGGCGCATGCAGAGCTGGGCGGACGCCCACCGGCCGAGCCGCAGCCTACCGACCCGGCCTGGTCCGGTGGCGCTGTCAACCTCGATCGGCGCGAGCGGCACGTCGCAGCACTGCCGGACGAGCTGTTCCAGGTGGTCTGCTCCATCGGTGGGCGGCAGGGCTGGTACACAGGCGACTGGTTGTGGAGCCTACGCGGGGTGCTCGACTCGTTGATCGGTGGAGTGGGCATGCGCCGCGGACGCCTTCATCCGCGTCAGTTGTCCGTCGGTGATCCGCTCGACTTCTGGCGCGTCGAGTCGCTTGCCACCGACAGGCTGCTCCGTCTGCGCGCCGAGATGCGCCTTCCCGGAGACGCCTGGCTGCAATGGCAGATAGAACCCGACGGTGGCGGCGCAACCATCACCCAGACGGCTCGATTCCACCCGCGCGGGCTCCTGGGTCGCCTGTACTGGATCGCGGTCGCGCCCTTCCACCGATTCATCTTCCCAGGGCTCCTCACCGGCATCTGTGCCGATGCCGAGCGGCTGCACTCGTTCGTCCACGCGCCTCGCCGTGACACACTCGAACCACCCACAGGTCCGTCGTCAACCGACCCTGCACGCGACAAAGAGAGCTACGCATGACCGAACCAGCGACAACACAACCGATCACCGAGAGCAGCGAGACGACCCTCGCCACAGGTGTTTCACCAGAGCAGCTGGCGGGTCTGCGCAGGTGGAACCTCGGCCTGAGCGTGCTGCATGCAGCGCAGGCCGCCCTGATCCTCGTGATGGCGAGCAACTTCGCCATCACCGTCACATCCACCTTCCCCCAAGGCCCTCCCGGCACGCGGTTGAAGACACCGGAAGGACTCTTCGACGTTGCGATCGGCCCGGCCATCGCAGTGTTCCTGCTGTTGGCCGCGTTCGACCACTTCGCCACCGCAACCTTTGCCCGCCACACGTACGAGAGCGACCTGGGCCGAGGCATCAACCGGTTCCGGTGGG
>JANMNE010000123.1:0-6203 GCA_031373785.1 Ilumatobacteraceae bacterium
GACCTACGCATTACGAGTGCGTTGCTCTGCCGACTGAGCTACCTGGGCGCGGCGTGCATCGTAGCGGGTGACCCTTGACGATGACATCTCATATCGGGACCAGTCGCGACGGTCTCCGGAACGGTCTGCGTGCACCGCAAACTACGTTGTTGTTACTTGCTCAACCTTGAGGAGATCTTGCCGATCATTTCCTCGTGAAGTGGTGGCGGGTTGGACTCATGGTGTGCATCGGCATTGCCCTTGCCGTGTATGGGTACCAGGTTCGCGCCGTGTGGATCCCTGGAAGCCGCTGGATGATCGGCCCGCCGATCATCGCCGCGGTTGCCGCGATCATCGGTTCACGGTGGCGGCTGAACGGCGACAAGGCTGCGTGGGTCGCCATCGCCGGGTCGTGTGCGATGACCGCAGCGTCGTACGCCATGACGTTGTGGCAGGCCTCGTTCGGCTTGCACGACGCGGCAGCGCTCGCCAGCCTGATGCGGGCTCCGGATCGAACGCTCGTGGCACTCGCGCTGCTGGCGATGATCGCCGATCGTTCACCGATCCGCGATCGCTACCTGGCAATCGAGTCCAGCATCGTCGCGCTCGCAACCGCGTTGGTGATGTGGGTTGCCGTCATCGAGCCGGCCTTGACCCGGTCGCCACTCGACTCCTCGGGGCGCCTGCTGTCGCTCAGCCTTCCTGCCTCCGACCTCGTGCTCGTCGCCCTCGGTGCGCGGCTCTCGCTCGGGTACCGCGCCCGCAGCCGGTCGTTCGTGGCCTTGCAGTTGGCCCTCGTCACCCGCTTCGTCGCCAACATGATGAACTACTGGGGCGAGGTCGGCACCGGACACGTATCGGCCACCATCACCAACTCGGTGACGGCGCTGTCGTTCGCGTTCTTGGTGTGGGCTGCGCTCGACCGGCATCACAGCGAGCCGGCGCACGTGGCGCACCACGCGGTCAGATTGAGTCGCGTTCGCCTGCTGTCGATCGTGTTGTCGGCTGTCTCCCCGCAGGTCGTGTTGATCGCGGTGCTGATGGATGACAACGCCAAGCACTCGACCGTCCTCTTCGCCGCGGGCATCGCCACGGTCGTGTCTCTGCTGGCCCTGACCCGTCTGTGGGGGTTGGCTATCAGCGTGCGCAACCTCACCGAGCGGCGTGGCAATGACCGGCTCGCTTCGCTGGTCGAGCGGTCGTCCGATGTCGTCGTGCTCGTCGACAGCGATGGTCTGGTCTCCTACGCCAGTCCTGCGTTGCTGACGGTGCTCGGCCACCGCTGCGACGATTGGGTCGGTGCCCAGTTCGGGGACCTCGACATCCGTGCCAAGGGTGAGCTGTGGACCGACATCGCCCAGCTCCCGCCGGACGGCTCGCTCACGCTCGAAGTGTCGGCGCTGCACGCAGACGGCGAGCGCCGCACCATGGAGTTGTCGGCCGTCAACCTGATGTCGAACGTCGCCGTTGCCGGCGTGGTCCTGACCCTGCGCGACGTGACCGCCAATCGCACCCTCGAACGCCAGCTCAGCTACCGAGCCGACCATGACTCGTTGACGGGTCTTGCCAATCGGGCCAACTTCTTGACACGCGTCAGCGAGGAGTTGCAACGCGGGCACCTGCCCACGGTCCTGTTCCTCGACCTCGACGACTTCAAGGCGATCAACGACGGGCTCGGCCACTCCGCGGGCGATGTGTTGCTGCGCACGGTCGCCGATCGTCTGAGGGTTCGCTTCGCCAACGCCTCGAACCTTGTCGCTCGCCTCGGTGGCGACGAGTTCGGGGTGCTGCTGGCCGACTTGTCGACGGCGGAGGCCAGCGTGCTCGCCCAGCACGCCATCGGCGACCTCAAGGATCCCATCCAGGTCAACGACTTCCAATCCGTCTCGGTCAGCGGCTGCATCGGTATTGCGGTCGCCGAGCCGAAGAACAGTGCGTCGGATCTCATGCGTCATGCGGACCTGGCGATGTACCGCGCCAAGCAGTTGGGCAAGGGTCAGGTCGAAGGCTTCGATGCCGACCTCGGGCGCCAGACCGAGCGACGCAACGAGTACAAGCGTGACCTGATGGCCGCGCTCGGCCGAGACCAGTTGTACCTCGTGTACCAACCGATCGTGCGGTTGTCGGATGGACGCAGTGTCGGGGCCGAGGCCCTCCTGCGGTGGGATCACCACATCTACGGAAACGTCCCGCCGAACGACTTCATCCCGTTGGCCGAGCAGACCGGCGTGATCATCCCGATCGGGGCCTGGGCGATCGAGCAGGCCTGCATGTCGGCGGTTGGATGGGCCGACGATTCGATGTTCGTCACCGTCAACGTGTCGGGCGTGCAGCTGCGTGAATCGAACTTCGTCGAGGGTGTGCAGCGCAGCCTGAAGTTGAGCGGTCTCGCCGCCGATCGACTGGTGCTGGAGATCACCGAGTCGACGCTGATCGACGACAGCGAGGTCGCCACCAGTCAACTCAGGGAGCTGCGGGCCTGCGGGATCCGCACCGCGCTCGACGACTTCGGCACGGGCTACAGCTCGCTGGCGTACGTGCAACGCCTGCCGCTCGACATCATCAAGATCGACAAGGAGTTCGTGCAGTCCGTCGACGAGCTCCGCAGTCAGGCCCTGGCCAACACGATCGTCAACATGGCCCGCAACCTCGGTCTCCGGACCGTCGCCGAAGGCGTCGAGACAGAGTGCCAAGCACTCGAGCTGGCCCGGTTGGGTTGCGAGTTCGCCCAGGGGTACCTGTTCTTCAAGCCGCTGTCGGCTGTGGCGATGGCGGCGTTGGCAGAGTTCGAGAATCAGCCGGTGGAGATCGTCGCGCCGGTGCGCGACCTGCCCAGCGAACCCGTCTCGGAACCCGAACCCGCACCGGTGCTGCAACCGGCCCTGGCGGCGCCAACGACCCCACGGCTGCCCGCACCGTCGCCGGTGCTGGCGATGGCAGCGTCGGATGCGACGGTCGAACTGTCGACGACACCGCGTCTGTCCATGCCCTCCCCGGCGCCCACCATTGCGCTGGCCCCGCCGACCGGACAATCCGCGGTCGAGCCGCGACCGGTGCACGAGCCCACCGGCGAGATCACACACCTGCTGCGCCCGCTGCTGTCGAACTGAGGCGTTGGCCTACAGCGACGGCAGGTCGAGCAACAGCGATTGCAACAACAGAGTCTCGTTGGGATTGCGCTCCATCGATTCGAGTGCCGCGTGGATGCGAGTGACCGCGGTGACGCCGGCATCGGGTCGCGGAAGCTGTCCGCGCACCAAGGCATCCCGGTAGGCGCCAGCCAACACACCCAGTCCGCTGCGCAACTCGTCGACGCGGTGCCGGCGGAGCTCGCGCTTGTGGAGATCCTCCAACTGCTTGCGACCGCTGCCGCGCTCGCCCGTCGCCGCAACCCTGGCTTCGAGCGCCTTGAGCTCCTCGGCTTGACGGGCTGCGAGCGGAGCGGCGGAGGCATCGATGAGGCCGAGGACTTCGCTGCACAACGTGACGACGGTGGTTCCGGTCCCATCGAGCCGCGCGGCCATGCCGGCGAACGCATCGCGGCGTCCCATCAGCCCTTCGTCGGTTGCCAGCACGCGGGCTCTCGAGAGGTTGCCTTCGGCGGCCTGCGCAGCGACCTCTGCCGTGGCGGGATCGATCCCTGATTCGACGAGGGTTGCCGTCACCACGTCGTTCGACAATGCCGCGAACGGGATGCGCACGCACCGCGACGCGATCGTGACCAACTCGGGCGTCACCTGATCGGCGAGCACGATGAACACGGTGCTCGCGGGCGGCTCCTCGAGGGTCTTCAACAGGCGAGCTGCGCCCTCTGCCTCGAGCAGATGGAACTCGTGGAGGATCATCACCTTGCGGTTGCCCTCGACGGGTGCGAGCGAGGCGTTGCGGATGATGTCGGCGACCTGATCCTTGGAGATGCGGGCACCTTGCCGCAGGACTTCGCGCACGTCGGGGTGCTCGCCGGCGAGCGCCAATCGAGCATCGCGTTGTGTCGGATCGTCGCTGCCCGCCATGAGCAACGCGGCGAACGCCCGGCTGGCCTCGTCCTTGGTCGAACCGGGCGGGCCGACGAACAGGTAGGCATGGACGGGGTCGTTGGCGGCGTACGACAGCCTGCCGATTGCCTGGGCCTGGCCGACCACGCCGGCCCACACCGACGCGCTCACAGCTGCAACCGCTCCGTGACGCAGCGGCGGATGTTGGTGCCGACCTCTTCCATTCCGGCTCCGCCGTCGATCACGACCCAGTGGTCCGGGTCGGCATCGGCCATCGTGCGAAAGCCCTCGCGGACGCGTGCGTGGAACTCGTCGTCCTCGCGCTCGAAGCGGTCGAGTTGGCGGCCGCGCATCCGACGTTCGAGCACCTCGATCGGTGTATCGATCAGCACCACCAGATCCGGCCAGCACGAGTGGATCGCCCACTCGTTGATCTGGCGGATCTCGTCGATCGGCAGGCAACGGCCGTAGCCCTGATAGGCCAGTGTCGAGTAGACGCTGCGATCGCTGACGACGTGACGTCCGAGCGTGAGGGCAGGCCTGACGATCTCGTCGATGTGCTGGGCCCGATCCGCCGCGGTCAGCAGCGCCTCGGCGCGATGCGAGAGATGGGTCAGCGACGTGTCGTGCAGGATCGTGCGAATGCGCGCGCCGATGTCGGTGCCGCCGGTCTCACGCGTCAACACGGCACCGAGATGTGCTGCCAGGCGGGCAGCGTGCGTGCTCTTGCCCGTGCCCTCGGTGCCTTCGAGGGCGATGTAGCGACCCGTACTCATACTCGGCGCACCATACCCATCCGGATGTGGTAGCTTGTGTTTGAGAATTTAATCCTAAATAGTGAGAAGCAGATGTGGATGATCGTGACGGTCGCTGCGGCGATCTTTCAGACCAGCAGGACGGCCATGCAGCAGAAGTTGCGCGCCCTGCTCTCGGTGAGTGGCGCCGGGTTTGTCCGCTACGTGTGGGGTGCGCCGATCGCCTTCGCCGCCGTCGCCGGGATCGTCATCAGCGGCCGCCATGTGCCCATGCCGCCGGCGCGGTTCTGGCCGTTGATCGCCGGTGGCGGCGTGGCGCAGATCGTGGCAACGGTCCTGTTGATCAGCGCCTTCGATGCTCGCGGGTTCGCGGTCGGCACGGTGTACTCCAAAACCGAGGTCGTGCAGGTGGCCGTGTTCTCTGCGGTGCTGCTCGCCGAGACGCTGCGCCCTTTGGGGTGGCTGTCGACGATGCTGTGCATGGCCGGCGTGGTGCTGCTGGCCGGTGGCCGAGCGTTGCTGCGTCATCCCGATCGGGCCGCGGTGCTCGGGCTGTTCGCCGGCACCGGCTTCGGGCTCGCCGCGGTCGGCATCCGGGCCGCAACCCAATCACTGGGTGACCAGCCGGCGCTCGTGCGCGCCATCGTCGCCCTGGCGGTGATGAACACCATGCAGACCGTGATCCACGGCGGGTACCTGGCGGTGCGCGAGCGCGAGCAGATCGGGTTGGCGTTCCATCACTGGCGCTCCAGCTCGGTCGTCGGCGTGTTGAGCGTGTGCGGGTCGGCGTGCTGGGCGTGGGCGTTCGCCTTGCAGAATGCGGCGAAGGTCCGCACCTTCGGTCAGGTCGAGCTGCTGTTCACCTTCGCCGTTGCGCATTGGTGGCTGCACGAGCGCAACACGCGACGCGAGTACGCCGGCGCTGGGTTGGTCTTGGCCGGTGTGCTCGGCGTGATGATCGCCGGGTAGGGCCCGAGGGTCAGCCTGCGGGCTTCTTGGCGGCCGCCTTGCGCGGCGCGGCCTTCTTCTTGGTCGCGGCCTTCTTCGTGGCCCGAGCCTTCTTGGCGGGGATCCCACCCTTTTCGATGATGGCCTCGCGACGGACCGCGAGCAGTTCGTAGGCGCGTTCCGGCGGCATGGCCTCCAGCCGGTCGCCCTTCGACAGTGACGCATTGGTCTCACCATCGGTCACGTACACACCGAACTTGCCGTCCTTGGCGACCACCGGCTTGCCACTGGCCGGGTCGTTGCCGAACTCCCGAAGCGGGCCCTTGGCCGCCATGTTGGTGGCCCCACCGCGGCGGAAGACCTTCGGCTGCGAGAAGATCTCGATGGCCTGGTCGAGCGTGATCGTCAGCAGTTGCTCCTCGTTGGTGATGTTGCGGAAGTCCTTGCCCTTCTGCACGTACGGCCCGTAGCGACCGTTGTTCGCCGTGATCGTCTCACCATCGGCCGGATCGACGCCCAACGTGCG
>JANMNE010000158.1:0-17051 GCA_031373785.1 Ilumatobacteraceae bacterium
CCGCTCTACCCCGAGGCGCCGGATCTGCGCGGCGCTCGCCACCGCCTGACCCTGTTCCTCGCCCAGTACTGGGGCGGCCCGACGACGTACAACGACGAGCGCGGGCATCCGCGGCTGCGCATGCGGCACATGCCGTTCACCGTGGGCCCGTTGCAGCGCGACCGGTGGTTGGCGCACATGGGCGCTGCGGTCGCCGCGTGCTCGCCGACCGCCGAGATCGCCGAGCGGCTGATGGCCTACTTCGCGCCGGCGGCCGAACAGATGCGCAACGACACCGGCCTGCCGATCTCGTCGCCCGGCCAGCGACCGCGTTAACGCTTGCCCAGCGCATAGCACGCGATCGCGGTCGCGGCAGCTGCATTCAGCGAGTCGACTCCCGGCGCCATGGGAATGCGCACGCTGATGGTGCTCGCAGCCAACGATTCGGCGGTCAACCCGGCACGTTCTGAGCCGATCACGATCGCCATCCGCTCGCTGACTGCGGTCGTGCCGATGTCGGTGGCATCGGCGGCCGGCGTGAGGGCGCAGACCGTGAAGCCCTCGGCGGTGAGGCGCTGCAGCTCGTCGGGCAGGTTCGTGACCCTGGCCGCGGGGAAACCGATCGCCTGGCCCATCGACACACGCAACGACCGCCGGGACAACGGGTCGGCACTGGTCGAATCGAAGATCATGCCGTCCCACCCGAGGGCGACGGCATTGCGAACAATCGAGCCGACGTTGATCGGGTTGTCGACGGCTTCGACCGCGATCAGCCGCGTTGCCTGCCGAGTCAGCCGCTTGGCAGTGATCCGTGCAGGCCGGGCGAACAGCGCGACGATCCCCTGTGGTGTGCCGAGCTGGGTGACCATTGCCCGAACCTCGTCGCCACCCGCGTAGATCGGAACCGCTTCGGGCAATCGCCACGTGACAGGCGGCGGCTTGGCCACATCGACCAGGGCGACGACCGCAGTGCAGCCAGCCGCGAGCGCGCGATCGACCACGAGATCACCCTCGGCCATGAACAGACCGTCACCATCGTCATTGCGGCGCTGGCGCCGATTCGTCAAGCCGCGCTCGTTGCGCCGAAAGCACGCCAGCCGCGCATCGTTGGCGTCATCGATCAGGATCACGTCAGTAGTGCCACGGGAAGGCACTCCAGTCGGGGTCGCGCTTGTCGATGAACGACGAGCGGCCTTCCTCGGCTTCGTCGCTGGCGTAGGCCAGGCGGGTCGCCTCGCCGGCGAACACCTGCTGGCCGACCAGGCCGTCGTCGATCAGGTTGAACGAGAACTTCAACATCCGCTGTGCCGTCGGGCTCTTGCCGTTGATCTCCTTCGCCCATTGCAGCGCGGTGGATTCCAGCTCGGCGTGCGGCACGACGGCATTGACCATCCCCATGCGGTGTGCATCGGCGGCGGAGTATTCGCGGCCGAGGAAGAAGATCTCGCGGGCGAACTTCTGACCGACCTGGCGGGCCAGGTAGGCGCTGCCGAACCCGCCGTCGAAGCTGGCCACGTCGGCGTCGGTCTGCTTGAACTTGGCGTGCTCCGCACTGGCCAACGTGAGATCGCAGACCACGTGCAGGCTGTGGCCTCCACCGGCCGCCCAGCCGGGCACGACGCAGACCACGATCTTCGGCATGAACCGGATCAGTCGCTGCACCTCGAGGATGTGCAGTCGTCCGGCGCGGCCCGGCTCGATCGATTCGCGCCCCTCGTCGGCCGCATACTTGTACCCGTCGCGGCCGCGGATCCTCTGGTCCCCACCGCTGCAGAACGCCCAACCACCGTCCTTGGGCGACGGACCGTTGCCCGTCAGCAGCACGCACCCGACATCGGTAGACATTCGGGCGTGGTCCAACGCGGTGTACAGCTGGTCGACGGTGCGCGGCCGGAAGGCGTTGCGAACCTCGGGCCGGTTGAACGCGATGCGTACCGTGCCCTGGCCGACCGCGCGGTGGTAGGTGATGTCGTCGAAGGTGAAGCCGGGAACCTCGTGCCACGCCGCCGGATCGAACAAGTCGGAGACCATGGACCCCATTGTGCTGTATCGGGCGCTGCTACGTTCAGCCCGTGACCGGCGTACAGATCTTCGGTGTGCCGGGCATCGTCGAGATCGTCGAGGGTACCGACCTGGCGGTGACCATCGCCGCGGCCGCGACGGCCGGTGGAGTGGCGTTGGCGGACGGCGACATCGTGGTCGTGACATCGAAGATCGTCTCCAAGGCCGAGGGCCGCACCGTCGAGCTTGCCGATGTCGAGGCGTCGCCGTTCGCGATCGAATGGTCGGCGACGTGGGACAAGGACCCGGCCGTGACCGAGGTCGTGCTGCGCGAAGCCAGGCGCATCGTTCGCCAGCTCGGGCCGGTGCTGATCACCGAGACGCATCATGGCTTGGTGTGTGCCAACAGCGGAGTCGACCAGTCGTCGAGCGGGGCGCACGGGCGACTCGTGCTACTGCCGGCCGATCCGGATGCGTCGGCGCGGGGCATGCGTGCCGGGTTCGCCGAACGGGGTGTGGACGTGGCCGTGATCATCTCCGACACGTTCGGGCGGGCGTGGCGCGAAGGGCAGACCGATATTGCGATCGGCATCGCCGGGATGCAGCCGATCCACAGCTACATCGGGCAGTTCGATCCGCACGGCCACGAGTTCAAGGTGCAGGCGGTGTGTCTGGCCGACGAGCTCGCCGGCGCCGCAGAACTGGTCAAGGGCAACATCTCGCGCATGCCGGTCGGGGTGATCCGTGGATATGTGTGGGAGGTCGACGACTCGGCCACCATCGCACCCGTGTTGCGCGACCAGAGCCGCGATCTGTTCAGATAGGCACATGCCTGAGCAGATCTCCATCGAACGAACGATCCGTGCCGATGCCGGCCGCCTCTACGAACTGGTCACCGATCTGCCCCGCATGGGGGAATGGTCGCCGGAGAACACCGGAGGGAAGTGGGTCAAAGGCTCGACCGGGTGCGCGGTCGGTGCGCGTTTCAAGGGAACGAACCGCAACGGTCGACGGCGGTGGAGCACCGATGTCGTCGTGACCGCGGCCGAGCCCGGTCAGCGGTTCAGCTTCGACGTGACATCCGGGCCAATCAAGGTCGCCACGTGGGACTACCGCTTCGAGCAGCACGGCGACACGACCACCGTCGTGCAGACGTGGACCGACAATCGCGCCACGTTCACCAGAAAGGTCACGCCGCTGATCGCAGGTGTCCGCGACCGTCGGGAACGGAACCGCCAGAACATGGAAGCGACGCTGGCCAAGATTGCTGCGGCCGTCGAGGCCTAGCCCTACGAGAGCGTGGCGTATTCGACGGCGATGTCGGCGGCGAGCGCGGCGTTGTGCTTGATCAGTGAGATGTTGGCCGTGAGGCTGCGTCCGCCGGTTCGATCGACGATCCGTGACAGCAGGAACGGTGTGACCGCCTGGCCGACGATCCGTTGCTCTGTCAGCTCGATCAGTGCCTCGATGATGACGCCATCGATCTCTCGGGCCGGGATCTCATCGTCTGCGGTGATCGGGTTGGCCACACAGATGCCGCGGCGCAACTGCAAGCCGCGCCAGGTCGCGTCGAGCACTGCTGCTGCCAGTCGTGCGTCGTCGACGCGGCGGGGCGCGGGGTGGCCGCTGGAACGGCTGTAGAACGCCGGGAACTGATCACTGCCGAGTACGACGACCGGCACGCCGGCGGTCTCGAGGTACTCGAGCGTGAGGGCGATGTCGAGGATCGATTTCACACCGGCGCAGACCACGGCGACGGGCGTTGTCGCCAGTTCGGTGAGGTCCGCCGAGATGTCGAACGTCGCCGGGGCACCACGGTGCACACCGCCGATGCCGCCGGTCGCGAAGACCCGTATTCCCGCAAGCGCGGCGAGATGCATCGTCGCGGCGACCGTCGTTGCCCCCGTTGCCTTCATCGCCACGAGCCACGGAAGATCTCGTGTGGTCGCCTTGTAGACGTCGGTTCGACTGGCCAGTTGCTCGATCCCAGCCTGATCCACGCCGATGGTGCACACACCGTCGAGCACCGCGATGGTGGCGGGTAGCGCGCCGCGGTCGCGCACGATCGATTCGACGGCAGCGACCATCTCGATGTTCTGCGGGTACGGCATCCCGTGGCTGATGATCGTCGACTCCAGCGCAACGACCGGCAGGCCGGCACGCACGGCGCTCTCGACTTCCTCACCGATCAGCAGCGCCATCGTCACGGTCCCGCGGTCGTGGTGGTGTCGCCCGTGGTGACCGGGTTGGTGTTCGACGTGATCCCGCACTTGGCTCCGACGTAGCTCTGGAACCGGCCCTGGGCGTCGGTGAACTCCGAACTGGCGAACGTGTCGGTCAGGGTGGCGAACTCGGGCGAGGTGACCATCGCCGTGACGTCGTAGTTGTTGGCCTTCACGACCGCGAGCAGCCCCTGCGCTGCGTTGCTGATGGTCTCGACATCGGGCTTGATCTCCGTGGGCGCGAGGGAAGCCATCGTCGCGAACTTCGTGGCGAAGCCTTCGACCGCAGGTTTCACGTCAGTGGGGCCGGGGGACAGCGACTGGCTGAACAGTCGTTGTTGGGCGTCCTCGGCGTCCTTGGCGGTCTGTGCGGCGACGCAGAACTTGGCCAATGAATCGGCTGTGCTGCTGCCATCACTGCACGAGACCAGCATCGCCACGGCCAAGACAGCCATCGCCACGTGCCTCCGATTCACACATCCTCCTCGCTCGGCACCCTACGGTACCGCCCGACCGATCGTCCGGTAGGCCACACTGTGCGTCGATGAATGTGGAATCCAGCCAACCGATCAAGCTGACCCGTGATGGCGCCGTTGCCACGATCTGGCTGGACCGCCCCGACAAGCGCAACGCGATGAGCTACGCGATGTGGGCGTCGCTGGAGGAGGTTGCGTTACAAGTGGCGGCCGACTCCGAGGTTCGGGTGGTGGTCGTGCGGGGGGCCGGTGACCACTTCTGTGCGGGCGCCGACATCACGGAACTGAACGTGCACCGCGGCGCCGATCAGCGTTCGTTCGCCGAGGTCAACCTCGCTGCCGAGACGGCGTTGGCGACCATCCCCAAACCCACGATCGCGTTCATCTCCGGCGACTGCATCGGTGGCGGATGCGCGCTGGCCATCGATTGCGACATGCGCATCGCCACCAGCGGTGCACGGTTCGGGATCACCCCGGCCAAGCTCGGCATCGTCTACCCCAGTGCGTCGTTGGAGCGCGCCACGCACCTCCTCGGGCCTGCAGCGACCAAGCGGCTGCTGTTCACCGGCGACCTGATCGACACCGACGAGGCACTGCGCCTCGGCCTCGTGGACGAAGTCGTGAAGACCGCTCTGGGGGAGGAGCGGCTTGCTACGTTGACCGGCGTGCTCGCTGCCCGCTCGCTCCTGACCCAGGCGGCGACGAAGGCGATGGTCGCCGAGGTCGTGACCCGTGGTCACGTTCGCCCCGAAGTGGAACGGATGTGGAACCAGGTAGCAGCCGAGGCCGGCGACGGTGCGGAAGGAATCGCCGCGTTCGTGGCGAAGCGGTCGCCACACTTCACGTGGACGGGTTTCGATGGCGGCTAGGACCGTACGCCGGATCGAGCGGTCGTTGCCGTGGCCGGCGTTCGCGCTCGCCGTGCTGGCCATTGCCTTCTTCGCCCTGCCGCTGGTCGGGTTGATGAGCCGGGCGCCGTGGAGCGACGTCGGCAGCATCCTGGGCAGCACTGCCGTGCGGCAGGCCCTGAAGTTGTCGATCGTGTGCAGCCTGTGCGCGACTGCGCTGTCGGTGCTGCTCGGTCTGCCACTGGCCTGGCTGCTGGCCCGCAAGCGGTTCATCGGGCGGTCGTTCGTGCGCGCGCTGTGCACGCTGTCGATGGTGCTGCCTCCGGTGGTTGGCGGACTTGCGTTGCTGTACGCATTGGGTCGTCGTGGGGTGGTCGGGCAGTATCTCGATCGATGGTTCGATGTGCGTCTGCCGTTCACATCTGCGGGTGTCGTGATCGCCCAGACCTTTGTGGCGATGCCGTTCTTCGTGGTCACCGTCGAGGCCGCCCTGCGCCAAGCGGATGCCGGCCATGACGACGCCGCGCGCACCTTGGGTGCCAGCAGTTGGTACACGTTTCGCCGAGTGACGTTGCCCGCAGTCCGGCCGGCGCTCGTCGCCGGCGCCGTGTTGTCGTGGGCCAGGGCGTTCGGAGAGTTCGGCGCCACGATCATGTTTGCGGGGAGCCTCCCCGGCAAGACGCAGACGTTGCCATTGTCGGTGTACATCACGCTCGACTCCGATCCTCAACAGGCGATCGTGATCGCCTTGCTGATGGTGGCGGTCTCGTTCGGCGTGCTCGTCGCCTTGCGCGACCGGTGGTTGGGTGGAGGTGAACGAGCCACGTGACGTTGCGCGCCCACATCGTGGTCGCCCGCGGCTCGTTGAACCTCGACGTGTGGCTCAATGCCGCGCCGGGCGAGGTCGTGGCGCTGCTCGGCCCCAACGGAGCCGGCAAGACCACGATCCTGCGTTGCCTCGCCGGCCTGTTGGCGATCGAACGCGGCTCGATCGAGGTGCTCGGCCGGGTCGTCGACGATCCCTCGACCGGCACGTTCGTCCCGTCAGAGCAGCGGTCGTGCGGGGTGGTCTTCCAGCAGTACCTGTTGTTCCCACACATGTCGGTGCTCGAGAACGTGGCGTTCGGTCTGCGGGCACGGGGGGCCGACAAGGCGGCTGCCTACGACCAGGCCCGCGCCTGGCTCGGCCGGGTTGGCAGCGAGGGGCTCGAACGATCGCGCCCCGACGAGCTCTCCGGGGGGCAGGCGCAGCGGATCGCGTTGGCGCGGGCTCTTGCCTCCGAGCCGAAGTTGTTGCTGCTCGACGAGCCGCTTGCCGCCCTCGACGCAGGCACCAAGGTCGACGTGCGCCGCGAGTTGCGGCGGCACCTGACGGAGTTCGCCGGTTCGGCGGTGCTGGTGACCCATGATCCGGTCGACGCGTACACGCTGGCGGACCGTGTGGTGATCGTCGAGCAAGGTCACGTCGTGCAGGATGGAACGTTCGTCGAGATCGCCGCGCACCCGCGGTCGGCCTACGTGGCCGAGCTGGTCGGCGTCAACCTGCTGACGGGGTCGATGATGGGCGGGATCTTCGCGGTGGACGGTGGCGCCACGCTGGTCGTGGCCGCCGAAGATGTCGATGGCGCGGCGATCGCCGTGATCCGCCCGCAGGCCGTGTCGCTGCACGCGTCCCGTCCGGAGGGCAGCATGCGCAACGTCTGGACGGCCACGGTCATCGATGTCGACCACCGCGCCGACCGTGTGCGCGTCCGCCTGCAGGGTCCCATCCAACTGACAGCGGAGATCACGGCCGCCGCCGCCGATGCCCTGCGCATCAAGGTCGGCCTGCAGCTGTGGGCCGCCGTCAAGGCCACCGAGATCGCAGTCACTCTGAACTAGGCGCGGTCGTCTGCCAAGATCTCTGCATGACGAAGGTGATCGACAGGGTTGGTGTGGTCGGCTGCGGCCTGATGGGTTCGGGCATTGCCGAAGTGACGGCGCGCGCCGGCCTCGAGGTCGTGGTCACCGAGAGCTCACCATCGGCTGCGGAGGCCGGCATGGCCCGGGTTGCCAACTCGCTGAAGCGTGCCGTGACGTCGGGGCGCCTGTCGGAGGCCGATCACGACGCCACCTGGCAACGGATGTCGTTCGGCCATCAGCTCGACGCGCTCCACGACTGTGATCTGGTGATCGAGGCCGTGGCGGAGGACGAGGCGATGAAGATCGACGTGTTCGGCCGCCTCGACGATCTCTGCAAGCCCGACGCGGTGCTGGCCTCGAATACCTCGAGCATCCCGATCATGAAGCTCGCCAGGGCCACCAAGCGAGAATCCCAGGTGATCGGCATCCACTTCTTCAACCCGGTCCCGGTGCTGCCGTTGGTCGAGCTGGTCACATCGTTGTTGACCTCTCCGGAGACCGCGACCGACATCGAGCAGTTCGCCGGCGACACGCTGGGCAAGACAGTGATCCGGTCTCGCGACCGCGCCGGCTTCATCGTCAACGCCCTGCTGATCCCGTACATCCTGGCCGCCATCAGGATGCTCGAATCCGGGTTCGCCACGGCCGACGACATCGACACCGGCATGGTCAAGGGCTGCGCGCATCCGATGGGGCCGCTCCGACTCGCCGACCTGATCGGTCTCGACACCGTGCAGGCAGTCGCCGAATCGCTGTACAGCGAGTTCAAGGAGCAGCTGTACACGCCGCCTTCGCTCCTGCTGCGCATGGTGGAAGCCGGCTTGCTGGGCCGCAAGGCCAGCCGCGGCTTCTATGAGTACTGAGCGAGACAGCCGTCTGCAGTGGATCTACGCGTCGCGTGGTGAGGATCAACTGCGCGAGCGCTACGACATGTGGGCCGCGGACTACGACAACGACCTCGACGACCTGCGGTGGACCGCGCCGCAGGCCGGAGCAGAGCGTTGTCATCACTTCGCACACCAGGGGTCGGAGATCCTCGACGCCGGCTGTGGCACGGGCCTGGTCGGTGCGTCGCTGGCCGCGCTCGGCCATACCCGGATCGTCGGCTTCGACCTGTCCCCGGGGATGCTCGAGCGCAGCGCAGCGCGCGGTGTCTACAGCGAGCTCCACCAGGGCTCGCTGCTCGATCGGCTGCCCTTCGACGATGGCCGGTTCGGGTCGGTGGTGTCGGTCGGTGTGTTCACGCTCGGTCACGTCGAGGGTTCGGCGTTTACCGAACTGGCTCGGGTGACGTCACCAGGCGGGCATGTGTCGATCACGTTCCGCGACGACGCCGTCGATCATGGCGGCTACCGCGCCGAGCAGCAGCGATTGATCGACTCGGGCACGTGGGATCTGGTCGAGCGAACCGAGTCGTTGCCGATGATTCAAGAGGACGGCGACGACATCATGCTGCGGGTGTGGACCTGGAGCGTGCGCTAGCTGGCGACGGCTCGGCCTTCGTCGGTCGACGGCCGTGGCAGTGACCGCATCGGACGCCCGACTTCGCCCTCGAGCGCAGTCATCGCCCAATCGAGCACGACGGCGCGCTCGATGACCCCGGGGTGGGCGGCGACCTGCAGGCTGAGCCCGTCGAGCAACGACAGCACCCGCCACGCGGTCGCCGCCGGGTCGTCGCAGACGAACACGCCGTCGTTCACACCCTCGATCAAGGTAGCCGCGATCAGCTCCTGCCAGGCGACGTTCAGCCGGCGCGACGTGGCGCCGAGCGCCGGCCGCCGGCTGGCTTCGGCCCATGCGTCGAGCCACATCTGGAAGGCGCGATACTCCTCGGTGCGGGTGTACGAGGCGAAGAACGTCGACAGACGCTCCGATGCGTCGCAGCACGCCAGCATCGCCACCTTGGTCTTGGCCAGGTCGGTGCCGGCCGCCTCCTCGAACGCCGCGGCCAGCACGTCGTCCATCGACGCGAAGTAGTGGTGGATCAACCCGCTGGACGTACCCATCTCGGCCGCCACATCGCGGACCGTTGTGTTGGCGAGGCCCTTGGTCGTGGCGACTCGCAGCGCGGCTGCCACGATCTCCTCTCGGCGAGCGGTCGGGCTCAGGCGTGTCACGCCGTCAGGGTATCCCTTATTGCGCAGATGTCCAATAGACGTCTACGATCTCGCCATGGTCCTGACGACTCCGTTCCACGAGCGCCTCGCCCCGTTGAACCAGACCCAGCTGTGGTCGCATTGGTCGGGCTACCTGTCGGCGGTGAAGTACCAGATGTCCGACAAGTTCGAGTACTTCGCGGTCCGCAACGCGGCAGGGCTGATCGACACGTCGCCGCTGTACAAGTACCGCATCGCCGGACGCGATGCGGGCAAGTTCCTCGGCAGCGTGCTGGCGCGCGACATCGGCGCGTGCCGCGACGGTCAGGCGCAATACACGCTGTGGTGCGACGAACGTGGCTACGTCGTCGAGGACGGGGTGGTGATCCGGTTCGCCGCCGACGACTTCATCCTCACGTCTGCCGAGCCGAACCTGGCCTACTTCCGCAACCTGATCGGCTACGACCAGGTCGAGATCACCGATGTCTCGGCGGACTACGCCTCGCTGGCGGTACAAGGGCCGCGATCGCGCCAGATCCTGGCGTCGCTCGATCCGGAGATCGCCGGCCTCGGCTTCTTCCACCACGGCCCGGCCAAGATCGGCAACGTTCCCGTCCACGTGTCGCGCACGGGGTACACCGGCGACCTCGGCTACGAGATCTGGGTTGGCGCCGACGGAGCCATCGAGATGTGGGACACGCTGCAAGATGCGTGTAGCGGACGAGGCGTGCTGCCGGTCGGCCAGAGCGCGTTACTGATGACGCGCATCGAGGCCGGGCTGGTGTTGATCGGTGTCGACTTCCACAGCAGCCGATTCGCGTTCAACGACCACGAATGCTCGACGCCGGCTGAACTTGGGTTTGCCTGGATGTTCCGCGACCTGGCCACGTCGACGCGACGGTTCATCGGCCGGGCCGCGATCGAGCGCGAGATCGCCGACAAGACGTCGCGCTGGAAGATGGTCGGTCTGGTGATCGACTGGCGCGAATGGGACCGGCACTACGGCGACGCCGGCTTGATCCCGCCCAAGGACGAGACGCCGGTCGTCTACGAGATGATGCTGTACGACGAGGAAAGCAGCCGGGTCGGCTACACGACCAGCTTCATGTACTCGCCGATGCTGCAACGTCACATCGCCATGGCCCGCGTGCGCCCTGACCTGGCGGCCACCGGGTCGCGGGTCAACCTGGAGATCACGATCAACCACCGATACCACACCGTCGCAGCCGTGGTCGCCCGGCCGCCGCTGTTCAACCCGCCGAGAAAGACTGCCTGATGCCTGCCACGACCTCATTCGACGCGATCGTCATCGGCGGTGGCCACAACGGCTTGGTCAATGGCGCATACCTCGCCAAGTCGGGCCTGAAGACGTTGATCATCGAGCGGCGCCACATCGTCGGCGGCGCGGCCATCACCGAGGAACTGATCCCCGGCTTTCACTTCACCACGTTCTCGTACGCCCTCAGCCTGTTGCGGCCCGACATCATCCATGAGCTGGAGCTGACCAAGCACGGCTTCATGCCGATCCAGATGCCGAGCGCCTTCGCTCCGATGGAGAACGGCGACTACCTGCTGATGGGCACCGACCGGAACGAGAACCTGAAGGAGATCGCCCGGCACTCCAAGCACGACGCCGATGCGATGGATCAGTACGAGTTCGACATGGCGCAGGTGTGCCAGGCGCTGAAGCCGCTGGTCGATTCGGCGCCGCCGAACCTGTTCGGCAACGACCCGGCCGATGCTCTGCAGCTTGCCGACCTCGCCAAGCGGATGAAGTCGCTGCCGTCGCGGGTGCTGCAGAATTGCATCCGGTTGCTGACCGGAAGTTCGGCCGACTTCCTCGACGACTACTTCGACAGCGACATCATCAAGGGTTGGTTGTCGTCGTCGAGCATCATCGGCAGCAAGGTCGGCCCGCGCTCGCAAGGCTCGGGCCTGGTGCTGCTGTTCCACAACCTCGGCGAGCACGACGGCCACTTCGGCTCGTGGGCGTTCCACAAGGGCGGCAACGGCGGGTTCACCCAGGTCTTGGCTCGTGCCGCGCAGGCGTTCGGCGCCGAGATCGTCGTCGATACGCCGGTCAGCCACGTGATCACCAGCAACGGCCGGGCGACCGGCGTCGCCCTGGAGGATGGCACCGAGTTGCGGGCCAAGGTCGTGGTCTCATCACTCGACCCGCGGCGCACCTTCACCCAACTGGTCGACCCGGCCGATCTGCCGATCGAGCTCAACGAGAGCATTCGGCGGTTCCGGTTCCAGGGCACGTCGGCCAAGGTCAACTTCGCCCTCGATGGTTCTCCCCGCTATCCGGCACTCGGCGATCGCACCGATCAGTTTCGTGGGTTCACCAACATCGGCCCGTCGATGGACTACCTCGAGCGGGCGTACGACGATGCCAAGTACGGCTGGTACAGCAAGCGGCCGTACATCGACGCCTGCCTGCAGTCGTTCGTCGATCCCGACATGGCCCCGCCCGGCAAGCACGTGATGTCGTGCTTCATCCAGTACGCGCCGTACGAGTTGAAAGGCAGTGACTGGGACACCGAGCGACAGAACGTCGGCGACACCGTGCAGGCCACGATCGAGTCGTTCTTCCCCGGCTTCGGCGATCTCGTCCTGCATCGCGAAGTAGTCACGCCGCTCGACATCGAGCGCGTCGTCGGTCTCAGCGAGGGCAACATCTTCGCCGGCGAGTTCCTGGCGCCGCAGATGTACTTCTTCCGCCCGGCGCCCGGTTGGAACCAGTACCGCACCCCGATCGACGGCTACTACCAGTGCGGCTCGGGCACCCATCCCGGTGGCTGCGTCTCCGGCGGCCCCGGCAAGCTGGCCTCGCAGCAGATCGTCGGTGACCTGACCCGCAAGGGCTGACCGCGGGCTGACACGTTCGCCAGGCACGAACCACTGTGATGTTGGCCGACAGAGCTCGCGGTACGGTTCGGCGAGTCGAACGGGGGTTGCAATGACCGACATCGAAGCGGATGGAACCACATCTGCCAGGACTGCGAAGGCGGAGCCCTTCCGGTTCTTCGACAACCGGGAGAAGTACCTGCTGTTCGTGATGACGACCAGTGAGAAGGCCGAGGTGGCGGCACGAATCGGCCGCGAGCTGGGCCACATCGTGCCGCGGCCACCCGCTCTTCGGGTGTTCGATGCCGGCACGGGTAACGGGATGGTGCTGAGCCAGGTGCTGCGTGACCTGCATCGCCGATTGCCGACTGTTCCGTTCTTCGTGGTCGGCAAGGAAGTCAGCATGGAAGACACCCGGCTGACGCTGGCGACACTGCCCGACCGGCTCGCCGAGCATCCGCAATCCGTGGTCGTGCTGACGAACATGTTCTACGCCGAGGCACCGCACCTGTTCCCGAAATCGGCCGAGTTCCACGACAAGGTGCGTTGGATCGACGTGCCGCTGACGGGGGCCAGTGCGCACGAGTTCTTCCAGCAGATCCACGAGCTCGACGACCATCTGACGCAGGGGTGGCAGACCGCCTCGAGCGCCAAGACCGGGAACCCCGTGTACGTCACGCCGTCGGTGATGGTGCTGTACCGCGAGGACCACGCCTTCGCGCTCAACGACCTGATCCCGCGACCGACCGGCGCCCCGCAACCATTCGAGTACGACCTCGTACTGGCCGCGCAGCCGTATCGCAGCCGCACCTCGGCCGAGACCAAGGTCAAGAACGTGCTGGCACCGCTGGCCAAGGCGCTCGCACCAGCCGGGCGGCTGGTCGTGGTGCAGTCGACCGGTCACGATCCCGGGATGGAGATCATCCGCAAGATCTGGCCCGCCGAGGACCCGTTCGCCACGCCGCGGCACAAGCTGATCAAAGAGCTCGACGCCCAGTTGAACGGCGACACCATCCCCGACTTCGGGTTCGAGGGCACCAGCGACGCGGCCTCGCTGTTCAGCTACCACCTGCATGCAATGCCGAACGAGGTCTCCAATCGCATCAGCACGTCGACGACGATGGCCGCGTGGAACGCCGCGGTCTACGTGGCCCAAATCGAGGACGAGCGGACAGCGGACGTGTTGATGGAAGGCAAGTATCTCGACGTCACTGCGGACGTCGTGCTGAAGCACGGGGGCCTCTGGTTTCAGGACGAGTCGTTCGTCGTGGTACGCCATGCGTCGTGAATCCGCAGGACGCAGTCGTCGCTCACCTTCAACGTCTCGGCGTCGACCACGAGATCGTTCCCTGCGACCCAGCGCTCGCTGACACGGCCGCGTTCTGCGAGGCGTACGGCTACTCGCCGGACGACTCGGCCAACACGATCATCGTCGTCGGCAAAGGGGAGATATCGCGCCCGGTGGCTTGTGTGGTGCTGGCGACGACGCGGCTCGACGTCAACGGCGTCGTCCGCAAGCGCCTCGAGGTGCGCAAGGCCTCGTTCGCTTCGGCGGACGAAACGATGCAACTGACCGGGATGGAGATCGGCGGCGTCACCGCCTTCGCGTTGCCGGGCGGCCTCCCGATCTGGATCGATGCTGCGGTCATGGCCCGCCAGCGGATCATCCTCGGCGGTGGGAGCCGGGCGATCAAGGTGCTGACGCCGCCCTCGACGCTGGCGATGCTCGACGGCGGGGTCGTTATCGACGAGTTGGCCCGCCCTCGCGAATGATCGACAGCCGCATCTCGATGCTCGTGACGGCCGATGACAGCACCGGCGCGACCGAGGCCGGCGCAGCGTGCGCTGATGTCGGTCTGCACGTGTACGTGATCCCGATCGGCGCAGCCCCGTCGGCGGCGGTTCCGCACGACGGTTGTGTCGTGATCGACCTGCGTTCGCGCCACGAGACCGCCGACGAAGCACGCCGGCGGATCACGGCGACGACCACCGATGCGCACCGGGTGCACAAGGTCGACTCCACCCTGCGCGGCAACTGGGCAGCGGAGGCATCGGCGCTGGTCGACTCCGGGCGCCGAGTCGTGATGATCCCGTCCCACCCGCTGGTCGGACGGGTCTGCGCCGGGGGCGTGGTGTACGTCAACGGCGTGCCGGTTGCCGAGAGCGAGATCGGTAACGATCCTCGTCTCCCGGTGCGCAGCAGCCGGCCGAGCGAGTCGTTGGCCGGCGACGAGATCGCCGATGCCGACGCACTCGCAGTGTGGCTGGCGACGAGGAACGCCCGTGTGGCGATCGTCGATGCCACCTCCCTCGCCGACATCGATCGGCTGGTCGCCATGGCGTTGCGAATTCCCGACGTCGTCCTGGTCGGCCCGGCCTCGGTCGTTGCCGCCGTGGCGGGAATCTGGTCGCCGGGCGGCGCAGCGGATGGGCTCCCGGTGCCGCACCTCCCGCCGCCGGTCGTCGCCGTGTGTGCCAGCTTGCACCCGGTCAGCCGGGCCCAGATCGCAAAGTTGGCCGAAGCGGGCATCGATGTGGTCACCTCGTCGGAGGTACGCACGACCGAATCGGTTGCCATCGCCGTCGAGGTCGCCGAACGTGGTCGCCAGTTGGTGGCAGCGAAGCGGGCGCGCAGCGTGATCCTCGTGGGCGGCGATACGGCCGAGGCGTTCATCGGCGACAGTGTGGTGCGCGTGTTCGGTTCGATCGACGTCGGCGTCAGCCTGGGCGAGGCCGACATCGACGGCACGACGCTGCGCTTGGCCTGCAAGCCCGGTGGCTTTGGCGCACCCAATACGCTGGTGGACCTGGTGACCTCATGACCGCAGCAACCACTTCGATCACACCGATGGCGATCACGATGGGTGATGCCAGTGGTGTCGGGCCCGAGATCGTGCTACGTCGCGCTGCGGACGGGGCGTTCGCCGACGACACGATCGTCGTGTACGGCGACGCCGCCATCTTGCGCCACGGTGCCGAGTTGCTCGGTCTCGACGTACAGATCGAGGCGATCAGCGAGCCGGGGCAGTGGCGCGCCGGCCCACTGCAGGTCGTCGATGCAGGCCTGCTGGCCGGCAGCGATCATCGCCCTGGTGTGATCGACGCGGCATCCGGCGCGGCGGCCCGCGAGTACGTTCTCGCCGCAACCCGCGATGCGATCGCGGGGAAGGTCGCCGGCATCGTGACGATGCCGATGAACAAGGAAGCGACGCAACTGTCGGACCCGGGCTTCGTCGGCCACACCGAGTTGATCGCCGCGGAGTGTGGCGTGCAGCGGTTCACGATGATGCTGACCGCCGGCGATCTCGCCGTCACGCACGTCAGCACACACGTGTCGCTGCAGGAGGCGATCCGGCGCGTCACCACGGCCCGTGTGACGGAGGTGATCGAATTGACCTACGAGACGCTGCACCGCTTCCTCGACGAGCCCAGAATCGCGGTGTGTGGCGTGAACCCGCACGCGGGTGAGCATGGCCTCTTCGGCTCGGAAGACGCCGAGCAGATCGTGCCGGCCATCGAGGCGGCGCGTGCTGCGGGCATGGAGGTCAGCGGGCCGCACCCGGCAGACACCGTGTTTCACCAGGCGGTGCATCGCAAGCGGTTCGATGCAATCGTGTGCATGTACCACGATCAAGGTCACACCCCGATGAAGTTGCTGGCCTTCGAGAGCGGCGTCAACGTGACGGTCGGGTTGCCGATCGTGCGCACCTCAGTCGATCACGGCACAGCGTTCGACATCGCCTGGCAGGGCGTTGCCTTCACCGGGTCACTCGATCACGCCCTCGGCTGGGCGCGGCGGCTCGTGGGCTAGTAAGCCGCGACTGGTCTCCGAGCTGAGGGCCCGAACGCGCTCCATCAGGCGCCTCTACGGGTCAGTGGGGGTCGACGAGGTCGAGGAACTGCCACTGCTTGCCACCGGCAACCCCCATCAACTCGCGGCCACACGTCTGCCAGATAGCTGGGCCGGAGGTGATGTGCTGCGTGCCGGCGTGCACGTCGCGGAACATCCGCTGGATGGTGCCGTGACGCAATGCTGTAGTGCCGCCTGACAGGTATACGAAGCCGGCGACTTCGTGCAGGGTCTTGGTGATGTGGGCCAGTGCGACACGGATCAGGGTGTGTTGGCGCACCGAGATGGCGTCGCCGGCGTACAGGCTGTTCGACAGGTCGGTGAACGACTCGATCACCAGCGCCCTCGCGGCACGGAACTTGGCCTCGGCCTCGGCATAGCCGAGTTGGAACGCGCTGCTGTCGGCCTGTGCTCCGGGTCGCCCGGCCTTGCCCTGCACCAGCCCGGCCAGCTCGTCGAGCAGGCGCCGGCCAACCCCCATCGCCCAACCGCTGTGGCAGGTGACGGCGAAGCCGATGATGCCGAGGCCGTAGAGACTGCCGCCGCGCTCGGGTGTGGTGGTGACGGCGAAGTGGCTCCAGCCATCGGGTACGAACACGTTCTCCATCGTGTAGTCGATGCTGCCGGTGCCGCGCAGCCCCATCACGTCCCAGTTGTCGATCAGGTTGACGGCGTCGATCGGCGTCACGAAGATCCGCGGCTCGCCGGTCTCTTGGATGATGCCCAACGAGTGCACATGTGTCGAGTGCTTCAGGCCTGACCCGAAGCTCCACGATCCGCTCAGCGACAGCCCGCCGTCAACCATCGTGGCGGTGCCAGGTCGAGTG
>JANMNE010000179.1:0-9795 GCA_031373785.1 Ilumatobacteraceae bacterium
GTGCCGAAGGCCGTGCTCGGGGATTCGGAGTCGGTGACGGAGCTGATCGGCGAAGCCGTCGTGCGCACCCACGGGTTCGAGGTTCAGACCTGGAGCACCACCGTGTTGCGCACCGTTCACAAGGCTGCGGCGAACGACCACGGTTCGGTCACCATCGCAGTCGACCGCGACGGCACAGCGGTCGCCATCTGGCCGGGGTTCGTCGACACGGCGCTCGGCGTTGCGATCGATGTCGGGTCGACCACGGTCGCCGGCCATCTCTGCGACCTGTCGACCGGCGAGGTGTTGGCCACCGCGGGGATGATGAACCCGCAGATCCGCTTCGGCGAGGAACTGATGAGTCGCGTGTCGTACGTGATGATGAATCCGGGCGGCGACAAGGAGCTGACGGCTTGCATCCGCACCGCGCTCAACGACCTGATCACCGATCTGCTGCGGCAGGCCGATTCGCCCGCCGACGAGTTGCTCGACATCGTCATCGTCGGCAACCCGATCATGCACCACATCGTCTTGGGCATCGATCCCACGCCGCTCGGCCAGGCCCCGTTCACCCTCGCCACGGCCGAGGCAGTTCGCACCACCGCCCTCGACCTCGGTCTGGGTTTCCCGACTGCGAGAGCCTTCCTCGGCCCGTGCATCGCCGGCCACGTGGGTGCCGACACCACCGCGGCGATGCTGGCAGAGGGCCCTCATCGCGGCGCCGGCTGGCAGCTGCTGGTCGACGTCGGCACCAATGCCGAGATCGTGCTGGGTTGCGCCGACCGGCAGTTTGCCGCGTCCAGCCCCACCGGCCCAGCATTCGAAGGAGCGCAGATCTCGTGCGGCCAACGGGCGACGGCAGGCGCTATCGAGCGGGTGCGCATCGACCGAGCCACGCTGGCGCCGCGCTTCAAGGTCATCGGTTGCGACCTGTGGAGTGACGACCCCGGTTTCGCCGCGGCGACCGAGGATCTGACCATCAGTGGGGTCTGCGGCTCGGGGATCATCGAGGTGATCGGGGAGATGTACCTCGCCGGCGTGATCGATGCGGAGGGCGTCGTGCGCGGCGAGATGGCCGGCACCTGCCCGCACATCGTCGCCGACGATCGCACCTTCCGATACGTCCTGCATCGCACCACCGGTGTCGAGCTGTCGATCACCCAGAACGACGTCCGTGCAATCCAACTCGCCAAGGCAGCCCTGCGCGCCGGCATCGATCTGTTGATGGGGCACGCCGGTGTCGAGTCGCTCGACGACATGCGCTTGGCCGGGGCCTTCGGAGCACACATCGATCCGCTCTACGCGCTCGTGCTCGGCCTCGTACCCGATGCGCCCGTCGCTGCGGTCCGATCGGTCGGCAACGCCGCCGGCGCAGGCGCCGTGCGGGCGTTGCTGTCGATGCAGGCACGCACCGAGCTCGAGTCCACGGCTCGCGCCGTGGTGAAGATCGAGACGGCGATCGAGCCACAGTTCCAGGCGCTGTTCGTGGCAGCCATGGCCTTTCCCCACGCGACGGCCCCGTCACCACACCTTGCCTCGGTCGTCACCTTGCCCGAGCGAGCTTCATCTGTCGATGCCGCTGGGAGCCGTCGACGCCGCAGACAGGAGAACAGGTCATGAGTCCGACTGAAGCTGGCATCGATCACGGCGCCGACGCCGGCACCGGCAGACGCAGCGGCGGACGCGCCGGACGTCAGGCATTGCGCGCCTCGCACGTCGTCGAAGCGGAGACGTATCTCACCCGAACAATGAAGCCGTTCGAGATCGTCAGCGACGAGGGTCTCGAGATCATCGAGCACAACGCCGAGACGATCCTCCAAGAGGTCGGCGTCGAAATTCGCGACTACCCCTCCGCGTTGAAGGTCTTCGCCGATGGAGGCGCCTCGGTCGACGGCACTCGCGTGCGCTTCCCGCGCGGGATGTGCCGGCAGATCGTGCAGGCCAGCGCGCCACGCGAATACATCCAGCACGCCCGCAACCCAGCCAAGAGCGTGCGGATCGGCGGCAACGCCACCGTGTTCGCACCCAACTACGGCTCGCCGTTCGCCTTCGACCTCGACAACGGCCGTCGGTACGCGACGATCGAAGACTTCCAGAACTTCGTCAAGCTCACGTACCAGTCGCACTACCTGCACCACAGTGGCGGGACGGTCTGCGAACCGGTCGACATCCCTGTCAGCAAGCGACACCTCGACATGGTGTTGGCCCACCTGCGCCTCAGCGACAAGCCGTTCATGGGCTCCGTCACCGCCGCCAGCCGCGCCCAGGATTCCGTCGACATGGCCCGCATCGCCTTCGGTGGCGACCTGGCAGATCGCACGGTGATCACCAGCCTCATCAACGCGTCGTCGCCGTTGGTCTGGGACGGCACGATGCTCGGCTCGGCCGAGGTCTACGCCCTCAACAACCAGGCCTGCATCATCACGCCGTTCATCCTCGCCGGCGCAATGGCGCCGACCACGTTGGCGGGCGTGGCTGCGCAGACGCTGGCCGAGTCGCTGGCCGGCATGACGTTCACCCAGTTGATCCGCCCCGGCGCACCGGTGATCTTCGGGTCGTTCGCCTCGTCGATGTCGATGCAGACCGGCGCACCGACCTTCGGCACGCCGGAACCCGCGATCGTGCTCTACACCATCGCCGCGTTGGCTCGGCGGCTTGGCGTGCCGTTCCGTTCCGGCGGGTCGTTGACCGCTTCGAAGATCCCCGATGCCCAGGCCGCGTACGAGAGTGCAGCCACGCTGCTGCCCACGGTGCTCGGCGGCACCAACTTCGTGCTGCACGCCGCCGGATGGCAAGAAGGCGGCCTGTCGATCGGCTACGAGAAGTTCATCATGGACGAAGACCAGTGCGGCATGATGGCGACGTTCGTCAAGGGCCTCGATCTCTCGGAGAACGGCCAGGCGGTCGACGCCATCCGCGACAACGGTCCCGGCCAGCACTTCCTCGGGACAGCGCACACGTTCGCCAACTTCGAGACGGCGTTCTACCGCAGCAACGTCGCCGACAACAGCAGCTTCGAGCAGTGGACCGAGGACGGCGCGACCGACGCGCCCACCCGCGCCAACGCCGTCTGGAAGAAGCGCCTCAACGAGTACGAGATGCCACCGATGGACGACGCCATCGCCGAAGAGTTGACCGAGTTCGTAGATCGCCGCAAACAGGAGTTGCCCGATGAGTTCGCATGATGCCCGCCACCGACTGATCGAGAATGCCCGGTACGAGCTGATCCCACTGAAGTCGATGCACAGCCAGATCCCGCATCTCCCTGCGGGGTGTTCGGTCTCGGTCACGTGCTCGCCCACGAAGGGGATCGAGCCAACACTCGAGCTCAGCGCGGAGCTCAACGGCGCAGGCCATCACGCCGTGCCGCACATCGCGGCCCGGCTGGTCGAGGGTCGCGAGCACGTCGAGAAGATCGCGGCCCGTCTCAACGAGCACGACATCACCGAGGTCTTCATCGTCGGTGGTGACCCGGATCCGGTCGGCCCGTACACCGACGGAATCTCGCTGATCCGCGATCTCCTGCCGCTGTGCCACACCGTACGCACCGTTGGGGTGCCCGCCTACCCGGACCACCACGCCGTCATCCCCGACGCCGCGCTCGACGAGGCGTTGCTCGCCAAGCAGGCGCTGATCGCCGAGCTCGGCCTGCAGGGATTCGCCAGCACGCAGATGTGCTTCAACGCCAAGACGATCGAGCAGTGGCTGACGCGGCAACGGGCCAGCGGCATGACCCTGCCGGTCCACCTCGGCGTGCCGGGCGCCGTCGAGCGGGCGAGGCTGCTGAGCCTCGGCACTCGCCTGGGCATCGGTTCGTCGTTGCGCTACCTGCGCAAGAACTCCGGCGCGATCCTGCGCATGTTCTCGCCGGCGAGCTACGACCCCAACAAGCTGATCGCCCCGATCTCGCGACGCGCCGACGAGTTGAACATCACCGGGCTGCACGTCTTCACCTTCAACTCCATCGAGTCGACTGCCGCCTGGCAACGCAAGTCACTCGCCTGAGGCCTTGTCAGGCCGGCGCGGTTCATGTACCATCTGGTACATGATTACCGAAAGCAGTGTGGGGATCGACGTCCCGGCATCGGTGGTGTGGGACGTGTTCGCCGACGTGGAGCAGTGGCCCTCGTGGACCGCATCGGTGACGCGGATCGTGGCGCTCGACGGCCCCGGCATCGACGTCGGCAAGCGATTCAAGATCAAGCAACCGAGACTGACGTCGCTCGTCTGGAAGGTGACCGAGGTCGACTCGGGCGTGTCGTGGACCTGGCGTCAGAAGTCGCTCGGCGGCACGACGCTCGCCTCGCACGAGGTCGTGCCACAAGGACCCGACCGAACGCTGGTGCGCCAGCGCATCGACCAGCGTGGACCGGTCGGCGTGATGGTCGGTGTGCTCATGCGCCGGCTCACGCGCCGCTACCTCGACCTGGAGGCCCAGGGCCTCAAGTCGTGCAGCGAACAGCGGAGAGGCCGGCATCGCTCGCCCGCCTGACGAGCGTCGCCGCAGCGAACTGCTCGACGCGGTCATCGACGCGTTCTCCAGTGGCGGCATCGGTGGGCGATCGTTGCGCGAGGTCGGAATCGCCGCGGGCACGAGCCACCGCATGTTGCTCCATCACTTCGGATCGCGCGACGAGCTGTTGCTGACGATCGTCGAGGAGGTCGAGCGTCGCCAAGCAGCGACGCTCGCCGACCTCACGCTCGATCCCGCCGAGACGTTCTCCGCAATGTGGACGCAGTTACGCCGCCCCGAGCTCCGACCTTTCGCACGGCTGTTCTTCGAGTGCTACGCCCGCGCCGCGCAGGGCGAGGAGCCCTTCACCCGCCTGCTGCCGGGAGCCGTTGACGGCTGGCTCGACGCGGTCGACACTCACACGCACGGCAAGGCCGACCGAGGCATGGTGCGACTCGGTCTGGCCGTGACCCGCGGCCTCCTGCTCGATCTCGTCGCGACCAACGACGAGGACGGTGTCGACGCTGCCGCTGCGAGCTTCGCGGCCATGCTGCGCCGCTAGCGGGCATCGGCGAACGACGCGAATCCTCGGCTCTGGAAGTCGTCGTCGAACGCAAAGGCCAGTTCGATTGCACGGCGTCGCATGACCTCGAACGAGGTCCAATCGACGAGGCTCACACCACGAAGTCCCGCTGCCAGCATCGCCGCGGTGGCGCGGTCATGGAGATCCTGGTCGACCCACACGGTGGAGAACAACGGGATGAGGTCGTCGACCACGACCTTCACGGCGTCCATGCCGAGACGGCGCTGCGCAAGCGCAACGGTCTCGACGATGACAGAGCCGTGCGTGACGGCTTCGATGTCGTCGGTTTCGACGCCGTTCAGGAGCTGCTGAAATGCTCTGCTCGCCGATTCGTGGTTGACGTCGTCGGCGTCCAGCACCGCGTAGATCGCAGAGGTGTCGACAAAGACCGGCGTACTCACGCGGAGAACGCGTCCACCAGGGCAGCGTCGTGCTCGACACTGGTGTCGCCCGCGCCAGAATGAAACGCACCCGCAGCCAGGCGGGCGCGGGCGATGCGTCGACTGCGATCTGAGTCGGCGATCAGCGAGTCGAGCGCGTCGCGCATGAGCGCAGCCTGCGAACGTCGCCGCAGTTCCGCCAAGCGTCGCAAACCATCGGCCTGCTCGTCCGTCATGGAGATCTGCGTGCGTATCATTGCAGAGATGATAACAAACTCTCCCAGTTGTTATCATCAAGGTCATCACTGCGGCTGATGGTGTCAGTCCGGCGCCTGTGATTCACAATCGCACACTCCCCGGGAGTGTGCGAGATCGGCAGTTCGGCGCTACTCGGTTGTCCTCGGCGTTTGATGACTGGCGCCCCGGATCGGGGGCCGGAGTCGTCAAGCGCATCCGGGTGATCAGTGCGTCTGATGACGAGCGCCTCTATGCGGGGCCTCAGCTCACAAACGCCCGCCTGGTGGGCTGCGCATGCACAGGCGTGTCACACGCTGACCGTCCCCGCACCGTCTCTGCGACGGTGGTGCCGCGACCACCGTCGAACGGTGCGCTCGTCCGAGCGGGGGTAGCGGCGCGGATCGCCCGCGAGCGCAAGCACATCGCTGGACGACGCAGCTATGCGTGCGCGCGGGCTGTGTTGAATCAAGTCGTACGATGGCGCAATCGACGACCATCATCCTGACTCTGGTGGCGCTGCACCGAGGACGAGTGGCGGGTACCGCGATTTGCGACTGCGGGGGCCGTTTGTGCGCCTGAGGTCGTGGCTCCACTGGCGTGCGCCATGGGCGTTCCGCCGTCGCAGTCCTCGATGAACACCCAGGCAGTTCGGTGCTACCTGTCCACACCCTCGGCGTGCGGGTGCGCGATGAACTGGAGGGTGCTCGCGTTGAACGGCGAGCGGCCGTGTTCGGCGTTCGGCGAGCGCACGACGCTGGGCGTGGCCCAGTTCGCGCCAGAGCTTGCGGATGCGCATCGGAGAAGCGATATTGGATCGCCTCACACTTTGGCGCTTGGACGAGCCATGTGGGACCACGCCGATCGCGGCTATGGGTGGGTACAAATGCGCCGAGGCGTCACCACGTCGGATGCCAAGATCGTGGGGTGATCAAGGTTGGGTGTCTCGAGGCGACGCGTAAGAAGAGTGGACGGTCAATGGAAAGTGGCGGAGGCGCTTGCGGTGCGGGCGAGCAGGTCTTCGTCGAGGTCGATGCCCAGGCCCGGCTGCTCGCTCAACGTGACCCAACCGGCATCGGCAACGATCGGCTGTCGCAGCGGGTAGTCGCGTCGCTCCAAGGACCACTCCGGCGGGTCGAACGGGAACTCCACCCACTGCGACCCATCCGCGCCGACGGTGCCGGCGGTGAGGTGCAGGTTGGCCATCACTCCAATGCCGTTGCCCCACGTGTGCGGAGTGAACAGCTTGCCGGCAGCGGCGACCCGACGGGCGAACGGGGCGAGGCCAGTGATGCCCTGCGAGCACACGCAGTCAGGTTGGAACACGTCGAGGCAGTCACGTTCGAGCAGTTCGCGGAACTCGTACGGCTCGCGCGTCATCTCGCCACCGGCGATCTTCACGTCGACACGCCGGCGTAATTCTGCGTAACCGGCGTAGTCGCCACGGTGCAGGGGTTCCTCGACCCAATACACACCGAGGGCTTCGAGTTGGGTAGCTACCCGGATCGCCACGTCGACGTCCCAAGGGCGCGCTATATCCCACGGCATTCGCCACGCCTGGTTGCAGTCGACCATCAACGTCAGCGAATCGCCGACCGTAGCGCGGATCGCCGCCACGACGGCGATGTCGTCCGACACCGAGGGCCGGCCGAAGCGG
This sequence comes from Ilumatobacteraceae bacterium, assembly GCA_031373785.1. Classification (GTDB taxonomy): domain Bacteria; phylum Actinomycetota; class Acidimicrobiia; order Acidimicrobiales; family Ilumatobacteraceae; genus JAENVT01. The sequence continues at coordinate 7,287 of JANMNE010000179.1, forward strand.
ACCTTCAGCGCCTCGAAGCCGGCGTCGATCGCACGCCGCGCCATCTCGACCATGTCGACCACCGACCGCCGGACACCGCTCGACGCGTAGACCCGCAGCCGCGGCGAGGCACCGCCGAGCAGTCGCCACACCGGTTGATCAACGGTCTTGCCGACGAGGTCCCACAGCGCCACATCGAGCGGCCATGGACGCCCGGCATGGAACTCGATGTTGGCCAGCACCGATGCATGCCGATCGAGATCGCCGGCCGGCTGCCCGATGAAGTACTTCGCGAAGTCGGCGAAGCCGTACATCACGTCACCCGACCCGATTCCCTCGCATCCTTGGTCGTCACGGACACGTACGATCGTCGCAGGAAACCTGGTTCGGGGCTGCGGGTCCCATGATGCCGGGAAGGCAGGATCGAGCGGCAGCTGGTGATGGGTGATCTCGATGGCGACGATCTCGCTCATGACCACAGACCATGCCACATCAACGTCTTGAAACCTAGGAATTACCGGAACGACTGTACTAGGAATGGCTGGCCTGGCTAATCTCGGCCGGTGACCAACGACCAGGGCCGTCGACGACGTGGTCGCGACACGAGCCCGCGCAGCACACTGCCGCTGCAGCGTCCATGGCAACAGCCGCGCATGCGGCTGAACCACACCGAGGTGGTGTCGGCCGATGAGCTGGAATCGATCCACGAAGCATCGCTGACGATCCTCGAACGGATCGGTATGGACATCTGGGATGGCCAATCGCGCAGCATGCTCCGCGACGCCGGCGCCGATGTCGACGAGGCGGCACAGCACGTGCGGTTCCCCAAGGAGATGATCCTCGAGCGGATCGCCACGGCGCCCGCCGAGTTCACATTGCACAGCTGGAACCCGGAGAAGAACCTGCACATCGGTGGCAACTGGATGGCCAACGGCACCGTCGCCAGCGCGCCGCACATCGTCGGGCTCGATGGCGTGCGTCGTACCGGCGACCAGGTCGGGTTCGACGACCTGTTGAAGCTCGCCCACATGCTGAACTCGATCCACTTCGTGGCCGGCTACCCCGTCGAGCCGGTCGACATCCACGCGTCCGTGCGCCACATCCACGCTGCGTTCGACGTGCTGACGCTGACCGACAAGCACATCCACTGCTACAGCCTCGGCCGCCAGAAGAACCGCGATTGCATCGAGATGGTACGCATCGCCCGGGGTGTCGACGACGCCACCCTCGACCGGGAGCCCTCGATCTTCACGGTGATCAACTCCAACTCACCGTTGCGCCTCGACACGCCGATGTTGCACGGCATCATCGAGATGTGCTCACGCAACCAACCAGTCGTGATGACACCGTTCACGCTCGCCGGGGCGATGGCGCCGGTGACCTTGGCCGGTGCGCTTGCCCAGCAGAACGCCGAAGCGCTCGCGGGGATCGCCTTCTGCCAGATCGTGCGACCGGGTGCGCCCGTCGTGTACGGCGGGTTCACATCCAACGTCGACATGCAGTCCGGTGCGCCGGCATTCGGCACGCCTGAGTACGTGCGCACTGCGATGATCGGTGGCCAGTTGGCCCGCCGCTACCACCTGCCGTACCGCAGCAGCAACGTGTGCGCCGCCAACGCCGTCGATTCGCAGGCCGCCTACGAGAGCGTGTTCGCGCTGTGGGGTTGTGTGATGGGCGGGGTCAACATGATGATGCACGGCGCCGGTTGGATGGAGGGCGGATTGCACGCCAGCCTCGGCAAGATGGTGCTCGACGCCGACCTGTTGCACATGGTCTCGTCGATGATGGACCCGGTCGTCGTCGACGACAACACGCTGGCCATCGATGCCATCGAAGAGGTCGGGCCCGGCGGCCACTTCTTCGGGGTCCAGCACACACAAGACCGGTACCGCACCGCGTTCTACAAGCCGATGATCAGCGACTGGCGTAACTACGAGAGCTGGGACGAGGCCGGCAGGCCCGAGGCTGCTGGCAAGGCTCACGATCTGGCAGCCGCGTTCCTTGCCGCATACGAGAAGCCCGAGATGGATGGGGCTCGTCTCGAGGAGCTGGAAGCCTTCGTTGCCCGCCGCGCCGCCGAGGGCGGCGTCGCCACCGATTGGTAACGCACCAAGTTTCAAGGAGCAGGGGATGAAAGCGTCAGCACAAGTCGTGGTGGTCGGAGGCGGGGTGGTCGGGGCCAGCGTGCTGTACCACCTCACCAAGGCAGGGTGGACCGACGTCGTGCTGCTCGAACGCAAGCAGCTGACCGCCGGCTCGACCTGGCACGCAGCGGGGGGCATGCACACGCTGAACGGCGATCCCAACGTTGCCCGCCTGCAGCAGTACACGGTGAACCTCTACCGCGAGATCGAGGCCGAGTCCGGCCAGCAGTGCAGCATCCACCTCCCCGGTGGCCTGATGTTGGCCGACACGCCCGAACGCCTCGACTGGCTGCGCATGGCGCAGGCCCGCGGCCGCTACCTCGGCATGCACATGGACATCATCTCCATCGCCGAGGCCAAGAAGCTGAACCCGTTGCTGGAGGAGA
>JANMNE010000210.1:0-21011 GCA_031373785.1 Ilumatobacteraceae bacterium
CTTGGTGGCGGGGGCAGGATTTGAACCTGCGACCTTCGGGTTATGAGCCCGACGAGCTACCGAGCTGCTCCACCCCGCGTCGGAGTAGACCATGTACGGTAGCGAACAGCCATTTCGATCACAACCCCAAGAAGTGAGAGCCATCGATGGGTCTGTTCAGCAAGAAACCGAAGTCGATCATCGTCGACCATCCGGACCACAAGGCCGCGGCTGAAGACAAGGCGATGGACCGGCTGGAGGAGTTGCTGCCCATGGTCGAGCCGTTGCCGCAGCCACTGTTGCAGCTCGCCCAACCGCCCAAACTCGACCCACCACCGAGGCTCGAGAGGGCCGAGAAGCCGGCGAAGAAGGCCAAGAAGGTCGCCGTCGACGTGACCGACTTCTTGGCGCTGCGGGCCGAGCTCATCGACATGAAGGCCCGGCTCGACGAGAGCGAGCAGGCGCGGGCCATTGTCGAGGCCCGGTTGGGTTCGCTCGACGCTGCGGCGTCGGCATTCACCACCGAGCGCAACGACATCAGTGAGGTGGCCAACATGGTCATCCAACTGCAGCAGCAAATGGCCGAGCGTCCGACCGGCAACGCCGAGTCGTCAGGCAGCCAGGGCGGGCACGACGAGCTGTCGGCCAAGGTCGACGCGCTGCAGAACCGGCTGTTCGGCCTGCAGGACCAGGCCCCGAAGATCGCCGAGTTCGAGTCCCAGCTCACCGACCTGCGCACCGAGTTGGAGGCCGCAACCGCTGCGGCTGCCGAGGCCGCGGCCATGCCACCGCCTCCGCCCACACCCAGCGGCCCCGACCCGGAGACGCTCGAGCGCATCGCCGCCGTACAGCAGCGGATCAACGACCTCGACCAGATCCGTCATCGCCTCGGCGAGATCGATCACCTCAAGCAGCGCATGGGCGAGATCGACACGCTGCACCAGCGCGTCGCCGGCGTCGAAGCACTCCACGACCGTGTCGGCGAGATCGACAACGTCGACCAGCGCCTGGCCAGCATCGACGGTCTGGCCATGCAGCTCCAGCAACTCAATGCCCGCGTGGCTGCACAGGCCGAGTTCGGCGGACAGTTGTCGGCCCTGCGGGATCGCGTCGGTCAACTCGGCGAGCAACCGCGGGGAGGCGACGACGACATCCGCCTGCAGCTGCAAGAGATCGGCGAGCGGCTGCGCAGCACCGACGAGTTGCAGGCGCAGGTGCGCCAACTGATGGAGCGGGCTGGTTCGAACGACACCGAGGCGCGAGCCGTGCGAGAGCACATGGCGCTGCTCGACCAACGTCTCACCAACGTCGGCACCGAGCTCGCCAACCAGCTCAGCGAACTCGGCCGCGACATCGACGGGCTCGGGCAGCGCCTCCCCGAAGTTGCCGACCCTACCGTCAGCGACGAGGTCGTCGATGCGCTACGTGGTGGGCAGGTCAAGCTGGCCAACGAGCAAGCGCGCTACGAGATCGCGTTCCGCGAAGACCTCGCCGCGCTGGCCGAGCAGCTCCGCCGCGGTCGCAGCGACAACAACGGCTGAGCCGCCGGCACAAACGGTCGGGTTCTAGCCCTGGCCGAGGGCGGCGACAGCCTGTTGCACCAACGCTCGAGCCTCTTCGACCCGAGCTTGGTACGTGGCCAGATCGCGAGCGTCGAGCGCTTGATCGGCCTGGGCGAACAATGTCTCGGCCTCGTCGAGCAGCTGGGCCGGCGTCTTGTCGGTGGTCGGTGGCGGGTTGGCAGAGCCATTGTCGCCGGTGTCGACCGGCGTACTACCGACGACGTCGCCGATGTTGCCTTCGAACCCGGCGAACAGCTTCGCCAGGGCACCACTCAACGAACTGCCGAAGGCGGCGCGGTTGTTCTGCGACACCAACACCAATTCGATGGTCGGCTGCGAGTCGAGGGTGTTGGGAACGGTCGGCTGCACATAGACCGGCCGAACCCACAGCAACCCACCGGCGACCGGCACCATCTGCAGATCACCGAACACCACGTCAGTGCCTTCGATGTTGAGCAGGCTGATCTGCTGCGAGACGGTCGCCTCGGTATTCATCGTGTTGGACACCGTGAACGGCCCATCCTCGGCAGACGTCACTTCGTAGGCGACCAGCGAGCCGTAGTCCTGCGGATCGCTGCTGGCCGTCATGAACGACTGGAGGTTGCGTTTGCTGTCGTCGGTCGAGAACGGCACGAAGGGCCGCAGCAGCTTGAACGAGGCCTGGGTCTCCCCTGGCGAACGCAACATCGAGTAGTAGGGAACGAACCGCTCGGCGCTCGACTCGATGGCCAGATCGGCCTCGGCCGCGGTGCCATCGCCGGCGACGCTGTTGGACGTGACGGCCGTGCCGCCGGCTCGAGGGCGGGAGATCGGTGCCTGGGCGACGGACCATGCGCCGGTGCGACCGAAGAAGGCTTCGGGGCTCTGCACGCGGTACTTCGAGTACGCCGCGGTCTGCACCCGGAACAGCTCCTCCGGGTAACGGAGGTGGGCGTCGAGCCCCTGGGGCATCTGATCGCGACTCTTGAACAGGCCGGGGAAGGCGGACCCCCAGACCTTGGCGATCGGGTCGAGCGGATCGACGATGTAGAAGTCGACCGTGCCGTTGTACGAATCGACGACGACCTTGATGCTGTTGCGCACGTAGTTGAACGGGTGATCGAGACCACTGCCGGGGTTCAGCTGCTTGCGGTCTCCGCTCTCGGCGTAGGGATAGCGATCCGATGTCGTGTATGCATCGATGACCCACAACACCCGGCCGTTGAGGGCCACGGGGTACGGGTCGTTGTCGAACGACAGGAACGGTGCGAGCTTCTTGGCGCGATCCTCCACACGACGGATCGACACCAACCGCGAGTCGTTGCTGATTGCGCCGGAACCGATCATGTTGTAGTCGAGGTAGCTGAGGGCGAAGGCCATCCGCTTGAACACCGAGTCGAGCTTGATGCCACCGGTGCCGGAGTACGGACCGGGATCGGGATAGCCGGGGCAGTCCTCTTCGTTGACGCCGGTATCGACGATCGCGTAGCCGCCGATCTCGTCGCTGTAGTACATCTCCGGCCGATCGAGCTTGACCTCGCGGTAGTCAGGTCGGCGGTCCTTGATCTGCCCCGACGGCGCTTCGACGATGCCGCACCCATGGGTGTTGATGAGGTGCTGACCCTGCCACGACTTGTTGGCGATGGTCGACAGATCGAGCTCGCGCGCCGCGATCGACACCTGTTGCACGCGGCCGTCGAGGTCGTAACGGTCGGGGTCGAGGTCGTTGATGGTCAACCCGGCCTTCTGACTCTGGTCGTTGCGGAAGCGACCGACCATTGCCTCTGGCTTCAGCAGGCGCACGTTCTTCAACGGGGTGACGTCGTCGGCCAGCGCCCGCTCGCTGATGTCGGCGAAGCTGACCTCCTTGACCGCGACGTTGCCGATGCCGAGCGCCTGCCGGGTGGCCTCGATGTTGCGAACGATGTACGGGGCTTCCTTGTCGCGCTGGTTGGGGTTGACCACCAGCGCCTGGATCGCCGCCGGGTAGATGATGCCGCCGACCAGCGCGATCAGGGCCCACAACGCCGATGCCACCACAGGAATGCGCCACGAATTGGTGCGCAGTGTCGACAGGAACAGACCGGCAACGAGCAGCGCGATCAACGTCAACAACATGACGGCAGGGAGTTGGGCCTTGGCCGCCGAGTACAACAGGCCGCGCACGAACCCACGTGAATCGGTGGTCAGCTCGTAGCGCGTCAGCCAGTAGTCACCGGCCTTCAACACCGCCAAGACCGCCAGAAGTACGGCCACGTGCGCCTTGGTTGCCCGGCGCACCTTCGGGCGTGGCGGCTGGATGATGATGCCGCCGCTGAGCACGTGGGTGGCGATGACCAGCAGCGTGATGAACACCACAGCGGCGAAGAGCCAGTCGAGCACGAACGCGATGAACGGCAGGCGGAACATGTAGAAGCCGACGTCGTGACCGAACTGTGCGTCGGCGATCCCGAAGCGCTGCGAGTTGCGGAACATCAACCAGTCCTGCCAGTGACCGACCGCTGGCGCAGCGAACAACAGGCCGGCAACGGTGGCGACGGCGATGCGGAACGTGCGCAACCGGTGACCGAAGAACTCGTGGAACCGCTCGACCACCGGGTGGGTGTTGGCCGAGAACGCTGACGGCGCCAGACGATCGGCGATGACCAGGTTCAGCACTGCCAACGCGATGAAGGTGCCGCCGAACAAGACGAACATCAGCAGCTTGGACCGCAGCATCGTCGAGAACACACCGGCCCGGCCGACGGAATCGAACCACAGGTAGTCGGTGTAGAAGCCGGCGAAGAAGCGGCCGAACAGCAAGATGCCGACGACAACGACCGCAACAGCGATCAGGGCAATGCGGCCCTTGTCGGAGAATCGACGGGTTCTCATCGATGGCGCACCACGAGGTGGTAGATCGGAGGGGTTCCGCACGCTGGCGAGGCTAGCGGGGAGCTAACGCAAGCATGCAGCGGCAACCCTCGTGAGCGGGGGTACCCGTGTGACCGGTCGGGAACGGCTGACCTGCGGGGACTTCGCCGGCAAGGGCATTGTCCTCGGCATCGGGGCACGCCGGCCCGTTCGGATCGACCATCCAACACACCTTGGTGCCCGGCACGACCGCGGCCAGCGCTCCACGGCCGAACGCGGCGCGAGCGACATCGTCGAGGTGCTCGTCGATGCGTTGCGTCTTCCACTCGCGGTACAGACCGCGGACGGTGTTGGCCAGCTCGTTGTTGTCGCCCGCGGCATCGGCGACGGCGCGCTCGAGGCGCTCGCGCAACGGAACGACGATGGTGTCGGTCAACGCCTCGATCGCCGCCTTCGTGGCGCCGGCTCGGTTGATGTCGGACCGGTGCTCCTTCATCGTGCCCTTGTCGATGCTGGCCGCACCCATGAGGGCCGCCTTCTCGAGCTCGGCGGTGATGGCGGCCGCGTAGCGCGCCGCCTGCTCGGTCTGCCACGGCAGCATCGTGTCGATCGTGCGCACCGGCTCGTTGCGGCGCAACGCGTGGAGGATCTCGTTCTGCTCGTCGGCAAGCACTCGCTTCAGCTTGCGTGCACAGGCCACGATGATCGGCGTCAGTGAAGCATCGCGTTGGCCGAACAGCGTGTCGTCGAGCGCCTCTTCGACCACCGGCGCCTCGGGCGACGCCTGGAACACCGCAAGGTCATCGAGGATCGTCAGCGACCCGGTCGCATCGGAGTCGACGTCGACAGCTTGGTCGGTCTCGTCGACGTCGACGTCGACGGCGTCGTCGGAATCAGGTTGCTGGGCTCGCTCGACCACGGACTCGGCGCGGGCCGCGCGGAGCCGGGCGAAGAGATCGTCGACCGACGCGTTGGGTGCATCGTCGACCGACTCGTCGTCGTCACCACCGAAGAGCGCCACCACCGGCGCGGACTTGCGGGCGTTGTCGCGCTCGTCGTGGTCGTGCACCTCGTGGGCGTCGCGCATGAGCAGCACCGTGTTGTCGACATCGTCGTCGGCAGCGGGCGGATCGGTGATTTCCACGACGTCGACCTGCTCGTCGACGACGACCTCGTCAACGACGACGTCTTCGACTACAACCTCGTCGACCGGTGCTGACTCGGCGACGTTGTCGTCGGGCTCGACAACCGTGATCGCGATCGGTGACTGCTCGGGTTCGTCGGTCGGTCGCTGGTTGGGGACCATCAGCGGCACCGGCCCGGTGGTCGGCGCCAGGTTGACGTATTCGCTCGGCTCTCCCAGCGGGGTGAGCTCGGCCATGACATCGACGGCCACGAGCCTCGATCGTTCGAACGCCTGCAACAAACGATCGCGACCGTGCATCAGTTGCTCGATCTGTTGGCGAGCCAGCTCGCGGCGACGGGCCAATTCGCTGAGCACCCGCTCGCGATAGGCGCGGGCCTCGTTGACCATCTCGCGGCCCTGCTGCTTGGCCATCACCAATTCGGACTCGGCGTCCGCGGACGCATCCTGGCGGCGGCGCGCCGCCTCGACCTCGGCCTCTTCACGAAGGCGTTGGGCCTCGTCGGTGGCCTCGCGCAACATCCGCGAGGCGCCGTCTTCCGAACGGATCTTGATCTGCGACGCTGCCTCGCGGGCGGTCTGCAGGATGCGAGCCGCCTCTTCGCCAAGCATGCGGGTGACGACTTCCTCGTCGAGCGCCACAACCGAGTTCGCCGAGCCGCGTTGCGCGGTGCGCAGTTCGCGTTCGAGGAACTTCTCACGCTCTTGCAGGCGGGCCATCTCGGCAGCAACCATCCGAAGCAGGTCGCGCACCTCGGTCTGGTCGTAGCCGCGTCGTGACGTCGAGAACGCAGCTGACGCGACAGCGTCGGGCGACGAAGGATCAGGACGTGAAAACGAAAGTGCCATTGAGCGCAAGCGTAGGTCGGGGGGCCACTGATTTCGTGGCAATCGGTTGACGCGGCGCGGTGGCCCCGCTACGGAGTCGAATCCTCGGGCTCCGGCACCGTGGCCGGCGAGGTGCTCGATTCGTCGACAGGCTGATCGGGTGGAGCGTCTCCGCCGATGCGCTGGAGTGCAGCCAACGCCTCGTCGAGGGTGGCCACCGGGATGATCTCGACGTCGTCGCCCACCACCTCGCGGGCCTTGGCGATGTCGTCCGGGCCTTGAGCGGTGGGGACCAGGAAGTACCTCGCCCCCGATTGCAAGACGGCCGACGCCTTCGACGACAACCCGCCGATGGGCCCGACCTCGGCGTTGATGTTGATGGTGCCCGTCACGGCGACCCGCTTCCCACCGAGCAGGTCCCCTTCCGACAGCTGATCGATCAGCGTCAACGTGAACGCCAGGCCGGCCGACGGCCCACCGATCGACTCCGTGTCGATCGTGATCGACACGTCGTCGGGGAGACTGACGGTTGCGGTGTCGCTCGGCAGGAAGCCGATGATCGTGCGCTCCGGCTCCTCGGGTGCCGCGATCAACTCGATCTCGCCACGTGCCTGCTTGCCGTCACGCTGGTACTCGATCTGGACCTTGTCGCCCGGCTTGTGCTTGGCGAGGATGGGCGCCAGATCGTCGACGACGTTCAGCGACGTACCGTCGACCTTCAGCAGCGTGTCGCCGGGATCGAGCAACTGGTCGGATGGCGCGTACTCGACGCACTTCCGACCGTCGTCGCTGGCTTTGAGGCACACCAGCTCGTCGATCACCACCTCGCCGGGTGTCAACGTCGCCCCCAGACCCAGCCGGTGCAACGCGACATATTCGGCAGTCTGCTTGGCGGTGCGCATGTCGCGCTTGCCCCGATTGGTCTGCTGTTGCGGCGTCTCGGTGGCGAACAGGTCGGAATAGCTCTTCGGGTCGACCGCCGGGTTCTCCCTGCCGACCCACCACTCCAGCATGCTGAGCTCGGGGTTGCGAACCGTGACGAACAGCACCTGGCCGGTGCTGCTGTACGTGGTCGGCCCCTCGATCGTCAGGCGAGGCTCGACGGGCTGCGCATCCGCCGGCACGATCGCGAACTGCACCTTCTCCTCCGGACGCTTCTCCGTGCACACGTTCGACGCATCGCGCGTTTGGCAGTCGCGCTTGCGCGCCACGAGGGTGCTGGGGAGCACGGCGGCCACGGCCACGGCGCCGGCAGCCAGCAAGCCCACGAGGGCGAGCGGGATCGCCCACAGGAGCTGGCGGCGGCTCGGCGCACGCACCTCCGCACGTGGCTCCATTACCATTGATTGTTGCGTGTCGACCAGGGAACTCACCATCGCTACTGCTTGGATTGCCGTCCTTGCCATTGTGGCACTCGTTGCGGCAGGTTGGCGCAAGCCTGCCAGAGCCACGGCCAATCCGGCACGCGCCCTGCGCCCCCGGCGAGCACGGGTTGGCCTGCCGATCGCCGAGGTCGAGGTACCGCTGCATCGCCGCATCGAGTGGTGGAGGAAGATCTGGTCCCTGGCTGCCGGGAGCACGATGGCAGTGATCACCGGGATCATCGCCGCCACGCTGGTCGGCTTCGGGGCATCGTGGATCGTGATCACGCTGTCGCACATGCTGAAGAAATGACCAGCCCGGCGTGACGTCGCGATGGAGGGAGATCGCCGTCGCCGGCCACACCGGCGACGCCGCCGTGGCGCGCGGGGCGCTGACCGACGACGATCCGGTCGCCCGCGAACTGGCGCTCGGCGCAACGCTGCGCCTGGGCCTGTTGACCGATGCGGACCTCCGCAACGCGCTGACCGACCCGGCCTCGTCAGTGCGCCGACGTGCGGCGATGCTCGCCGGGCAACGACGCAGCGTGTCGCTGCGAGCCACCCTCGACGACCCCGATGTCACCGTCGTCGAAGCCGCAGCGTGGGCCTGCGGCGAGCAGGAGGTGGTCACCGACGACGTGCTCGACGTGCTGATCGATCTCGGCGTGACCGCCGGCGACGCACTGGTACGCGAGGCGTGCGCAGCGTCGCTCGGGGCGATCGGCGACCCGCGTGGGCTGCCCACCATCTTGCACGCGTGCGCCGACAAGCCGGCAGTGCGCCGCCGGGCGGTGCTGGCGCTCGCGCCGTTCGATGGCGATGAGGTCGACGCTGCCCTCCAGGCAGCACTGGCCGATCGTGATTGGCAGGTTCGCCAAGCCGCCGAAGATGTGTTGCGGGCTGCCAACGGCTGAAGACCGAGTCTCACCAAACTCAAGGCACGAAGTTGACTGCTGCCACCATCACCGCCGATATGACCGGCGCCAAGACCGCGGTGACCGCCACCGGAGACCTGACCGTGCACGGCGTGACGAAGAGTGTGCAGATCCCACTGGAGGCCCAACTCGCCGGCGACACGATCGTCTTCGTCGGATCGCTCGACGTTCTGTTCAGCGACTTCGGAGTCTCCGCGCCGACCGCACCGATCACCTTCGGACGAAGTGCGTACTTTCGGTGCACACAGGTCGCAGCGAACGTACGCACTTCCCCGATCAACCCGTCCGGCTACAGGTCGTAGCGGTACACGTTGGTGTCGCGGGGCGAGAACCCGATGCGCTGGTAGAGGCGGTTGGCCGCTGCCCGCGATGGCCTGCTGGTCAGGCTGACGGCCTTGGCGCCGTGGGCGCGCGCGGCATCGAGCGCGGCATGATTCAGTGCCTCACCCACACCGTGCCCTCGCGCCGCTTCGTCGACGACGACGTCTTCGATCCACGCCTTCAAACCGGTCGCGATCCGATACAGCACGAGGGTCAGGCTGCCGACGATCACACCATCCACGCGCGCGATGAACATGGTGTTGCCTCCAGCGAGGATCGTGGCCAATTCCGCTGCGCCGGGCGGAGCCGCCGACGAGAGTTGCGGGAGGAGGCGGGCCAGAGCCTCGACCACCTCGGCAGTGGGTTCTTCGACGATCTCGATGGTCGCAGTCACAGTTCGTCAACTGTAGACAACCGACCAATGGTCGTCCCATGAAGCAGTCAGCACAACGGCGCTGAATTCCCGGGTCGTTGTGGGTCGAACGGCCCTCGCCCTTCGCAGCATGCAGCGGTAGCGTTGGAACGCGGGCGCTTGTTGACAGCTCGATAGATCTGCGTGACTCAAGACCCGGTTGCGCTACGAACCTCCGAGGGAGGTGCAGAGTGGGCGCACAGACTGAAGGTGCCGGAGTCGGGCTACTAACAACCCGGATCGCCCCGAGTTCTGCTGCGGGCCTCCCCGACGATGTCGCGCTGCACCAGTTGCCCGCCGAACGCGTCGATCCGAAGCGCAACCACATCTGGGTTGCAGTGATCCTGGCCACGGAGCTGCTGGCCGGCGGCGTGCTGGGGTCCGTGCTGACCGCGCAATCGGTTGCTCGTCGCAACTCCGAGCGACAACGCGACGCACTCGCGCTGTCATCGGTCGAGGTCGCCTCCACCCTGCGACTGGCGATCCAGCGCGACGAAGACCTCGCCGTCAGCGCTGCGGGCTTCTTCCTCGGCACTCCCTTCGCCACCAACGAGCAGTTCCTGGCGTGGGCCGACACCGTGCAGGCAATGGATCGATACCCCGAACTGCTCGGCTGGGGCGACGTGTTGATGATCACGTCGGCACAGCAGGCGATCAAGGCGCTCGGCGTCAGGATCGCCGTCGACGACTTCGGCACCGGTTACTCGTCACTCGCCTACCTGCAACAGTTCGACGTCGACTGCCTCAAGATCGATCGGGCGTTCACCCATGCGATCAGCACCTCGCCAGAGTCGAAGGCGCTCATTCGCACGCTGGTGCAACTGGGCCGCGACCTCGGGCTGCGGACACTCGCCGAAGGCGTGGAGACGACCGGTGAGATGGACCACCTGCGCAACGAGCAAGTCGACGAGGCCCAGGGCTTCTTGTTGTCGAGACCGCTCGATGCAGCCACGCTCGAAGAGCAGATCCTCGTGCCCTGCCGCACCAAGACCGAGGCGCCGCACACACCATGACCCAGTTCACGGGCGAGATGCACGGACTCGCCGACATGCTCAACGCATTGCCCGAGCAAGTGGTGCGCTATCGGCTGCCCGACCTCACCATCGTGTACTGCAACTCGTCGTGGGCGGCATGGTACGACGGCACCCCCGCCGAGATGGTGGGCCGGCGGCTCGACGAGTTCTTGTCGGAGGACGGGTTGGAAGGACTCCATGCCCAGCTCGCCAAGCTCGGTCCCGACAACCCGCTCGTCGCCGACGACGTCATCCGCGAAGCACCGAACACGCCGGGCCAATGGGTCGAATGGGTCGACCGGTACCTACCGGGCATCGACGGCGCCCAGGTGCTTGCCGTCGGTCGCGACGTGACGGCGCGCTACATCGCCGAGTCGAAGCTGGCCGACAGCGAAGCCCGGTTCCGCGACTTGGCAGACAAGTCGGCCGATGTGATCTGGCACTTCGTCCTGCAGCCGTACCCCCACTTCGACTACGTGAGCCCGTCGGTCGAAAACATCTTGGGCTACCCGCCTTCGTTCTTCCTCGAGGACTTCAACCAGTTCCTCGACATCCTCAGCAGCGAGGACCGAGACAAGATCGATGGGGTGTTCAGGGGCGATCACCTGCCCGACCGTTCGGATTTCCACTTCCACCATGCCAACGGCTCGATCGTCATCGGCGAGATGCAGACTCGAACGTTCGATGGCGGACTGCAGGGTGTCGGACGCGATGTCACCGAACTGCGCAACCTGGAGGAGCGCCTCGTGGCCATGGCGCTCCGCGATCCGCTGACCGGGCTGGCCAATCGGCGCCTGCTCAAGGAGTTGCTCGACGCCGACCTGGCACGCACGCATCGCGCCGGTGTGCCGCTGGCCGTGGCCTACCTCGATCTCGACGACTTCAAGAGCGTCAACGACACCTACGGTCACGATGCGGGCGACATCGTGCTGTGCGAGACCGCCCGCCGCTTGCTGGCCATCGTTCGCGGCGCCGACGTCGTCGCCCGTCTCGGCGGGGACGAGTTCGTGATCGCCTACGAGCCCAACGACCCCAGTGCCGACCGCCTCGTGCAACGCATCGACGACGCCCTGTCGCTGCCGATCGAGATCACGCCCACGTTGGCGTTGTCGTGCCGAGCGAGCGTCGGGGTGGCCGACACCCGGACTTCCGGACGGGACGCGGCGACCCTGATCGCTGCCGCCGATGCAGCGATGTACCGGGTCAAGCGATCGAGGCACCGCGACATCCGACGCGTCGCGCCCGACTCGCTGGCGCGCTAGCACCTGTAGGGCGCCGAGTCGCACCTCGGTAGTGTTGTCGGCAATGGACCACGTTCGCTGGATGGCCCAACCGACTCTGCAACGACCGACGATCATCGCCGCGTTCACTGGGTGGAACGACGCGGGTGACGCGGCCAGCAACAGCGTGCGGCACCTGATCGAGGCGTGGAAAGCGCAGCCACTTGCCGAAATCGACCCGGAGGAGTTCACCGACTTCGCCACTGTTCGCCCCCATGTGCGCTTGAGCGCCGGGATGACCCGTTCGATCGTCTGGCCGACGGTCGGCTTGTGGAGCGCGTCGACGCCCGGCGGCGACGTCATCTTGGTGCTCGGCCCCGAACCGGCGCTTCGTTGGCGCCTGTTCGGCGAGCAGATCGTCGCCGTCGCCCAGCAGTTCGGGGCGTCGATGCTGCTGACCCTCGGCGCGTTGCTGGCCGACGTCCCGCACTCGCGGCCGGTGCAGCTGATGGGGACGGCCACCGACCAGGCGATGATCGATCGCTTCGATCTGCAGCGGTCCCGCTACGAGGGCCCAACCGGCATCGTCGGTGTGTTGCACGACGCGTTCGCCCATACCGATCTGCCGTCCGCTTCCCTGTGGGCTGCGGTGCCTGCGTACGCCTCGCAGGTGCCCTCCCCGAAAGCAGCCCTCGCTCTCGTCGAGCGGGCTTGCGAGATGTTGGGATGCCCTGCCTCGACCGCCCGGCTGGTCGCCGATGCGGGCGAGTACGACGCCAGGGTCTCGGCGTTCGTCGGTGACGACGACGACCTGATCGGCTACGTCTCACGACTCGAGTCACTGGCCGACAGCGGCGAGCTCGATGATGACGACGACGAGGACGACGAGGTCGGAGGCAACGAGCCGATCGACGACACCCGGCTGAACAGCGACGAGCTGATGGCCGAGGTCGAACGCTTCCTGCGCGACCAGGGCGACAGCGCCTCGTAGGGCGCTTCACCCGTCAGGTCGGCTGGCCTCGCCACATCGGCGAGCGCGGTGCCTCGAACGCCGTCGTGACCGGGTGCCCGTCGATGGCCGCGAACGCCATCGGCCCCCACCAGTTGGCGCCGGCAACCGGCCACGGCAGCTCGTCACGCTTGAACCAACCCACGCCCGATGTCTCCAGCGGATGGGCGAGGAGATCGCCACCGACGGCGGTGCAATGGAACAGCAGCAGGTACATCGCGAACCGGGTGAAACCCATTCGCTGGCCATCGATCACCGCGAGGAGCTGCACCGGCTCGCAGTGAATGCCGGTTTCCTCGTGCACCTCTTTGACGACGACCTCTGATGGCGAGTACCCGACATCGGCCCACCCCGTCGGGTAGAGCCAGATGCCGCTGTCCGCGCGTTGCACGAGCAGGATCTCGCCCGCCTCGTTGCCGACGACCGCGCCGACGGCGACCTTCGGCGTGACGTACCCGGGCACGCCCTCGCCGATCGACTCCATCCATTCCTGCACGAAGTGGTCGCGTTCGCGACGGACCTCCAACGCCTCGTCGGCCGCGGCTTTGATGTCGGCAGCGACGTGCAGGATCTCTTCGAACCGCTCACGCTCGTAGAGGCTCTCGGTGAAGCCGAGTCCCGTTCGGGCGATGGCCGCCAGCGACTCGCTCCAGCGCACCAGGTCCCTGGTGAAGTCGTTGGGCGCAGCGTCGCTCACGATGGCGACCCTACGGCATGCAGCAAGGCCCGTTCGATCTCGGCGCGGTGGTATGGATCGGTGACGGTGGCGCCGCTCGAGGTACGGACGTAGAAGCTGTCGACAACGCTCGGGCCGATGGTCTGGACCGTCGCATGGCGGATGTCGAGGCCCATCTCGGCGAGGGCGGTGGCAACCCGGTGCAGCAGACCGATCGAGTCGGGTGCGCGCACCTCGATGACCGTGGCGTTGCTGCTGGCTGCATCGACAAACGTCACCGATGGGGGCAACACCGAGGCTGCCGCAGGCCGGCGGCGGCGGCGATAGGTGCGGGCGCGCTCGGCGAGACGCGCCGACAGCGCCAACTCGCCCGACAACGCCCGGCGGACGTCGGCGACGACATTCGCCCAGTCGGCGCGCTGCGATGGCTCGGCGATCCGGAACAGCGAAGCGGCCATGCCCTGCTCGTCGCTGTGCGCACGCGCTCCGACCACATCGATGCCGTGCAAGGCCAGCACCCCGGCGAGCCGCCCGAACGTGCCCGGGCGGTCGATGTTGACCACGATGATCCGGGGGCCATCGACCGTGACGGCGATCTCGCCGGCGCCCATCATGGCCAAGATGTCGGCAGTCGGGAATGGCGAGCTGCGCTCGGGCCCACCGTCGACGCCGTCAGCAACGCCGAGGCGTAGCTTCACTCGCTCGACCAGCTCTTCCACCAGTTCGGCCTTCCACGGACTCCATGCCGACGCCCCGGTCGCCAGCGAGTCGGCCTCGGTGAGCGCGTGTAAGAGGTCGAGGAACCCCACGCTGCCCACCGCCTCGGCGACCATGTCGATGGTCACCGGATCGTCGAGGTCCCGACGTGTGGCCACGTCGGGCAACAACAGGTGGTGGCGCACCAACCCGACCAGATGGCCGGTGTCGCGTTCGTCGAACCCCATGCGCGGACCGATCACCGCGACCAGTTCTTCGCCCCGCTCGGTGTGATCACCGGGATAGCCCTTGCCGATGTCGTGCAGCAACGCACCGATCACGAGCAGGTCGGGGCGGGCGACCCGATCGGCCAGCAGTGCCGCCTGAGTCGCTGCTTCCCACAGATGCCGGTCGACCGTGAAGCGGTGATAGGCGTTTCGCTGCGGGCGCGAACGTACGGGCTCCCATTCCGGGAGCATGCGGGTGAACAGCTCGGCCTGGTCGAGCGATTCGAGCACGGGGATCGCCCGCGGCCCCTCGAGCAGGAGCGCCACCAACTCGTCAGCGGCGCCGGTCGGCCATGGTGTCGGCCACTCCGGTGTGCGTTCCTGCAGGGTCTCGAGGGCGCGGGTCGCGATCGGCGACTCGCTACGCGCCGCCCCGACCGCGACCTGGAGCATCAGCGTGGGGTCGCGTTCCGGCCACACGTCGACGCCCAACTCGACCTCGCCGTTGCGGAGGGTGACACCCGAGGCCAGCGGTCGCGGCTTCACCGGCTCTTTGGCGGCGCGGGCGACCGCGTGCCAGGCCCGATCGAACTGCCACGACAACGTGCGCGCCGATGACGACACGGCTGCCATCAACTCGTCGGCGGTGCCGAACGCGCCCGCCGCGGCGATTGCATCCTGGTCCTCCAGACGCATCACCTCGCCGGCGATCGGCGCCACCCGATGCAGCGCGACCCGCGCCCGCAACAGCGTGTCGTATGCCGCGGCGAGAGCCGCGGGTGCCTCGGTGTCGATACCACGGCCCGCGACGTCGATCCAACGCAACTCGTGCATGTCGCGCAACCCGCCGCGACCCTCCTTGATGTTCGGCTCGAGCAGAAAAGCGACCTCGCCGTCGGTGCGGTGACGATCGAGTCCGCGATCTCGAAGGAGCCGCAGCCATGCGCCGGCGTCCGTCTTCCAGGCCCGGCTTGCGGCGTCGAGCACCTCGGCCGCCAGTTGTCGATCGCCGGCGAGCCAGCGTCCCGCCAGCAACGTCGTGGCCGTATCGAGCTGATCGGAGCCGACCGACAACTTCTGGTTGGCGGCGCGCACCGCATGCCCGAGATGGATGCCGGTGTCCCAGATCGGGTACCACAGGTCGGCGAGGCCCGACTCGATCTTCTTGGCACTGCCGCGGTGCACGACCATGACGTCGATGTCGCTGCGCGGTGCCATCTCCCGCCGGCCGGTGCCACCGACGGCCAGCAGACACACGCCCGACGTCTCGCCGAAGACGTTGCCATAGAGATCGACCAGCCAGTGGTCGATCTCGGCCGTCCACGACTCGCACCACGCCCGCCCATGCAGGGTGGTGTCAGCGAGCAAGCGATCGCGTGCGGCGAGTATCACTGGAGCATTGTGCCGTGCGCGGTCCGCTGCGGGCGAGAACGCCGACCGCTCGACGCCCCTACAATCCGATCATGCCTCGCTCGTCACGCCGTTCGTTCGCGACGTTGGCGACCGTCGGGCTGTTGCTTCCGGTGGTCGGGTGCAGCTCCGATTCGGCAAGCGCACCGTCGACCATCCCCCCGCCCACGACGACGCCGGTCGTGCGTGTCGACGACGGCGTGTTGACCATCGGCGTGCTGACACCGCAGGGCAGCGCCAATGCCGACATCGGCCAAGCCATCCGCACCGCAGTCACCCTCGCCGTCGACACGATCAACAAGGCCGGCGGCTACAAGGGCCGCAACGTCGTGCTGCGTCCCGCCGACGAGGGTGTCGCCGGGGTCGGGATCGATCCGGCCATCGCCAAGCTGCTGAGCGAGCAAGTCGATGCAATCGTCGGTCCCGCTTCGTCGACGAATGCCCTCGCCGGACTGCGCGAGATCGTCGATTCCGGTGTCATGGCCTGCTCGCCCACGGCGTCGGCTCAGTTGCTCGACGACTATCCGGACAAGAACCTGTTCTTCCGGACCATCCCATCCGACTCGATGCAGGCCTTGGCGATTGCCGAGGCCGTCGACCGAACCGGAGCGAGCAGGGCCACGGTCACGTACATCGACGACGACTACGGCCAGGGCTTCGCCGATGCCGTCAAGGCCGCACTGGCGTCAAAGGAGATCGAGCAACAGGCGGTCATCCCCTACTCCGCTGACAACGTGTCGATCAGGGCTGCCGCCGGGAAGGTCGTCGAGGCGGCGACCGGGGTGATCGTGGTGATCGGCGATGCCACGTCGGGGCCGGTGATGTTGGGCGAGATCGACGCGCAGGAGCGCAACGTCTTGCCCCAGTACGTCGTGAACGACGCGATGCGACGCCCCACGGCCTCCGCCGAGCCGATGGGCGCCTCACTGGCGTTGCGGGTCAGAGGCATCTCGCCAGTTGCCTACAGCAGCGACGAACATTTCCTCGCCCAACTGGGGGCGACGCCGGCCGACCCCAGCCCGTACGCTGCGAACGCGTTCGACTGCGTCAACCTCATCGCACTCGCGGCGCTCGCCGGCGATTCGACACAGCCCGACGTGATCGCCCGCGAGATCCCGTTGGTCAGCGACAGCGGTTCTCCCTGCATGACGTTCGTCGATTGCCGGGACGACATCGCCGCCGGTAGCAACATCAACTACGACGGCCCTGGCGGCACGCTGACCATCGGTACCGACGGCGATCTGGCCGCTGCGGTGTTCGACCTCTTCGGCTTCGACAAGACGGGACGCGACGAAAACGTCGGCACCGTGCGCTGCACCCTCAGAGACTGCTCATGACCTCTTCCACCGGTGTGACCATCCCGGTGTAGAACGGGCCGAAGTCGGCGTACACAGCCGACGCCTCGTCGAAGCGCATGGTGTAGACGACCTCTTTGAGATCGTCGGGATGCACACCGAACAAGGTGACACCCCACTCGTAGTCGTCGAGGCCTGCCGAGCCCGTGATGTACTGAGCAATGCGACCGGCATACTTGCGACCGCTGGCGCCGTGCTCGTGCATCAACTCGCTGCGACGCTCGAAGGGCAGTGTGAACCAGTTGGCATCGGGGTCGCGCTTCTTGCTCATCGGGTAGAAGCACCATGCCGGCATGGCGTAGTCGACGTGACTCGGCGGGATCGTGGGGTAGAGCCGCGGTTGCTTCATCGCATCCGGCATCTGCGCGGCGTACTCGCTGACCTCGCTGAGGCTGACGTACGAATCGACGACCTCGAGCCCGGCGTGTTGCACCGCAGTCTGCAGCGTGCGGAGTTCGCGGAGGTTCTCGTGGACGGCCATCACGGCCACATCACACTTGTGACCCAGCGTCGCGATCGTGACCACCTGGCATCCGGCGGCCTCGGCCGCCTTCACCGCGGCGACCGCAGCTTCGGACTCGAACATGGGCGTCGGCTTGCAGAACAGGTGCAGCACACCAACGCCGGTCGACGGCGTGACAGGTTCGCTCTTCATGCGCTCAGGCTAGGGCTGGATACGCTCCGGCGCATACACGTTGAGGCGTTGGCCGCGGACGAAACCGGCCAAGGTCAACCCCGCCCGCCTGGCGGTTTGCACGGCAAGCGCGGTGGGTCCGCTGACGGCGACCAGCGTGCCGAACCCGGCCGCCCACGCCTTCTGGACCAGCTCGAAACTTGCCCGACCGCTGACGAACAGTCCGAGGCCGGTAGCCGGTAGCCGGCCATCGAGCAACATGCGCCCGACCACCTTGTCGACCGCGTTGTGGCGCCCTACGTCTTCACGGGTGATCAGCACCTCGCCGTTCGGTGTGAATGCAGCTGCCGCGTGCACCGCGCCCGTCGTCGCGAACAGTCCCTGACCGGTGAGCGCGGACGACGGCATGCCGGCCAGCACGTCGAGTGCGATGGCCGGCGTTGCGGGAAGCGGCTCGAGCCGATCGCACAACGCCTCGATGGCGTCGTTGCCGCACAGCCCGCAACTACTGGTGGTCGTGCCGAGGCGTGGCGTCGGGACCGGCGCCTTGCCGCCGGTCTCGACCGTTACGACGTTGAACTGGCTCTCGCTGGCGGCTCCGTCGGCGCAATACCGCACGCCGGTGACACGCGCTCCGGCGAGCAGCCCATCGCTGAAGCAGAAGCCGGCGGCCAGTTCGTAGTCGTTGCCGGGAGTCCGCATCGTCGTGCTGACGATGGCACCGTCGAGCTGGATGGTCATCGGCTCCTCGACGATCAACTCGTCGGGCCGGCGCTGCAACGAGCCTTCTTCGTACACGGTGACGAGCAGCGACTCACTGCGACGACGAGCCATGACACAGGAAGGTATCCGACGATCGATCATTCGGGGATGTGCGAGCGAATATGGTTCGCTCCATGGAACCAAGGAACAACGGTCGCATCCTCGCCGCGGAGCTCGTGGGCACCCTGGTGCTGATGCTCGGCGGGCCGGGCGTCGCCATCTTGCTGCCGACGTTGGGACTGCTTCCGGAGGGCGATGCCTCGACCGGTGCAGGGCTGTTGAAGATCTTGATCATCGCCTTGGGGTTCGGCTTCTCGTTGTTGATCATGGCGTACGTGATCGGACCGATCTCCGGCTGCCACATCAACCCGGCGGTCACGCTGGGCATGCTGTTGGCTCGCAAGGTGGACCTCACTCAGGCGGTGTACTCCTGGATCGGTCAGGTGGTCGGTGCCATCAGCGGCGCCGCCATCGTCTACGGCATCGCCAGCGGCCGCGACGGCTTCCAGCGTGGTCAGTTCGCGGCAAACCTGTGGTCCGGCAAGTACTACGGGCTCGGCTCGGCGATCGTGGTCGAGGTGATCCTGACCGGCTTGCTGGTGATGGTCGTGCTGTTCACCACGACCAAGAAGTTCGCCCCGGGGATGGGCGGGCTGGTCATCGGCATCACCCTGACCTTGATCCACCTGATCTCGATCCCGGTCGACAACACGTCGGTCAACCCGGCCCGCAGCCTCGGCACCGCGTTGTTCGCCGACTCCCACACCGAGGCACTCCAGCAGCTGTGGGCGTTCATCCTCTTCCCGATGATCGGCGCCGTGGTCGGCGTCGTCATCTGGTTGATGCTCGACGATGCCCGCCTGGAAGACACCGACCTGGTCGAACTGCCGGGTGCATCAGAACTTCGCGACGTGCTGGGCAACATCTCCAAGGGGATCGACGACCTCGGAGACTGATCAGGTCAGCAGGGCCAGCAGATCCGCGCGTCGTTTGGGCCCCAGCGCCGGCTCGGGCGGGCGGTTGTCGCGGTCTTGCCAGACCGCCAGCACGCGGGCGCCGACATCGGGATCCTTGATCATCGCATCCGGCGCCGTCAGTAGGTTGAGGGCCCGGAAGAAGGCGCGTAGCACCACGGCATCGCGTCGCAGTGCAGGGAGCAGGCCGTCGCGGAACACGGCGCGCATGAAGCTGCGCTGGTCGGTCGGGTCGCCGTCGGGATCATCTCCCGCCAACAGGGCCGCGGCGACGCGCCTGGCCTCGGCGTCCTGCTCGACACTGGCGCGATACCACGGGTGGATCTCGGCACGCAGCGCCGCCTCGTAGGCCACGAGCATCGCCGCGGGGTCCCCCGGGTTGGCATCGACCGCGGCGACCATCAGATGCGCGCCCCAGAATGCCGTCGAGCAGCCACGGCCGTACAGCGGATTGGTGCACAGCACCGCGTCGCCGATCGGGATGAACCCGGTCGCCACGGGTTGGCCATCGACCACGTATCGGCGGCGCACGTTGACGAGGCCGGCCATCGCGTGGACCGATTCCGTGATCGGCTCGGCCCGGCCGTCGAGCCACGGGGCGGTGGCCACCAACTGGCGGGCACAGGAGTCGAACGTCTCGGTGTCCATCAGCCGCCGTCGCAGCTCCTGGTCGTCGGTCGGTGTCGCCAGCGTGACGGAGAACGTGCGATTGTCACCGACGAAAACGCCGTACTTCAGGTATCCCAGGTCGCCGCCGATCGGGCCGGTGCGCGGCGGGTAGCCGGCAGCCTCTACCAACCGATAGAAACGACTGAAGTAGACGATGCCCGTGTCGTCGGCCTCCTCGTCGATCGGGTTGCAACCGATCTCGCGCAACCAATCCGACAGCGCGCTACGCCGCCCGCCGGCCACCACGACCAGGTCGCTCGCAGCTTGGCTCCCGTCGGCCAACCGCACGCCGGCGACGTGCGGTGTGGCGCCCGCGGTCACCGGGTCGGCCACCAGTCCGTTGACGGCGACGCCGGTGCGGAACCCGACGCGACCTTCGGCCAGTGCCGCCCGCCGCAACACCCACTCGAAGGTCGTGCGGCGACAGGCCAGCATCGACAGGTCGTCGTCGGTGGGCTCGGGCACGAAGTCGACCATCGACGCCGGCAGGTCCTCGCCGAAGCGCATCTCGGTGGCGCCCTCGTCGAGCAGTTGCTGGTAGATGTCGGCGTAGTCCGTCTTCAGCAACCCCACCAGCCGGGCCAGGAAGGCGTGGCTGTGCCGCACCTGCGGTGCGCCCCGGCGATCCCACTCGAACGCCTCGTCGGCGGAGTTCGGCATCGGCGTGTCGTCGCGCTCGAACACGGTCACGCTGTGCCCGCGCCGCGCCAACGCCAGGGCCGCGGCGAGACCAGCGACACCTCCACCGACGACCGCCACTTCCATCGCCTCACACTAATTGGAGAGGTTCGTGCCGACCACGGCCGGGTGGTCGCGCCGAAGGCCCAGGCCGAGGAGCCGAACCGAAGCGAAGGTGATCGAGGCCATTCAGCAGGGTTGCCGGATTAGCACTCGACGGTCTAGAGTGCTAGCACTCTCGCACTGTGAGTGCGAATGACATCAACCCCTCATCGTGGAGGCACAAGCAATGGCGAAAATGATCGCATTTGACG
>JANMNE010000211.1:0-20165 GCA_031373785.1 Ilumatobacteraceae bacterium
TCGAAACCGAAGGCGTGCACTTCTCCGAGCCGGTCAGCTACGTCGCGCACGACGAGCCACTGGGATCACCCGACATCGTGCACTTCAACCACGGTCTCGGCGAAGTGATCACCGCGCTCATGAATTCAGGCATGGCGCTAACGGCAATCGAGGAACACAACACCGTGCCGTGGAACCCGCTGGACGACGCAATGGAAGCAGTCGGGGGCGGGGAATACCGCCTCCGGAGCGCCCCGGACCGACTGGCCGTGACGTACACCCTGCAGGCCGCCAAACCCCGATGATGAGACGCACCCGAAGCGGCGGACCCGAGCACAGAACTGCCTGGTTCGATCGGTTCGGGTTGGGTGCAGACCGGCGAGGGGATTCCGACTCGAGTCAGTCGTCAGACTGTCGTCCGCATCCAGTCATGATGTGGTCGTAGATTCGCATCATCTCGGGGCCCGTGTTCCCAATCACACCGCCCTCCCTCCTCGACAGGCTGGGAGACATGACCGCGATCTCGAGCTCGCTGCGGAAGGAGTCGGCGAGCCGCACAGCCTCGGAATACCAGCGCAGATCGAGTGCTATCAGGCTCGCGCCCGCCTGAAAGCGGATGAGCAGAATACGCAACCTGTCGGGGTGCCGTGACGACTGCACTTGCTGTTCCAGCAGGCGAACATCACGCAGCAGCCCGGATATCAGGTCACGGGCTGTGCGAAATTTCTTGTCTTCCGGCTGAAAGGTCCACCGTGCCACACGAAAGGTACGTCGCACGTCATGGGGCGATGTCCGGCGAGGTGGCCGGCTGCTGGCGCTGTAGGACGATGTCGACCCTGGGGTTGTTGCCGGAGTGGGCGATGGTGAGCCTGCCCGGCATTGCCTCGACGAGGCGTCGGGCGAGGGGCAGCCCGAGGCCGTGAACGTCGTCGGTGTTCGCGGCGGGTTGACCGGTGCTGATCGTTGACGAGGCGTCGGTGAAGCCTTGCCCTTCGTCTGTCACCGAGATTGTCACGCTGTCGGTGGCGATGTCGATGTCGATGCGGACCTCGCCGGCGCCGTGGTTGAGCGCGTTGTCGAGGAGGACGTCGAGGGCATGACGGAGCATGGTGTTGTTGCCACGCAGCGGAGGACTGTCGGATGCGTCGGTGATGACTAGCGGGCGACCGACGGCAGCCAGGGGTCCACGCCATGTTTCGTTGACCGCGGTAAGAACCTCCGCGAGGGAGACCGACCCGTGGATGCTGTTCGGTGTGCGTGCGATCGTGAGGAGTTCGGTAATGGTCGTCTCGAGCCGGGCGACGTCCTCGAGTGCCTCGTGGAGCACGTCGCTGCGATCGGGTCGGGGGAATTGGAGCTCGGTCTCCAGTGCGGCGCGTAGCCCGGCGATGGGAGTGCGAAGTTGGTGGGATGCGTCGGCGCTGAACGAGCGTTCTCTGGTGACGAGATCGTCGAGTCGTCGTGCGGTGACCATCATCGCTCGCCCGGCTTGATCGAGTTCGGGAACGCCGTTGGGTCGCACGTCGATGGTGAAGTCACCGTCGCCGAGTTGCACCGCGGCGTCGCGGAGTCGTCGAACCGGTCGTGCGAGTCGGCCGGCGACGATGTAGCCGATCGCCGCACCGATCGCGACGACGGCGAGGGCGAGAAGGCCGAGTAGGGCGACGATGCGGCGGGACCGGGCATCGCTGTTCTCGGTCGACTGTTCGGCGCGGATGGCTCCGACGACGTTCTCGTCGGCGGCCACGGGCACAGCAACGATTCGCGTGCCAGCGGCCTCGGTGTCGGTCACCTGGTTGTGGAGTGCTTGTGTGGTGGTGGCGTCGGCGGTGGCGGGACCGGAGCCAGACACCAGCCGACCGCGGCTGTCGTAGAGCGCGAAGACGATCCCGTCGAGATTTGAGGGCAACTCGACGGGGTCGTGACTGGTTGCGAAGTCGCCGGGCACTTGGCGTGAGGCGAGTACGGCTTGGCGTTCGACTCGAAGGGTGGCGCCTTCGTCGACGAAGCGTTCGACGATGAGCGCGAGGGGAATGCCGAACAGCACGACAGCGATCGTGGTGACCGAGAGGATGGCTACGAGGATGCGTCGTCTCATGAGAGCTCGTAGCGGTATCCGATGCCGCGCAATGTCGTGATCCGGCTGTCTGTCCCTGGTCGGTCGATCTTGCGGCGGATCGCGGCGATGTGGAAGTCGAGGGTCTTGGTCGATCCGAACCAGTGCTCGTCCCACACGTCGGCCATGAGGGTCTCTCGGGTCACTGCGCTCCCGGCGTCGGCAAGGAGTCGAGCGAGAAGATCGAACTCCTTGGCACGCAGCGCGAGCTCTTCGCCAGCGAGCCAGGCGCGGCGGGCGCCGCCATCGATGACGAGATCCCCGGCAGTCGACTGTGACGACGATCGAGGTTCGGTCCTGCGCAGTTGGGCGCGTATGCGAGCCATCAGTTCGGCGAGCTTGAACGGTTTGGTGATGTAGTCGATGGCGCCTGCGTCGAGACCGACGACCACGTCGAGTTCTTCGTCGCGGGCGGTGAGCATGATGATGTCGATGGTCGGGTCCGCGTGGTGGATCTGGCGGCAGACGTCGAGTCCGTCGAGATCGGGAAGACCGAGATCGAGCAGCACCAGATCCGGACGCCGATCTGCCGCGCCGCTGATCGCGCCTCGCCCCGTTGGTTCCCACCCGGCTTCATAGCCGTTGCCTTGCAGGGCACGCAGCAACGTCGATCCGATTCGTTCGTCGTCC
The DNA here is from genome assembly GCA_031373785.1 of Ilumatobacteraceae bacterium. Classification (GTDB taxonomy): domain Bacteria; phylum Actinomycetota; class Acidimicrobiia; order Acidimicrobiales; family Ilumatobacteraceae; genus JAENVT01. The sequence goes on from JANMNE010000211.1 coordinate 2,726, forward strand.
TCGACGATCAGGATTCGTTCGCCCGGCACAACGTCAACGGTAGGCCAGCCCGATGAGGGGGCGCATTGATCTGGCCGAGTTCTGGCCGTCCGCTCACCTTCAGACAGCCGGGCGCTCGCTGAACGACTCGTACCGTCAACGTCGACCCATTGACCCCTTCCCCGAGGAGAGCCCATCATGCGCCCCGCCGTCTTGCGAGCCACCACCACCATGATCGTGACGGTGTCAGTGTTCACCATCGGCGCCGCTGCATGCAGCAGCAACGGGACTACATCACCCTCTACGACGTCGACAGGTTCACCGACGACCACGCTCACCGCGTCGTCCACGACATCCACGGTGACGATTGCGACCACGACTGCCGTTGCGCCCGTGACCACGCCTGCGAGTGTCGTCGTCACCCAACCTGTCCCGGCGACGACCCTCGCTGGTGCCGTCGATCCCAACGCTCCTGAGGTCGTGGAACCGGGCGACATCCCCGACAACCAAGCGTTCGTCGCGTTCGCCTCCGCCGACGGCATCTACAGCGTCAAGGTTCCCGAGGGCTGGGCCCGAACCGAAACCAACGGGGTGGTGGCCTTCACCGACAAGTACAACTCGATCACCGTTCGGTCGACCACAGCAACCGCAGCGCCGACAGTCAGTTCGGTCACGTCGAGCGGGTTGACCGACGTGACACCGGATCCGACATTCGCGCTCACGGACGTGACCCCCGTGACACGCAAGGCGGGCGACGGCGTACTCGCGACCTTCGAGATCGGCAGCGCCCCGAACCCGGTCACCGGAAAGAAGGCGCTGCTCGCAGTCGAGCGATACGTGTTCGTCCACAACGGCACCGAGGTCACCCTCACGCTGTCTGGAGCCAAGGGTGCCGACAACGTCGATCCGTGGAAGATCGTCAGCGACTCACTGACATGGAAATGACCGGCTCGAGCATGAATGCCCCTGCACGAATCGGTGCCACCTGTCCGATCCTCGAAGCGGTCGACCTCTACCGCTTCTACCACGCCGGTGATGACGAAACGCTCGCTCTGCGGGGGGTATCGCTACGCCTGTATCCGAACGAGATCGTCGCAGTCACAGGCCCCTCCGGATCCGGCAAATCGACGCTGCTCGCCTGTCTGGCCGGCCTCGACGAACCCGACGGCGGAAGCGTCTGCATCGCCGGCGAAATGATGTCACGTCGCCCCGAGGCAGTACGCGCAGCGCTGCGGGCCCGCAAGGTCGGCATGTTGTTCCAAAGCGGCAATCTGCTCGACCACCTCAGCGTCGAACAGAACGTGCTGCTCGCCCAACGCCTCGCCGGCACGGTCGACTCACAACGTGTCGCTGCACTGCTCGCAGAGGTCGGACTGGCGGACCGCGCCGGAGCGGCACCCACCACACTGTCGGGCGGCGAAACGGCCCGCGCCGGTCTCGCCGTCGCGTTGGCGAACAACCCGGTCGTGATCCTCGCCGACGAGCCGACCGGCGAACTCGACGAGGTCACCTCGACCCGAATCATGGAGCTCCTCCGCCGACGATCTCTCGCCGGGGCTGCTGTCCTGATCGTGACGCACAACCCGAACGTCGCCACAACCGCCGACCGAGAGATCAGCCTGCTCGACGGGCAGGTGGCGCCGTGAACACCGACGTCGTCATCCACGCCCACGACGTGGCCCGGACATTCGGGAAAGGCTCGGCGGCAATCGTCGCTGTACACGGTGTCTCCTGCGACGTACACGCCGGGCAACAGATCGCACTCACCGGCCCATCTGGATCCGGCAAAACCACTCTGCTCCACCTGTTCGCCGGGCTCGATTCACCCACGACGGGAACAGTCGAATGGCCGACCCTCGGCGCCATCTCAGACCTTCGCCCGGGTCCGGTCGCCGTTGTCTTCCAATCCCCGAGTCTGCTCCCGCCACTCGACGTCGTCGAAAACGTCGCCCTGCCGCTGCTCCTCCAAGGACAGACCCGCGGATTGGCCCGATCGATCGCGATGACCGCCCTGGAGCGCCTCGGCCTCGATGCCCTGGCATCGAAACTGCCCGAGGAACTCTCGGGCGGCCAGGCGCAACGCGTTGCAATCGCCCGAGTCCTAGCGGGCCATCCCCGCCTCATCCTCGCCGACGAACCGACCGGCCAGCTCGATCATCACAACGGAGCGCTCGTCGTCGATGCGCTGATCTCGGCTGCAACCGAACTCGGAGCAGCCCTGATAATCAACACCCACGATCAGACCGTTTCCGACCGCCTCCCGATCCGCTGGTCGTTGGCCAGCGGTCGACTCACCCAGAAGGCGTCCCTGTCATGCTGACCACCCAGTCCCTGCGGAACACACGCCTCTACACAACATGGCTCGGTGGGCTCCTACGACGCCGAGCCGGTCGCCTGACCGCTACTGCGCTCGGCGTCGCGCTCGCCGTTGGCTTGCTCGCCTCTCTCGGATCGTTTGTGTCGGCCTCGAAAGCCACGATGACCCAACGGGCGATCAACACTGTCGCCGTCGACTGGCAGATCGAAGCCCAACAGGGAGCAGATCCCGCTGCGGTAGCAGCGCAAGTCACCGCGACGAATCACATCGCCGCATCCGAGTCCGTGTTGTTTGCCAAGACGAGCGGCTTCGAATCCTCGAAGAACGGCACGACCCAGACCACAGGACCGGGCCAGGTGCTCGGGATCAGCGACACCTACCGGGCAACGTTCCCCACACAGTTCCGCGACCTCTCCGGAGCCAGCAACGGCGTGCTTCTCTTCCAACAGACCGCCGCCAACCTCAGCGCCGTCCCGGGCGACACCATCACAATCGGACGCGACGGACTCTCTCCGGTCACCGTGACCGTCGCCGGTGTCGTCGACATCCCACAAGCCGACACCCTGTTCCAGAACGTCGGTGCCCCCATCGGTGCACAAGCGCAAGCACCACCTGACAACGTCCTCATCGTCCCCGCCGCGACCTGGCATACATTGTTCGACCCACTCGCCGGCACACGGCCTGATCTGATTCACACCCAGAGCCACGCACGCCTCGACCACCAACTCCCCGGCGATCCGGCAGCCGCCTACAGCGACATCACCGGTCAAGCCCGCAACCTCGAAGTGAAACTTGCCGGCGCCGGTCTCGTTGGCGACAATATTGGCGCGACTCTGTCGGGCGCACGAAGCGACGCCCTCTACGCCCAGGTTCTGTTCCTGTTCCTCGGCGCTCCCGGCGCGGTGCTCGCCGGTCTGCTCACCGCCGCCGTCGCAGCCTCTGGTCGCGACCGCCGCCGCCGCGAACAAGGATTGCTGCGCACCCGCGGCGCCACCAGCAGACAACTCGTCGGACTCGGTGTCGCCGAAGCGGCCGTCGTCGGCATTGTCGGCTCGGTTCTCGGACTTGGCCTCGCCGCGATCGTCGACCGCGCAGCGTTTAGCACGACCCGCTTCGGTGCCACCTCGGGTTCGGTGTTCGGCTGGTCGATTGCCGCCGTCGCCGTTGGTCTGGCGATCGCTATGGCCAGTGTTGCGATCCCAGCCCGTCGCGACGCACGAGACGTCACGGTCGTCGCCGCTCGGCAAAGCGTCGGTCGCGTGCGGAACCCGCGGTGGATGCGCTGGGGTCTCGACTTGATCCTGCTCGGCCTGGCAATGGTCGTGTTCTGGCTCACGTCGCGCAACGGCTACAAGCTCGTGCTCGCCGTCGAAGGCGTCCCCACGATTTCGGTCAGCTACTGGGCATTCGCCGGACCAGCCATGCTGTGGGTTGGCGCCGGTCTGCTCAGCTATCGGCTCACCAACCTGTTCGTCGGGCGCGGCCGACGACTGGTCGGTATTCTCCTGCGGCCAGTTGCTGGCGGGTTGTCCGACACCGTGGCAGCCAGCATGCAACGCCAACGTCGCCTCATCGCCCACGGTGCCGCGCTCGTCGCCCTGACCGTCGGATTCGCTGTCTCCACCGCAGTGTTCAACGACACTTACCGCCAGCAAGCCGAAGTAGACGCCATCCTGGCCAACGGCGCCGACGTCACCGTCACCACCTCTCCAGGTACGAACGTTTCACCCACCTCGGCCGCCGCTGTGGCCATTGCCGCCACCAACGGGGTCAAACACGTCGAACCGATCCAACATCGCTTCGCCTATGTCGGCGCCGACCTCCAAGACCTCTACGGCGTCGAAAGCTCGACCATAGTCAACGCTGGACGCCTGCAGAACGCGTACTTCCAAGGAGGCACCGCCAACCAACTCATGGCCACTCTCGGTGCCAAACCCGACAGCCTGCTCGTCTCCGCCGAAACCGTCCACGACTTCCAACTCCTGCCCGGCGACGCCATCACCCTCCGCCTACAGGACGGCCAGACCAAACAATACGTTGACGTCCCATTCCACTACGTCGGCGTCGCCAAGGAGTTCCCAACCGCACCACACGACAGCTTCTTGCTCGCCAACGCCGACTACATCGCCAAGATGACCGGTAGCGACACCGTCGGAGCATTCCTGGTTGACACCGGCGGCAGCAACGTCGCCAACATCGCAGACACCCTCCGCCAACAGTTCGGCACCACCGCAACCGTCACCGACATCGCCAGCAGCCGAACGATCATCGGATCCAGCCTCACCGCGGTCGACCTCCACGGTCTCACCCAAGTTGAGCTCGGCTTCGCTCTCGCTCTCGCTGCGGCCGCGACGGGCCTGACCCTGTGGCTCGGTCTCGCCGAACGCCGCCGCACCTTCGCCATCGCCGCCGCACTCGGAGCCAACCGTCGCCAACTCGGGGCGTTCGTCTGGGCTGAGGCCGGGGTCGTCACCTTCGCAGGACTTGCCACCGGCGCAGTCGCTGCGTGGGCCCTGTCAAACATGCTCGTCAAAGTCCTCCACGGCGTGTTCGACCCCGCCCCAGCAAGCCTCGCCATCCCCTGGCCCTACCTCGGCATCGTACTCGCCATCGCCCTCGGCGCTACCGCTCTCGCGGCCATCGCTACCATCCGCAGCGCCCGCACACCCCACGTCGAGCTGCTCCGAACGCTGTGACCAACCCGAGCACGATTTACCGACAGTTGACCGCGAGTGAGGCGGGGCCTTGCCATGACGAGTGCATGCTGGCCCTCCTGACCGCGAAAGGAACACAATGACGAACACCTCCTCGATGCTCCATCCGTCCGCCGAACTCAGAGAACGGCTGAGCAAGGTCCCAGAGGTCACATTGTTCTTCTGGATCATCAAGGTGCTGTGCACCACGGTCGGCGAGACGTTTGCCGACTTCATCAACGGCAAACTCGGCGACAACCTGAACACCACCACCATCGTGATGGGTTCGCTCCTTGCCGTGGCACTCGTCGTCCAGTTCCGAGTACCCGAATACATACCAGCCGTCTACTGGGTGGCCGTCGTGCTGATCAGCGTTGTCGGCACACTCATCACCGACAACATGGTCGAGCACTTCCACGTATCGCTGACCACCAGCACCATCGTGTTCGCCATCTTGATGTTGGCATCGTTCGGCGTCTGGTACGCCAGCGAGAGGACGCTGTCGATCCACTCGATCCACTCGCACAAGCGGGAGGCGTTCTACTGGGTAGCGATCCTGTTCACGTTCGCTCTCGGCACCGCCGCCGGCGACTTGATCGGCGAGCAGTACAGCCTCGGATACTTCAAATCGGTGCTGTTGTTTGCCGCGATCATCGCCATCATCGCCATTGCCCACCTCAGGTTCCATCTGAATGCAATTCTCGCGTTCTGGGCGGCGTACGTGATCACCCGTCCGCTGGGCGCGTCGATCGGCGACTTGCTGTCGCAGCCTCGCACTGTCGCAGCGGACGCCGACCCTGGGACCCAGACCGGCCTCGGCCTCGGGACAACAGTGACCAGCATCATCTTCCTCGCGGCGATCCTCGCCGTCGTGTTGTACATGACGAACGCGCAACGCAGCCGTCCTGTGCTCGTCGAAGCCGACTAGCACAGACCGAACGGAGAAGATTGAGTGGACACCAACCTGTTCTGGTGGATCAATCGATTCGCCACCCGCACCGGCTGGGCCCACGGCTTCTTCACTGCCTATGCCAACTACGGCATTGTCCTGTTCGCCGCACTCCTGATCGCCACCTACCTCGGCGCGCGACACCACGGCGACCTACGCGCTCTCGTCGGCAGTGTCTGGGCCGCGGCTGCAGCACTGATTGCGCTCGGCATCGGACAACTCATCGGCGGCACGATCGATCGCGTCCGCCCGTACGAAGCTGTGAGCGGGGTTCACTTGCTCATCGCCCGGGCGTCCGACTTCTCGTTTCCGAGTGACCACGCCACCGCGGTCGGCGCCGTCGCTGTCGGGTTGTTGTTCACCGACAAGCGATGGGGGACCATCGGTGCTGTCCTCGCCGTGGCGATGGCATTGACCCGCGTGTACGTAGGTGCCCACTATCCGAGCGATGTACTGGTCGGCCTCGCGCTCGGCGCCTTCGTCGCGGCTGGCGGGGTCTATGTCGTAGTGCCCCAGCTCACCCGTGCGGCAGCTTGGATCAATCGGACAGCGGTCCGCGCCCTCGTTTCCTGTGAACCTCGTGCAACCGACGAGATCTGACTCCCGAGGCATCACCGATCGCGATCGCATTCGCGCATGCCACCTCGGGCGCAACTGCCGGCCTGACGAGTGACCTCGTCGTCAGCCGAGGAGACCGGTGATGGTGACCGGCTACGGGAATTCAGTGTTGTTGTTCATCGTCATGATCGCGTCGGTATACGTCGCCCATCGATTCCTCAACTTCAACGCCATCGCTGCCTTCTGGTGTGCGTACGTCCTCACCCGCCCCCTGGGAGCATCAACCGGTGACCTGTTGTCGCAGACCAAGGCAGATGGTGGCCTCGGCCTGGGCACGACGGTCACGAGTTGCATCTTCCTCGCTGCCATCCTGTCCGTTGTGGTCTTTCTCTCCAAGACCAAGCGTGATCAGCTACTCGTAGCCTGACCGCGTGTCCCAACGTGTCGTAGTCGTCGAGGACGACATGTCGATCGGAGTGGCCGTGCGCGACACCCTCGTCTTGCACGGCTACTCCGTCGACTGGTGCATTGACGGGGCCTCCGCGACCGAAACAATCGAGCGTGAGCCGCCGGACCTGGTGTTGCTCGATGCCGGCCTTCCCGACATTGACGGATTCACCCTGTGCCGTCGGATACGCGAGCATCACCGTGAGGTACCGATCGTGCTGGTGACCGCCCGCGATGCAGACATCGACATCGTCGTCGGTCTCGATGCCGGTGCCAATGACTACGTCACCAAACCGTTCTCGATGAATGTGTTGTTGGCCAGAGTACGCGCACATCTGCGCAATACGGCCTCGACCGATCCGGAGGCTCCAATCGAAGTTGGTGCGCTTCGGGTCGACCCAGCTGCCTATCTCGTCACAGCCAATGGTGAGCCTGTCGAGTTGAGGCCACGAGAGTTCGAACTGCTGGTTCTACTGTGTCGCGAAGCGGGCCGGGTGGTGACCCGCGAACGACTGCTCGCCGAGGTGTGGGATCTCCACTGGGACACCTCGACCAAGACTCTCGAAATGCACGTGATGGGATTGCGGCGCAAGCTCGGCGACGCCATCGAGATCGCAACAGTTCGCGGTGTCGGCTATCGGTTGGACACCTCGTGAGGCGCCGCATCACTGAGGCCATCGTCGGAGTGTCCGCTCTGATCCTGCTCGTGCTCGGAATCCCTCTTGCAATCGCCGTCCACCGATCGATCCTCGATTCTGAAGTCGTCGAACTCCAAGCCACCGCTGCGCGCACCCTGACAGAGATCGACGTCCCACTCAACCTCAGCGAACTGGCCGCGGTCAGCGGAGAGCCAGATGCGCCGCCCCCATTCAGCGTCTACGACACTGCCGGCAACCTCGTATTCGGCGACGGCCCGCACGTTGCCGACACCGCCGTGGTGAAAGCACTCACCGGCAACCCGGCGTCGACCACAACGACCGAAATCGTCGTGGCCACACCCATCAACGACGACACCACCGAACGGGTCGTCGGAGCCCTGCGACTGACCGAGTCGTTGGCCGGAGCGAACCACCGCTCGCGCATCGCCTGGCTGGTGATGGCAGCAACCGGGCTCGTTGCCCTCACAGCGGGTTGGGTGATCGCCAACCGAGTCGCTCGTCGCCTATCACGACCAATCACCAACCTTGCTGCCGCTGTCAGCCGGATCGGCGACGGTGGCACGTTGGAACGCGCCGGACCATCGGGCATCAGTGAGATCGACACGCTGGCAACCGCACTGTCGGACAGTTCGGATCGGGTCAACGAGGCCCTCGCCCGAGAACGGCGATTCAGCGCCGACGTGTCCCATCAGTTGCGCACACCACTGACTGCGCTCCGACTACGACTCGAGGCCGCGTCCACCGGCAACGCGGCAGACGACATCGTGCCCGCTCTCGACGACCTCGCCCGCGTCGAGCAGACCGTCGAGCATCTCCTCGCCTTTGCCCGCGACGCGATGCCAGTCGCGTCCACCGTGCAACTCGACGAAGCAGCCCACCACGCCATGGAACGATGGACCCGACGCGTCTCAGAACGAGGTCGGCGGCTGACAGTCAGCGCTGTCGAACCAATCAGGACCCGCGGGTCAGCCACATCCGTCAATCAGATCCTTGACGTCCTCATCGACAACGCACTCCACCACGGGCGCGGCGACGTTCGGATCACGCAACGCCACGTCGTCGGCGGTGGCGCAATCGACATCGGCGACGATGGTGCAGAGATCGCACCCGCCGACGCCGAACGCATCTTTCATCGCGGGCACGGCCATCACAACGGCATTGGTCTCGCTCTGGCCCGCTCGATCGCCGAAGCCGAAGGAGGCCGACTCGTCCTCGCACACCTACGCCCGACAACATTCTCGCTCATCCTCTTGCACCCCGACTTGAACGGCGATCCTTGATACCAGCGCTGCCGATCCGGGACGCGGCCCAAATTTCAGAAAGGCGCCGATGAGACCCGTGTTCATTCGGGTCCAGCTGAAGGGTCCGAATGAATTCGGGTTCGTCGCAGCGTGGGCTTCGCTGTCGTCGTCGCTGATCGACAGTTTCGACCACTCAAGCGCTCCTGCGGCAGACCACTGTTGCAGTCGTGTCAGTCTTGGCTCTTGCCGCTCTTGCCGTCTTCGGTGTCGGCCATCGTCTGGACCACGGCGAACGCCTTGTCGAGTTGGACGTCGACTTGCGATCCGTCGTCGAGCGTCACCTCGACCTCGTAGTAGCTGTCCTCGTCACCGACTTCTGTGCCGGTCACCCGACCTTGGCCGGTGAGAGCGAGCGCCGCGGCGCTCGCCTGTTCGAGTTCGGTACCGGTGATCGGGGTCCCAGCGTCGTCCCCGACAGCGGCGCTGACGACGACGGTGCCGACTCCTCCGAGGGTGATGGTGAGTACGCCGGCAGCGAGTGCGATCCGTGTCTTTCGTCGCATTGATGTCTCCTTATCTCGGGTCTTCGAGAAGGATACGAAATGGATCCTGACTCCTGCCTGAAAGCCACGTCGGCGGCTACGGGGCTGCTGGGAGGTCGACGACGAATCGGGTGGGAAGCCCGTCCTCGATGACGATGCTGCCGCCGTGGCGTTGGATGATGTCGCGCACAATTGCCAGGCCAAGCCCGGTTCCGCCTGCGTCGCGGCTGCGTGCGTCGTCGAGGCGGGTGAAGCGTTCGAAGACGTGCTGCCGGTCTTCGGCGGAGATTCCCGCGCCGTCGTCGCTGATCGTGAGGCGTACTCGGCCGTCGATCTCGGCGAGGGTGATCGTGACGAGGGTGGCTGCGTGGCGTTCGGCGTTGTCGAGCAGGTTGCGTGTCGCACGAGCGAGTTGTTGTGCGTCGCCGATGGTCTGTGCGGCCGACACCCCTCGGAGGTCGATGTTCACTCGACCTCGCTCGCGGAGTCGTCGGGCCTCACGTAATACGACGTCGTCGAGATCAACGGGTCTGCGTGCCGGTTCGACGGGACCGTCGTCGCTGCGCGCCAACTGCAGTAGGTCGTCGACGAGTTGTTGCAGGTTGAGCGTCTCGTCGAGGACGCTTCGCTCGGTGGCGGCGGGATCGACGGGCTCACCGTGGGCGAGATCGAGCTCGAGTTCGCTGCGGATCCTGGTGAGTGGACTACGGAGCTCGTGCGATGCGTCGGCGACAAAGTGTTGTTGACGGCGGATGGCGCCTTCGAGGCGGTCGAGGGTCTCGTTCATCGTGTGGGCGAGCCGGTCGATCTCGTCACCGGTCGCTGGTTCGGCCACCCGACGACCGAGGTTGGTGCCCGTGATTTCGGCCATCTCGCGTCGCATCTTCTCGACTGGTCTCAGCGTTCTCCCGGTGAGCCACCAGATGAGCCCGCCGAGCGCGATGATGACGGCCGGGACTGTGGCGGCGAGCAGCCGGGAAACGATCGACATCGGATCGGTGACGTCGTCGTAGTTGATACCGACGATCAGGACCGCGTCTCGGCCATCGGCGAGGATCGGGCGAACCAGCACGCGAAACGTCTCGGTCCGCCCGTGAACCGTCGCGACGGTGCGAATGCCCGGTCGCAGCGAGGTGATCGGTGGTGCTCCGTCGAGATTCGTCGTGGCGGACACGACGTTGCCGTCGGTGGTCGCCACTTGGACGAGCAGATCTTCGTCGGTGGAGAGTTGCGACGGTGGGGTGCGGGCGATGACGGCGGCGACGGTGTCGGCGCGTTGGTTGAGGCCTTCATCGAGGTTGTCGGTGAGCTGCCATCGCAGCACTGTGAGCATCAGGAGTGAGACCGCGACGAGCAGCAGTCCCGACAGGAGCACCGCGAGGGCGGTCACCCGAAAGCGAATGGTGCGTGTCATCCGCGTCAGCCTCCGTCTGCGTCGAGTCGATAGCCGGCGCCGCGGATCGTTTCGATCGATTTGCGTCCGAAGGGTTCGTCGATCGCGGCGCGGAGACGGCGGATGTAGACCTCGACGATGTTGATGTCGCCCTCGAAGTCGTACTGCCAGACGCCGTTGAGGATCTCTTGCTTGGTGACGACCTGGCCTGCCCGGCGGATCAGGAACTCGAGCACGTCGAACTGGCGCGCCGTGAGCGTCACTTCACTGTCGCCTCTACGGACTCGCCGCCCAATCGGATCGATGCACAGATCACCTGCCACGGCGGGTACGGGTGCGGCGCGGCCTTCGATACGGCGGAGCATCGATCGCACTCTGGCGACAAGCACCGGGAATGAGAACGGCTTGGTGAGGTAGTCGTCGGCTCCGGCGTCGAGTGCTTCGGCTTCGTCGAGATCGCCGTCTTTGGCGGTGAGCATGATGATCGGTGTCCAGATCCCGCGCGAGCGGAGATCGGCACAGATCTCGAAGCCGTTACGATGCGGCAGCATGATGTCGAGCAGGATCAGGTCGTAGCTGCCTTCGGTGGCGAGCCAGAGCCCGTCTGCTCCATCAGAGGCGACCTCGACGGTGAAACCCTCGGCTTCGAGCCCGCGTTTCACGATGGTGGCGATCTTCTTGTCGTCCTCGATGAGCAGGACCTTCATGACGAACCCCACGGTGGCGAAGCAGCTGACAACCGGGAGTCCCGCACGCTCAAGCTTAACGGCAGCTGAACGGCGCAGAGCACGTGACCGGCTGACCGGGTGTGCGTCATGTTCCTGAGCGCAATGCTTCGACGGGTTCGAGGCGAGCGGCCCGGAGCGCCGGGTAGGTACCCGAGACCAGTCCGGTCAATCCGCCAACGATGGGCGCGAGAAAGGGTGCGAGGGGATCGAGCACAGGGGTCCATTGCTGGTAGGCGCTGACGACGACAACGACGAGGGTGCCGAGGCTTGCCCCGAGCACACCACCGACGACGCCGACAGTGGTGCTCTCCAGGATGAATTGTTGGCCTACGTGTCGGCGTGATGCACCGAGCGCTCGACGCAACCCGATCTCGCCCGTTCGTTCGATGACCGACACCAAGGTGACATTGGCGATGCCGATCGCGCCGACGAGCAGCGAGACGCCACCGAGGATGAGGAACAGCAGGTTGAGGTCGTTCTTGACGGCGTCACGGACACGTTTCGGTTCCGGTGGTGAGACGACCTTGAGGCTGCGCGGGTTGTCGGGTCGCAGCGCCATTGGGATCTGCCGGGCGATCAGGGAGGCGGCGCCGATGTCAGTTTCGACCACGACGAGACCAGGGTGAGCGAGGCGGTAGTAACGGCGGGCAGTGCCTTCCGGGATGATCACCGCGCCGAGCAGGTCGGGTTGGCGGGCGACACTGTCGAGGATGCCGATCACCAGATAGGTATCGTCTCCGATTGTGATGGCCGGAAGCTGGTCGACGCGACTGATCCCGAGGCGTGTTGCCGCGTTCGGCCCGAGCACTGCGACGCGTTCGGCGCGGATGGACTGTACGGGATCGAACGTTCGGCCCGTGCGCAACACGGCGCGAACGGCTCGGAACAGACTCGGAGACGCCGCTGACACGGTCAACTTGAATGCGGTTTGATTCTGAGGATCGCTCAACGGAGAGGCGGCAACGAGACGAGCGCCGACGTCGAGCGTGCTGAGATTTCCGGCCGCGGCCACACCGTTGAGGCGGCCGAGTCGGTTCGGCGAGTCCCACGGCAACGCCTCGGTGGTCGTGTCCGCGATCGCGGCCGGCTTGGGACTGACGACGATCTCGGTTGCTGCCAACTCGTCGAAGCGCCCGACAATCTGATTGCCGGCGGTACGCGACAAACCGAGTGTGGCCACCAGAGAGGCCAAGCCGATGACCGTTCCGAACACGGTGAGAACCGTGCGACCGGGTCGGGCGAACAGACCGGCGGTTGCCTCGTTGCCCAAGTCGCGCATCGTCATACCCGACGGCGCCACGAGTTCGCGGTCGACAGACCGGCGGCGACGGCGGCGCGAAGCCCTCATGGTGCAGCCTCGGACAAGACGCCGTCGATGATCTGCACCTGTTGGCCAGCTCGCGCGGCGACGTCGCGTTCGTGGGTGATCATCACGATCGTCATGCCCTGTCGGTTCAGCTCGGCGAACAGCTCGAGCACCGCTGCGGTGGTGGTCGAGTCGAGGTTGCCGGTCGGTTCGTCGCACAGCAGCACACGTGGTGATCCGGCGAGCGCTCTGGCGATGGCCACGCGTTGACGTTCATCGCCCGACAACTTCGTGGGAAGGTATTCGGCGCGGTGAGCGAGGCCGACCCTGTCGAGCGCCGCTGCGGCCCGTTCCCTCCGATCCTCCCGGGGTGATTTCCGATAGATGCCGGCGAGCATGACGTTCTCGGTGACGGTGCGATGTGCGAGGAGATGGAACGACTGGAACACGAAGCCGATCCCCCGACATCGCAGACCGGCGCGTTGCCGGTCGCTGAGATCAGCGACGTCGATCCCGTCGAACTTGTATGAGCCCGAAGTCTGGGTGTCGAGGCAGCCGACGATGTTCAACAGGGTCGACTTTCCTGACCCGGAGGGCCCGACGATCGCCACCCAGTCACCTTCGCTGACAGCCAGATTCACATCGACGAGGGCATCCACGGGCGGATCGGAGTCGTATCGCTTCCCCAACGACGCCAGCGAGATGACAACCGGGGCGGTGGTACCGGTTGCTTCAGCCACCGGAGCCGCCCGACTGGACGACGCCGGTTCCGGTAGTGGCGGGTGTCTGCGAAGGTGATGTCACGTCCGGGATCGATGATCCCGTAGCCCCCCCGAGAGTCTTCGGTTGATCGACGCCAATCACCACAAGATCTCCACGTTTCAGTACACCGGTGGGTGCAGTGACACCGACGTACCCGGCTGCGGACAGCCCGGGGACCACAGTTACGAAGTCGGTGACGCCATCCACGCTGCGCTGCACCCGCGATGAGCCGTCGGCCGCCAACGTCAAGGCGCTGACCGGTACGGCGAGGACCGATCCCTCCGTGGATTCGACCGGGATCGTCAACCTCACCGACGCTCCGACCAGATTGGCCGGCGGAGCCTCGACGTCGATCGACACGTAGACATGGAAACCGTCCACCCCGTTGGTCCCGGGAGCAGGAGCAACCGTCGCAACCACGCCTTGGGTGGCAATACCCAGATCTGGCTCGTCGATGTGCGCCATCATCCCCGGTGCCACCAGCGCCGCGTCGGCGAGGGCAAGGCCTGCGTCGACGTGCACGACCGAGTCGGTGACGGTGGCCACCGCGCCGGCGAATGGATCGCCGATGACGACCAGGACCTGTGACACGCGGACCGGTCCAACCGCCACGAACACGACCTCGTCGGCAGGAACCTGCACGCCGGCCCTGCGATGTGTGAGGTCGGCTTCTCGCGCGGCGAGTGTTTCGATGTCGGATCGCGATGTGAGCGCCGACTTGGCGTTCGTCAGGCTGCGAGTGGCTGCGATTTCTGCCGAGGCTGTCACGGTGACTTCAGCGGTTGCGTCGGCCGCGGCGGTCGTCGCATCATCGACAGAACGCTCTCCGGCCAGGCGAACGGTTTCACTGTTGGTTGATGCAATCGCTAGATCGCTGTCGGCGGCCGCGATCTCGCCGCTGGTCGGTGGAGGAGGGTTCGTGAGGTTCTGTAGCGCGAGGGATTTCGCGGCGATGTCTGCGAGTGCAAGATCGTTGTCCGCGGCGGCCCGCAGGCGGACCTGCTCGAGAACCGCCGGAGCGTTGGCCAGGAACGTTTTTGCGTCGGCGATTGCCTGCTGGCCAGTGGCGTGAACGTTGCCGGCAGTCGCCCGCGCCGTAGCGAGGTCGGATTGTGCAGCCGAAAGCTGCGCGGGTGTCGCCGACGGGTCAGCCACGAGCTCGTCGAGCGCTGCCTGTTTTGCAGCGACGTCGGCCGTGGCAGCCGCATCGGCGGCTATGGCAGCCGACGCGGCGGCATCGAGCCGACCTGGTGCTTGATCGAGATCGGTCTGGGCGTCGGCCACAGCCCGCTGCCCTGCGGCGAGCACAGCGCCTTGGTTCGTGCGCGCCGCGGCGAGATCGGCTTCGCCGGCTTGGATCTGCGCGGATGTCGCCGGTCGGCCTGACTGTACAGCGTCGAGGACGGCCTGTTTGGCAGCCACCTCTTGCGCGGCGAGATTTTTTGCTGCGTCGGCTTCCAGCTTGGCGCGTTCCACGTCTCGCTTGGTCGTCTCTGCACGTCGGAGGGCGGTAGTCGACGCGGCCTGGGCGCTCGTCAGCGCAGCTTCGGCCGACGTGACTGCGTCGTTGGCTGCGGTCACGTCGAGCGAGGCCGCTGCGAGATCTGACTCGCGAGCACGGATCGCAGCGAGTTGCTCGTCGGTCGCAGTGAACGGTGAGTACCCGTTCGACAAGTACCAGGCCTCGACACCGGCCTCGGTCAGGTTGTCATACACGCCGTCGATCGGGCCCGGGTCGAATCCCAAGCGCGACAACGCTTCTTCCAGTTGGCGGACGTCATCCCCACTCAATCCGGGACCCAAATCACGTGACATCGGCCGTGCCCCCACCAGCAGAAACAGTGGTCGACCTGACGCACTGGCCACCACGTCCCCCTCCACGAGTTGACCCCCGGCGACAGGAAGTTGGGCGACGAGTCCGGCATTGGGTTTGAGCGCCGAAGCCGACACCGACAAGTTCTGCGGCGACCCGAATCGGCCCGTGCCACGCGTGACCACTTCGGTTGACAGCACTCGCTCCTCGACCGGTGCCAGGATGAGCGACGGGTGAGGGGCCGCAGTCCGTGACGCCACCTCTGCAGGTGATGTGATGCGCGAACCCGCAATGAAGCCGGCGACCGATACTGCGACGACGACGCCGATCACAATCGCAGCGGTCTTGCGACGATCCATCGAACCTCCTTGTGGTCGCGCCCTGTTCCTCCAACGCCAGACCATCGGTGTACACGTCGACGCCTGACTCTCAGCTGAAGTTCACAACCTCGCAGTCAGCGCAGGTTCAGCGACAAAGCGCGATGGTCTAACGCGATTCGTCAAACAGCACAGGAAGCCGATCACGATGCACACCTCCACCATCCGCAGTCTCCGTCGTCGAACCCTGATTCTCGCCGTCACCCTCGTTCCTCTGACAACGGCGTGCGGCTCGAGCGCGCCATCATCCAACGGCAGCGCCGCCAATCCCGCGAACAACGCGCCCGAGGAGTTCGGCCTCTCACGCACCGAGCTTGCCGCTCGGATCGAGAAGACGGAAGGCATGATCGCCAAGTGCATGACCGATGCCGGCTTCCAATACATCGCCCTCGACTTCGTCACCATCAAACAAGCCATGGACAGCGACAAGTCCACCCCAGGCGCGTCCAGCGACGACTACGTCAAACAGTACGGCCTCGGCATCACGACCCAGTTCACCCAACCGCTCGTCGAATTCGGCGCAGGACCACAGAACGCCAGCTACCTGGACGGCCTACCCCCGGCCGACCAAGTCGCGTTCAAACACACCCTGTGGGGAGAATCGCCCGACTGGAACCACGCCCACGCCCTCGAAGCCGAAGACTTCTCACAAACCGGCGGATGCACCCGCTCCGCAGCCGAGCAGACCTACACCCCCACCGAGATCAGCAGCGCCTACATCAACCCGGCCGACATCAAGATCGAACAAGACCCGCGAATGATCGCAGCCATCAAGAAATGGTCCGACTGCATGCGCGCCGACGGCTACCAGTACGACAACCCCACCCAAGTCGAAGACGACCTCCAGGAACGCCTCGACGCAATCCTTCAAGGACAAGACCCAACAACACTCACCGAACCCGCACTCGACAGTCTGCACCAACTACAAGGCGAAGAACTCGCCATCGCCACCGTCCTCACAAGTTGCGAAGAAGACAACATCACCCCAGTCCAAGACGCGATCGAAGCCGAACTCTACGGAGCACCACAGAGCTGAGCAAGCGAGCTTTCAGGAAGCGCCGACCAAACCCGTGTTCATCCGGGTCCAGCGGAACGGTCCGAACGAGTTCGGATTCGTCGAAGCGTGGGTCTCGTGCTCGTCGTCGCTGATCGAGAGCTTCAACCACTCCAGCGGTGACGTGCTGCCGTGCACGACGAGACGGTGGAAGTTGTCGACACCGACGAACTGCGGGTGCAGACCCAGGTTGGTGGTGCAGGCGACCTCGCCGGCGGGTGATTCGATGACGCACGGGGCGGTCGCCGAGAGCGGGTTGTCGCTGCGATAGATGTGGGAATCACCATTCATCAGCAGCACCGGCTCGCCGAACGCCATTGTGTTCGATGCGATACTGGCGATGAACGGCTCGTAGTTGGCGATGTGCGAGGCGTCCTTGCCATCGAGATCCCACATATCCGCCTGCTCCATGATGACCACCGCGCGGGCATCCTCGTGCTCGGCGTACGTGAACGCTGCGTCGAGCCAGCGAAGGTCGGCCGCTGTGCGTTGGGCGATCTCGTCGATCTGGGCCTGGCTCTTGGTTGGCGTGCCGTACCAGTCGTCGTCGTCGTTGTTGGAGCCGCCAGGGATGTTCAACGTGACGAAGACGATGTCGTGTTGCTCCCAGCGAACGTTCTCC
>JANMNE010000272.1:0-1822 GCA_031373785.1 Ilumatobacteraceae bacterium
CCCGCCCCGACCGCCTCGCCTCGTGCGGCCGCCCGGTGCCGTGGATGCACGTCGCCTTGCTGGACTCGAACGACCGTCCCGTGGCGCCGGGAGAATCCGGCGAGATCTGCACCAGGGGTCCACTGGTGATGACCGGGTACAAAGATCTCCCCGACGAGACCGCCCACGCGCTGTCCGGTGACTGGTTGCACACCGGCGACGTCGGCCGCTTCGACGATGAGGGCTACCTCTACATCGTCGACCGGACCAAGGACATGGTGATCACCGGCGGCTTCAACGTCTTCCCCCGCGAAGTCGAGGACGTGATCAGCACGCACCCCGCGGTGAGCATGGTCATGGTCATTGGTGTGCCGGACGAGAAGTGGGGCGAAGCGGTGAAGGCCGTGGTGGTACTCATGCCCGATCGCGAGCCTTCGGAAGCGCTGACTCGGGAGCTGCAACAGATGGTGAAGGACGCCAAGGGCTCGCAACAGGCACCGAAGTCGATCGACTACGTCGAGGCGCTGCCGCTGACCCCGGTCGGCAAACCGGACAAGAAGTCGGTGCGTTCTCGGTACTGGAGCGACATCGGTCGAGCGGTCTCGTAGGACCGCAGAGGTTGGATGTTCGCTACCCGATGCATGAACTCTTGCGCCGTTTCGCGCAGGTAGTACCATCCGGAGCGCGTCGACCGCTCTGATGTTTCGCTACGCAGAGTGGGGGATCGGCGAGCCAAAATGGGGGCCCGCTAGAGGGGGAAGATGAACGAGGTCATCAGGTTCGCGCTGTTGGGGTTGGGCGTCGGCGCCCTGTATGCCTTCGCGTCCCAGGGCCTGATCGTGATCTACCGTGGCACCGGCGTCTTGAACTTCTCACTCGGCGCGACGGCGATCGCCGGCGTCTTCATGCAGTGGGATCTGCAGATCCAGCACGGCTGGCCGTTCCTCCTCTCGGCGGTCGTCGGCGTCGCCTGGTCGGCCTTTCTGGGAGCACTCACCCATTGGGTGATCATGAGGCCGTTGCGCCGGGCCAGTTCGCTGGTCCGGGTGATCGCCACGCTCGGTGTGCTGGTCACGATTCAGGCAGCGGTCATCATTCGATACGGCTCCAACCCTCATCAAGTCGACAGCTGGCTGCCGACGAACCGAGTGACGCTGTGGGCCGATGTCGGGATCACCGTCGACCGCCTGATCCTGCTCGCCATCGGGAGCGCGTCGGCGTTCGGTCTGTGGCTCCTCTACCGATCGAGTCAATTCGGTCTCGCCACCGAGGCGGTGTCGGAGAGCGAGCGTTCCGCCTCGGCCATCGGGTTGTCTCCGAACAAGATCGCACTGCTGAATTGGGCGTTGGGATCGGCGATCGCCGCCGTTGCCGGGATCCTGGTCGTCCCCATCATCACCCTGCAGGTCACGGCGATGACGGCGCTGATCCTGGCCGCGCTGGCCGCTGCATTGGTCGGCGACTTCCGGTCGTTTCCGATCGCCACGGCCGCGGGGTTCGCACTCGGCATCGGCCAGGCGCTGGTCGGACGGTTTGCCGACCAGCAAGGCCTCGCACCATCGCTCCCGTTCCTCGTCATCATCGTGGTCCTCGTGTTCCGGGGGCGGTCGCTGCCACTGCGTGACTACTACCTCCAACAACTGCCGATGGTCGGCAACGGTCGAATGTCGTGGGACTGGACGTTGTTCGGCTTTGGCACCATCGTCTTCCTGATGCTGACCAAGGAACCGAAGTGGATCGATGCCCTGACGGTGTCGTGGGGGGTCGCGATCGTCCTGCTGTCGATCGTGGTGCTCACCGGGTACACCGGTCAACTCTCTCTCGCCCAGTACTCGATAGCGGG
>JANMNE010000281.1:0-7980 GCA_031373785.1 Ilumatobacteraceae bacterium
GTTCGAGCGGATTACGTCTTGCGCAACTATGCCGAGGCCATCAAGGCCGGTGCGCAGACTTGCATCCCGTCCGCCACGTACACCGTTGCGTACGTGCCGCCGACAGGGTACGCCACGACGGTCTCCCCGACCGGCAACGTCTGCCCGCCCGTCGACGCCCCTCAACTCCTGCGGCTCACGGTCACCGGTTCGTTGGGGCTGCAAGCGTTCATGCAGATCAAGGTGAGTTCACCGTGAGCAGGCAACGACAGCGTGCGCAGCACAAGGATTCCGGTGCGGCCCTCCTTCTCGCGATCGGCTTCGTGTTGATGATCGGCATGATCAGCGGCGGTCTGATCGCGCTCGCCACGTCGAGCATGAACAACCGCGCCACCCTCGAACTTCTCCGCAACCGCGAGTATGCCGCCGACGGTGCAATTCAGAATGCCATCTCCCAGGTTCGACTCAAGACCTGCGCGGACCCGAGCGGGTCCATCACCGACTCGACGATGAATTCCATTCCCATTCGGGTCGATTGGGTCAACGCCTGTGGCGTTGTACAGAGCACCGACGGAACCGTCGTCGCCCAGCGCAATGTCATCTTCTCCGCTTGCTTGAACACGGGTAGCCAGTGCTCGGACGTCGCCGTCCCTGCGGTGCCGGTCATCATTCGCGCTCAGGTCAACTTCCAGCAAGCCCTTGGCGGGGCTGTCACCAACACCTATGTCCAGTCTTGGAGCGTCAATCGATGAGCGTTGCTCGCGCCGACGATTCAACGGGCCCTAGGGGCGACCGCGGGTTCACACTGATCGAACTGTTGATAGCGATCGTCCTGAGCACATTGATCGCAGGGGTCGTTGTTGCCGCGTTGATCACCTCTCTGAACGTCGCCAGTTCGACAACCGGGCAAGTCAGCGACTCGACTGACGCCGGCCTGATCTCTTCGTTTCTGACGCGCGACGCGCAGTCGGCGGGCGCCATCGTCCCGACAACCGCATTGCGCGACACCACCGTCGGGGTCTCCACCGATTCGACCGCCGCCGGATGGAGCGGCTGCACCCAGACCCTCGGGGCACTCGTCGTGCGCTTCAGTTGGATCGAGCGCACCTCAGTCTCAGAACAAAGCAAGGTTGTTGTCACGTATGCGTTCGACAGCAGCAACGCGCAGTTGACTCGTCGATTCTGTCGGGACAGCACGCCGGGTGCCGAACTCGTGCTCGGTCGCGGTCTTGCCTCCGTGTCCGCGACCTGTGACACGATGTGCACAATCGCCCCGACGTCGGTATCGCTGCAGGTCAGTGGCGCAGGCACCCGCTCACCGCTCGACTACACGTTGAAGGCCTCTCTGCGAGGTGACACGCAGACGGCGCCGACGGTGACCAACTCCCCGCCCGTCCCGCTGCTTGCCCTGGGCGCCGGCGGGTCGGTGGCGTGCCCGAACCTGACCCTGTCCGGAACGGGCGCCATCACCGTTCGAGGTAACGCGCTCGTCGACGGACTGTGTGGATCGACACCGATCTCCGGCGATCAAACCAAGCTGCAACCAACAGGCACCAAGACCACGATCGCTGGAATCGTGGATCCGTTCCTGTCTCGTGTACCGCCAGTTTTCTCCTGTCCAGCCAGTGGTGTGAATCCCGCGACAATCGGCCTGAGCGCGAACCGCGACATCATCACGGTGTACCCACAAGCGGTATCGATCACCACAGGAACTGTGCTCTTCCAGCCGGGCCGGTATGTCTTCTGCAACGGTCTGAGCATCACCGGCGGGCAGGTCACCGGAACCGACGTCCTGCTGTACGTCAACGGAGGATCGGTGACGGTCAACGCTGCAGCCACGGTCGATCTCAGGGGTCGTGCCACAGGAATCGACGCCAACTTGGTGATCTGGGTCGCCAAGCAAAATCCGCAAACACTACAGATCGACGGCGGGTCGCACGTCAGCAGCCTGCGCGGAGTGATCTACGCACCGACTTCGACGCTGAGACTCTCGAGCGTGAAGGCGGCCAACATCGGCGGGATCGTCGTCAAGGACATCACCATCGCAGGTGCGGGCGCTGCTCGCATCGGTCTACCGCTTCCCGTGATGACCATCAGCCCACTCACCATCCCGGCGGGCTTGCTTGGTGTCCCCTACTCGACCACCCTGACCGCGACCGGTGGTACAGGGACCAACACGTGGTCGTGGACATCGGCAACTGGCCTCCCGCCTGGTCTGAACATCAGCCCCACGGGCGTGATCTCGGGTACACCGACGGTCGGCGGCATTTTCACTGTCACAGTCACAGTATTCGACTCCACCCAAGAGGCGGCGTCGATGGACTACACCCTCTCGATCACAAACCCCGCGCCCGTCGCTGTCGCCGACAGCTACGCCACACCCGAGGACACGCCTCTCAGCCCCGCCGCACCAGGCCTTCTCGCCAATGACACCGATCCGCGGAGTTTCCCGCTCACTGCGGTCCTCGTCTCCGGCGTGGCCAACGGGACACTCACGTTGGGTTCCAACGGCTCGTTCACCTACACGCCGAGCGCGAACTTCAACGGGATTGATTCCTTCACCTACAAGGCGAACAACGGCTCGCTCGACTCCAATGTCGTCACGGTCTCGCTGACCGTGACCGCCGTGAACGATGCGCCGGTGAACAGCGTGCCGGGCCCCCAGGAGACGCCGAAGGACGCCAACAAGGTGTTCTCAGCCGCAAACAACAACGCGATCTCGATCAGCGACGTCGATGCGGGCGCCTCCGTCGTCCAGGTGACGTTGACGGCGACAAACGGCACCATCACGTTGCCCGTGCTGACTGGCCTTACATTCTCGGCGGGCGACGGTACGGCCGATTCGACGATGACCTTCACCGGGACGATTGCCAACATCAACCTTCGGCTCGCCGGCGTGACATTTGCACCTTCCAGTGGCTTCAGCGGCGCAGCGACCCTCACGATCATCACCAATGACCAAGGCCAGACCGGGTCCGGCGGCACGTTGACCGACACGGACGCCGTTGGTATCTATGTCAACCCGCTGGGCATCTTCGCCGGCTTCGTGGACGTCCCCTCGACGGGTCGACCTGGCTCGAGTACGTACTCGGCTTCCACCTACACCCTCACTGCGGGCAAAGGATCGATCGGCGGCACCTCGGACGAGTTCCAGTTCCTCTACCGATCGATGACCGGCGACGGACGCCTGACCGCAAGGGTCGTCTCTGTGGTCGGCAACGACGCCGGTGCGCAGGCGGGCGTGATGTTCCGAGAGACCCTGGACCCTGGAAGCATCCACGGAACAATGGACATCACGAGATCGAACGGATGGGAATTCCTCGACCGGCAGCTGACGAACCAGACAACGACCACCTCGCAGGGCGCGGGTCCAACTGCCCCCTACTGGGTGCGGCTCACCCGTGTCGGGAACCTCGTCACTGGCGAGCGGTCGGTCGATGGTGTGACGTGGGTGGTCTCCTCGTCGAAGACGATCACGATGACGCCGACCATCTACATCGGGCTTGCCGTCTCGTCACACAACAACAGCAACAACCTCAGCACGGGAACGTTCGACAACGTAACTGTCACTCCGTAGGCCTTCTCGGAACGGAGGAGGCGAAGCAGGCCAGGCGTCGCGACAGAGTCACCCACTCGAACTCGTGAATCAGGTCGCCCAGGTGGAGCGTCGAAGGGCTGTAGACCCTTCTTACGGAACTCTTACGTCGGTCACGTGCAGGTTTGGTCTGCGTCGACCAAAGTGTTGGCCATGCCTGCAGCTGTTCGTGACCGCGCCCCAACGCGCCGCACTGTCGGGCAGCCGTTGCAGCGGCGGCGGTACACGATCTTCGGCGACAACCATCTGTTGTCGTTCTTCTGCGCGGCCTTCGGAGTCATCCTCACGGTGTGGTTCCGGCATCACGGCTTCGACAACCTCACCAAGGGCGCCGCGCCTGCGGCAACCAGCCTGACCCAACTCACCGGCATCGCCGCCTCGTTCGCCGGGCTGGCCGGATTGGCTCTCGCCGGACGACCGCTGGCCATCGAGCACCGGTATGGGCTCGACCGCGTGTTCATCTGGCATCGCATCCTCGGCGAGACCATGGCCGTGCTCATCGGCGTGCACGTCGTTGCCGGCGTATTTGCGTGGGGCATCGACGGCGGTTTCGGTGCGGCCATCATCGACCTCACTGGCCGCGACTCCTACATGGCGACCGCCTTCGTGGGCTCCCTGATCATCGGCGCCGTCACGATCACATCGCTGCGCAGCATCCGCCGCCAGATGTCGTACGAGACGTGGTACTTCGTGCACCTGTTGGCATACGCGGGATTCGCCATCTCCTTCTCGCACGAGATCGTGTGGGGCGAACTGTTCGCCGACGACGCCTTCTCGCGTTGGATGTGGATCGCCTTGCACGTCGGCGTCGGCGTGTTGCTGATCCGCGGACGGTGGGGTCGGCTGATCATGGCCTCGATGCGTCCGCTGCACATCGCCGAGACGCGCAAGCTGAACAACAACACCACCGAGTTGCGGCTCGCCGGCGGCAACTTGCACAAGATGGTCGGCGATGCCGGTCAGTTCGTGATCGTCCGGCCACTGGCGAAAGGGCTGTGGTGGCAGGCCCATCCCTTCTCGCTCTCGGCGGCGCCGACCACTGACGGTCTGAAGATCTCGGTGAAGTCGTTGGGCGATGCCAGCACCTCGATCGGCAAGCTGCCCCGAGGCACGCCGATGGTCGTCGAGGGCCCGTTCGGGGCATTCACGCCGCGCACCATCGACGACCGCAAGGTGTTGTTCATCGTCGGCGGCATCGGCGTTGCGCCGGTCAAGGCAATGCTGGAGCGCCTCGACCGCCGGCATCAGCCGATCGTGCTGTACCGCGCCAGCAAGCACGACGATCTGGTCTACGCCAACGAGCTGCGCGGCATGGCTCGCGAACTCGGTGGCGAGTTGTTGACGCTGGTCGGCCCGACGGCGACGTTGGCAATCAAGGACCCGTTCTCCGGCAAGGTCCTGCGCAAGGCCATCCCCGATCTCGGCGAGCGGGTCTGCCTGTTGTGTGGCCCCGAGCGCTTGTTGTGGGCCGGCCGGGCGGGCCTGCGCGAGGCCGGCGTCGCCGGCACCGACATTCACTTCGAACAGCCCTGGTGGTAGCAAGCATGAGCAAACGACCCCCCGCATCCCTCGGCAGGCGCCTCCTCCCGGCCATCGCCCTGACCACGGCTGCGTCCGGCCTTGTCGCCCTGTTGGATCGACCGTCGAGCGGCGCGGCCGTCAACCTCGGTGGCAGTGCTGCCGCCGGCCTTCCACGGCTCGGTCAGACCGATACCACCACGGCGGTCGATCCGCCTGCGGTGTCGTCGACGCTGCCGGCGGCCCCGAGCGGCCAGCCGACACCGGTCCCGTCGCTGACGCCGCTGGTTCCCACGCCGCAGCCCACACAGCCCACACAGCCGCCACAGCAACAGCAGCCTGCGGCGACCACTCAACCGCCAGCTGCGTCGGGCGCGTGCGAGGGCCAGGCGCAGGACGGGCCGACGGTCGACACCCGGTGGGGTCCGGTGCAGGTGGAAGCGATCGTCTCGTCGACTGGGCAGATCTGCGACGTCGACGCCATCCAGTACCCCAGCGACCATCGTCGGTCGGTGGCGATCAACCGGCAGGCGCTGCCGATCCTGCACACCGAAGTGATGAAGGCGCAGAGCGCCAACATCAACGGCGTCAGCGGCGCAACGATCACGTCCCGCGGCTACGTCCGCTCGCTGCAAGCGCTGCTCGACGGCTTGGGCTGATGCTCACAGTGCCCGCGCCAACGGTGATTGGCACCCATCCGGTGATGGGCACGATGGCCAGCGTCCACGTGCACGATTCGATCGACGCGTCGGAGATCGATCGCGCGGTTGACGCGATGTGGCTCGAGCTCGATCGCCTGGAGCACGTCTTCTCCACGTTTCGATCGACCAGCGCGATCAGTCGCATCAACAGCGGCGATCTGCACCTCCTCGACGCCGGTCCCGAGGTCATCGAGGTCCTCGACGCGTGCACCTGGCTCGAACATGCCAGTGACGGCGCGTTTCGGGCCCGGCGGCCCGGCGGCACGGCCATCGATCCGGCCGGGTTCGTGAAGGGGTGGGCGACCGAGCTGGCAGCACAGCGCCTCGACAGAGCGGGCTTGCGGCAGTGGTACCTATCGGTCGGCGGCGACATCCAGACCCGCGGCACCGCCGGCGGCGGCGCGCCGTGGCGAGTTGCCATTGGCGATCCCAACAGCGACGACCCTCGCGCCATCCGGGCGATCGTCGAGGTCACCGGCGACGCCGTGGCGACCTCGGGTACCGCGGCACGTGGTCGTCACCTCTGGGATGGCCGAACGGACCAGCCGGCGCAGGACCTTGCATCGATGACCGTGGTCGGCCCGCACCTCACGTGGGCCGATGCGTTCGCCACGACTGCCTTCGTGATGGGTCTCGATGGCATCGAGTGGGTCACCCGGTTCGCCGGCTACAGAGCCATGGCCATCATGTGGGACGGCGACATCGTGCGGCGTGACGATCAGTGGCCTCAGCCGTCGATGGCGTGAGCGCGTAGGTCGGCGAGGCTCGAGTACTCCAACGCCGAGAGATGTGACGACGCCAGTCGCACCATCGGCGCGGCGCCAGCTTCGAACGCCTCTTGCCAACGAGCCGCGCACAGGCACCACTGGTCGCCCTCACTCAGGCCGGCGAAGCCGTGCTGTGGCATGGGCGTCGACAGGTCGTTGCCGACCGCCCGGGAGAAGGCGAGGAACTCGTCGGTGGCTACGACGCACACCACGTGGAGGCCGGGATCGTCACCACGGTTCTCGCAGCAACCGGTTCGGTAGTAGCCGGTCAAGGGGTCCATTGAGCAGGGTTGCAGTTCCTCGCCCAGCACGTTCAGTTGACGCATTCCACCATCGAAGCACGTATCGTGACCCGATGCTTGATCCAAAGATTCGCGACCTTGCCCGCCGCAAGAACTTCGGTTCGATCTCGTTTCACCTCCCCAGCGGTGCCATCGCCACCCACGTGATGTGGGTCGATGCCGACGACGATCATCTGCTGATCAACACCGAGATCCACCGCGCCAAGTACACCTCGATCACGGCTGATCCGAACGTGACGGTCGCCGTGTGGAGCACGGAGAATCCGTATGCCTACGCCGAAGTGCGCGGCACGGTCGCCGGTGAGATCCGTGGCCCGCAGGCACGGGCGCACATCGATGCCCTCTCGCAGAAGTACACATCGAAGGACTACCAGGGCGACATCGAGAGCGAGCGGGTGATCCTGCAGATCGCTCCAGTGCGCCAACGCTCGCACGGGTTGTGACCCGACTCGGCGTCAGCTGACGTCGACGGGTGGCTTGTTGATCGGTTGGGTCATCTGCTCCGGGTCGACGCTGAATCCGAACACTCCCCGGTAGGTCGTGCCGGCGATGTCGGCGTGAACCCATCCCGCCTTGGCTTCGGCAAGCACGCCGGGCCCCGCTTCGACGATGCCGGTCGGGGTCGACGCTCTGGCAGTGCCCTGCATCACGTAGAGCACCGCATCGAAGTCGTGCCAATGCAGCTCCTCGTCTTCGGTGACGGCGACGTCGCGCACGAACCCGTACCAACCGCGAGCCTCGATCTCGGCCAGCGCCTCTGCTTCGGTGACGACGTGGCCCTCGGTGACGGTGTAGTGCATGCGCACATCGTGCCTGCCGTCAGCGGCGTTGACAAGTGGCGCGAGTCAGCTGACGCTGAATTCGGCGTTCGAATCCCTTGGGGCACTCGCACTCTTCGCGGAAATCCGTCAACGAGGCAACGGGTTCGGGCCGGTCGCCGTCACGAGCCGCTGGGGCACCCAGTCGTCGACGTGATGGAACCGTTCGTTGAACGGGTCAGCATCGAGCTCGACGGATGCCCTCAATGAAAGCCGATAGAACTTCACGTGGGTGAAGTCCTCGAACAAGATGTAGACGGGGTCGGGTGTGCTGTTCGGGCCCTGGAATTGCTGTCCCGT
>JANMNE010000290.1:0-1808 GCA_031373785.1 Ilumatobacteraceae bacterium
GGGGTTGTGCGGCATCGTACGGTTGGTGGATGTCCGCGATGAGGAGCTGTACGGCAAGCACGCCGACGAGCTGATCCGTTTCGCGACCACCCTTGTCGGTGTGTCGTTGGCGGAGGACGTCGTAGCGAACGCAGTTGTGAAGGCGATGACGTCGCCGTCGTGGCCGACCGTGACCGAGCACCGTGCTTACCTGTTCCGGTCAGTTCTGAACGAGTCACGCGGGCTTGGTCGTTCCGATCGCCGACGAGCACACCGTGAACAAGTCGCGGCGCGTGCTGAGCCGGCCGACGAACCGATGGTGAGCTTTGAGGTTCGTGATGCGATTGGGCGGCTGTCGCTGCGCGAGCGGTCGGTGCTCTATCTCGCTTACTGGCACGACTTGTCCGTCGATGAGATCGCCCGCACGTTGGGTCTGTCGCGTCGCAGCACCGAGCGGGCGCTGACCGATGCGCGCCGAACCTTGGAGGAACGCCTGTCATGAGCACCCAGTGGTCTCCGCATGTCGCTCGTGCCATGCACGAGTTGAGCAATGCCGCACCAGAAGCGCCGTCGGCGATCGACCTCGACCAGCATCAGCCCACGCCGCGCCAGGGCAGCTCGAGGTGGGTGACCGCAGCGGCAGCGATCCTCGTGGTGGTGGCGATCGTTGGGCTGGTTGCGATCGTGCGCCGCGACGACTCTCAGCCGTCGGTCGGCCCAGCCGGCGTGATCGATGTGCATCACACCCGGGTCGAGGTGTCGATCGAGGCGCAGTTGTCGTGCGATCGGCCGATCGACACCATCGGAACCTTCCCCACCGCGGTCGTCGACACGTACTCCGACCGAACCGGCCGACAGTGGCGCACCACGATCACCTATCCCGACGGCAGCACCCACGATCAGATCTCGACGGGGAGCGCGATCTATCCGACCGGTTCGTACGAACGAGGCGAGTATCGAAACGCACGGTTGGGTTGCATCGGCCCCAACGACGAGCCGTTCGTCCTCGGCGACAACGGGACCGGTGGGATCTACGCCCTGACACTGTCGTCTGAACTTGCACCAGATGAGCGACCGTACGTCCGGCTGTTCAGCGACGAGGCCAGTCAGGTTGCAGGCGATCATGTCGACAGTCGAGGTCGACCAAGCACACTGTGGGAATTCCGCGGCGAGGGCTCCGCCGGGTACGGCAACACCGCCGACCACCCGACATTGCAAATCCTGGACTGGTGGGTGGACCCAGCCGATGGCACCACCGTGACACAGCACCAGTTCACGAACACCGTCGACCAGCTCGGAACGGCAACAACGACCGAGACACTCGTCACCGACGAGACGATCACCGTGCCCGCCGCTCTATTCGACCCCACCGGCTACCAATCACTGCCTACCGCGCCGCGACCGAAACTCAACGATCCTCCGTCGGGAACGCTGTCATCCGTTTCGCCTTCGACGATCCCTGCGCTGGCGGACGCCGATGTCGCCGTATGGAATGCCTCACCAGAGGCCGCGCCCAGCACCACAGCGCAGTCCTTCATCGCTCAGGTCACGCGCCTCGGGTGCAACGACGGCATCACCGGGAACGTCAACGCACCCAACGTTCAACTCTCACAGACCCGAATCGTCATCACCTTCAGCGTCGAGCGCGCAACCGCCGGCGCCCACACCTGCCCTGGCAACGCGCAGGTCCGCTACACCGTCAACATCGACGAACCGATCGGCAACCGACAACTCATCGACGGAGCGTGCGTGTCCGAAGGCAAGGCAAAGACAACATCGTTCTGCAGCGACGCCGGTGTGCGCTGGAACCCATAGCACGCTCCAACCGC
>JANMNE010000296.1:0-4759 GCA_031373785.1 Ilumatobacteraceae bacterium
CGTCCACGCCGGCGACGTGGTCAGCGCGACGATCAACGTCAACGTCGACGACGAGCGGGTGACGTGGCGGGTCACCGTGGGCGAGGGGACGGCCCGTCGCCTGTTCAACCAGTCGACGTTCTTCGCCTCGATCCTGACGACCGACGATCTGGCCCGCCTGGCCAAGACCCACGTGCCGCAGCTCGGGGCCAAGGGTGCGATGTGGCGTGCGGGGCTCGACCTGGTGGCGAAGGGCCTGACCATCGACGAATTGGAACGCGAGCTGCGCCAGCAGTTCCCCGATCTCTTGGGTCGTGCCAGCAAGGCGGCCGAGTTCGTCGGGCACCTGGTCGCCACGGCCGAGGCGTGAAGCGCCTACGCGATCTACCGAGGCTGGTGGCTCGCTCCGTCGCAGTCGTCTGGCACGCGGCGCGACGCGCGTTCATCGGCACGGTCGTGCTCAACACGTTCAGCGGGATGCTGCTGCTGGTCGAGCTCGTGGTCCTGAAGGTGGTGTTGGGCCGGTTCGTCGATGTCGGCGGTGATGCCCCGGTGGGCCGGCTGGTCGGGCCGGTCGCCGTGTTCGTCGCCGGGTTGGCCATCGGCGGCGTGGTCGCCGTCGTCAGCAACCAGCTCAGCTGGCTTGCCGGCGAGCAGGTCGCCCGCGAGGTGCAGGGCATGGTCGGCGAGGCCGCCAGCCGGGCCGCGCTGATCGACTTCGAACATCCGTCGTTCCATGATCGTCTCGAGCGCACGATGACCAACATCGTCGACCGCCCGTATGGGGTGGTGATGTCACTGAGCGGTCTGATGACGTCGGGCTTCGGGGCATTGGCCGCGGCCATCGCGCTCGTCGTCATCAGCCCACCGCTGGCGTTGATCAGCGTGTTGGCAGCGGTGCCGTTGGTGGTCGTGTCGATGCGAGTCGGTCGGCTGACGTGGTCGTTCCAGGTCGAGACCACCGAGAACGAACGCCGCCGCGAGTACATGCTGTCGCTGCTGACCAGCAAGGCGCCGGCCAAGGAGATCCGCTCGTTCAACCTCGGCCAGCACTTCCTCACGACGTTTCGTGGGCTCTACGACCAGCGCATCGAACGGCAACGCAAGCTGCTCCGCGACCAGTTGCGCCTCACGGTGCTCTCTCGGTTGAGCAACGCCATCGTGCTGGGCGCAGCCGGCGGCCTGGTGCTGAAGTTCGTCGACAGCGGGCGTTTGACGATCGCCGAAGCAGGAACAGCTCTGGCGGCGATCGCGCTGCTGGCGACGCGGGCCAACGGGGTCGTGGCCGCTCTGTCGTCGACGTACGAACACGGCCTGTTCCTGACCGAGACGTTTGCGTTCCTCGACGAGTACTCGTCGGCGGGCGATCATCCCTCGACCGTGCCGGTCCCCGCGTTCCATGGGGTGCGCCTCGACCATGTGTCGTTTCGCTATCCCAGCGGCGACAGCGACGCGATCAGCGACATCGACCTGGAGGTCAACCCCGGCGAGGTCGTCGCCCTCGTCGGGCCGAATGGGTCGGGCAAGACAACGGTGTCGAAGTTGTTGGCCCAACTCTTTCGTCCCACATCTGGACGCATGTGGTGGGGCTCAGCCGACACCGCGGACCTGCCCGCGGCAGGGCTACGCCAACAGATCGCGGTGATCTTCCAGGACTACGAGCGGTACGAACTGACCCTGGGGGAGAACGTCAGCCTGGGGCGGATCGACGCGGCCGGCGACGACGAACGGCTGCGCGCCGCGTTGGCCGACGCCGATGCCGGCGAAGTGGGGTCGGAGCACGGCGCCGACCTCGACACCTTGTTGGGGCCGCGGTGGATCGGTGGCACCGACCTGTCGATCGGCCAGTGGCAACGTCTGGCGATCGCTCGTGTGTTCTACCGCGACGCGCCGCTGCTGATCCTCGATGAGCCCACCGCGTCGATCGATGCCCAAGCCGAGGCCGACACGTTCGCCAGCCTTCGCCGGCTGGCCGCCGGTCGTGCTGTGGTCGTCGTGTCGCACCGTTTCTCCACGGTCGCCTCCGCAGATCGCATCTACGTGCTCGAAGGAGGGCGCATCGTCGAGCACGGCGCCCACGACGCGCTGCTGGCAGCCGGGGGCACCTACGCGCGCCTGTTCAACCTGCAGGCCTCGTCATACCTCGGCCGCCCGCCCGCCGACTGATGTGGCCGTCGCATGACCGTCGTGAGGACGGTCGTGACGACGGTCGGCGCGTGACCACCTAGATGATTGGCTCCAAGGGGTGTCAGTGGTCGTCGGCGAGTAGTGATCGGGCGGGTGACGAGTTCTGCATCTGGGTGCCAAATTCACGGTCTGCGCGGGGAAGTGCGTACTTTCGGAGCACACAGGTCGCGTTGAAAGTACGCACTTCGCCGAATGGCGTCGGAGCGCGCCGCCCCCTTGGAGCCAATCGTCTAGGGCGTGATGCCGCCGACTTCCCACATCGTGGCGGCGTAGCTGCGCTCGAGGTTCTCGTCGATCGATTCGGCGGTCACCTCGCGCAGGGACGGGATCTGGTCGCGGGCGATGCAGCCGAGCGTGGGCAACGAATCGCGCTCCGGCCAGCTGTGTGCATCCCAGAGCTCGCTGCGCCGGAGGGCCTTGGCGCAATGCATGTACTGCTGCATCACGAACACGCCGATGGCGGCCCTCGGGCGGCGATCCTTCACCGCGCAGGCATCGAGCACGTCGGCGTCGGTCGTGAGGCAGGCATGACCGTTGACGCGCAGCGTCTCGTCGACGCCGGGGACGAGGAACAGCAACCCGATGCCCGAGCCGTTGACGATGTTGGTGATCGAGTCGAGCAGGTTGTTGCCCGCCAGATCGGGGATGGCGAGGCGCTGATCGTCGAGCACGACGACGAACCCGGGCGGCCCACCTTTGGGCGAGACATCACCACTGCCGTCGATCGGCGACGTCGTGCCGATGAGGACGAATGGCGACGCGCTGATGAAGGCGCGGGCGTGTTGATCGAGGCTGCCGAGCACCTTCTGGCGGGTCGTGTCGGCCGGCATGCGGTAGAGCTCGCGCAGCTCGCTCTCACCGAGGATCATGTCGTTGAAGGGCTCAGTCATGCCGCGAACCGTAGTCCTGCAACCATCGTTCGATGTGCGGCAAGACCGTCGGCCACGGTGGGCCGTGGGGCACCGACAACCGGGCGACAGGAAGGCTCGCAGCCAGATCCGTGGCGACCCGGAAGTGCCGCTCGACGAGGGCGGTGTCGACGAGTCCGCCGCAGAACACCTGGCTCAACAGCGCGGTCACAGCCGCCGCACCTTCGACCGGCTCGACCCTGGCGACGTCGCCCCCGTCGGAACGTTCGCCGAGCAACAGCAGCCCGGCGATCGGCACCGGGTCCGTTGCCGAGTCGAGGGCGATCACGATGCGGCCGTCTCCTTCGAGTCGGGTGTCGGCCCCGGCCGGGGCGAGCTGCGCACTCGGCTGGCGAAGGCGCAGCCACGGTGTGCCGATCGCCTCGCGCGCGATGGTGACAGCGGTCTGGTCGTCGCTGATGAATCCGGCGCCATCGGCCAGCAAGAGGGCGGTCGCGGTGCTCTTGCCGCCCTGCCCGTCGGCCAACACCAACACGGCGCCGCGATCGGTGCGCACGGCACCCGCGTGGAACACAGCGTGACCGCGCATCATCCGCACGATCGGCAATACGTGTCGTTCGAGTTGGAAGGCGAGCCACGCGTCGCCGATGTCGAACGCCGGTCGCACCGTGCAGAACTGCAGGCTGGCGTCGAGCCACACCGTGGCCACGTCGTAGATGCGGATCTCGATGGTGTCGTCGTACCGCGTCGCCGACACCCACCAGCCGTCGATGTCGTCCTCGAGATGCTGGATCAGCTCCCCAGCGGGCAGGGCGGAGTCGTCGACATCGTCGGCCGGCAGGTAGCTGATGGTCGTGATTCCGAACACGCCGTAGAGTCTGCCCGGTGAACGGGGGATCGGCGGCGCCGTCAGCGGGGCGGCGGGATGCTGATCGCTCGAGCTAGAGCCAACCGGCGTTCTTGAACTTTCGGTACAGGCCGAAGCAGGCGCCGAACATGACCAGCAGGATCGCCGGGTAGCCCCAACTGGATCGCAGTTCCGGCATGTGATCGAAGTTCATCCCGTAGATGCCGGCCAGCATGGTCGGCACCGCGGCGATGGCGACCCATGCCGAGATCTTGCGCATGTCTTCGTTCTGTTGGACCGAGATAGCAGCCAAGTGTGCTTCGAACGCAGTGGACAGCAGCATGTCGAGGGTGTCGATGCTCTCCGAGACCCGGGCGACGTGGTCGGCGACGTCACGGAAGAAGTGTTCGGTGGACTCATCGACTAGGGGCACGAGGCCGGTGGAGAGTCGCCGCAACGGGTCGCGCAGCGGAGAACAGGCTCGACGCATCTCGGCGATCTCACGCTTGAGGGTGTAGATTCGTGCCGAGTCCTTGGTGCGCTGTTCGGAGAACACCGAGGTCTCGACTTCGTCGACGTCGATCTCGAGCGCGGCCCCGACCGATTCGTAGCCGTCGACGATCACATCGCACACGGCATAGACGACCGCCGATGGGCCGAGGGTCAGGATCTCGCGGTTGCGCTCGAGCTGGGCCCGGGCCGAGCCGAGCTCGGATCCTGCGCCGTGCCGGATGACCACGACGAAGTCACGGCCCAAGAAGATGTGGATCTCGCCGGTCTCGACTGCGTCCTCTTCATCGACGTACCACAGGGTCTTCAGCGTGAAGAACAACGAGTCGTCGTACAACTCGAGTTTGGGTCGCTGCTGCGCCTTGAG
>JANMNE010000352.1:0-14848 GCA_031373785.1 Ilumatobacteraceae bacterium
GCTTGGATGGGCATCGCTGGCTCCCGCTGTGCAGATCCGAGGCCAGAGGCGACGTCGGATGTGAGGTTGCGGTCTAGCCTGCCACGACCGCGGCGATTTGGGAACCGATCTCGCTGGTGCTGCCGATACCAGTGTGCGCCGCGCAGGCAGCACGAACCCGTGTCGCGGCGTCGCCCTCGCCGAGAAAATCGAGCATCAAGGCAGCGCTGAGGATGGCCGCGATGGGGTTGGCCTTACCGGTCCCGACGATGTCGGGGGCCGAGCCGTGTACCGGTTCGAACATCGACGGGCCCGTACGAGCGGGGTTGAGGTTTGCCGACGACGCCAGACCGATCCCACCGCTGACGGCTCCACCGAGGTCGGTGAGGATGTCGCCGAACAAGTTGTCGGTCACGATCACGTCGTACCGATGTGGATCCTGCACGAAGTAGATGCACGCCGCATCGACGTGGTTGTAGGCCGTGCCGACCTGCGGATAGTCGGCGGCAACCGCGTTGAACGCCCGCTGCCACAGATCGCCGGCGAACGTGAGCACGTTGGTCTTGTGCACCAGGGTGACGTGCTGTCGACCGGGCGGATCCGCCTTGCCGCGTTGCACGGCCAACTCGAACGCGAACCGGATGGCGCGCTCAGCGCCCATCCGCGTGTTGACCGAGCCCTGCGTCGCGACCTCATGCGGTGTGCCCTTGCGCAGCACGCCGCCTTCGCCGACGTACGGTCCCTCGGTGTTCTCGCGGATCACGACGAAATCGTGCGGCTCGGTATGACCCGGTGCCGTGCCGACGAACGGCCGTTGATTGACGTAGAGGTCGAGATCGAAGCGCATCTTCAACAGCAGCCCGCGCTCGATCACGCCCGGTGGAACCTCGGGGGTGCCGACCGCACCGAGCAGGATGGCGTCGAACCCACGGAGCTCGTCGAGGATCGCATCCGACAAGATCTCGCCGTCACGCAGGTAGCGGGCACCGCCGAGGTCGTAGCTGGTGGTGTCGATGTCGACGCCCGCCGCCTGTACGACCTTCAACGCTTCGGCCGTCACCTCGGGGCCGATGCCGTCGCCGCCGATCACCGCAATTCGATAAGCCATGGCCCGAGATGTTACGTGGCGATAGCGTTTTCCCCCTATGGCGACGACGCAGCTCTCCAGCTCCGCATTCGAACGACTGCAGGCGGAGTTCCACGACCTGACCACCAGGGGCCGTATCGAGGTTGCCCAGAAGATCGAGACCGCCCGGTTGATGGGCGATCTCAGCGAGAACGGCGACTACCACGCGGCCAAGGACGAGCAGGGCCACATGGAGGGTCGCATCCGCGAGCTCGAGCACATCATCGAGACCGCCGAGATCATCGAAGGTGCCGACGACGGCACGGTCTCGACCGGCTCGATCGTGACCATCGTCTACGAAGGCGACGACGACTCGATGGCAGAGCGGTACCTGGTCGGTCACATGGAGGAGAAGATTGGCGACCTCGACGTGATGAGCCCTCACTCCCCCCTCGGCGCGGCGCTACTCGGCGCCGGCGAAGGGACCTGGGTCGAGTACGAGGCGCCGACGGGACAACTCCGCGTGCGAGTCATCAAGGTGGAGTCCGCCTAGTGCAGGATTGCGAGCGAGGCCTGCATGGCTCGGCGTGAACACGGCATGCCGCCCGATCTACCGCCGGGCGCAGCGATGCACCTCCCCGGCCGGGGCACCACGTTCGTGCGCACGCTCGACGGACCGGTCGGAGCGCCCGCCGTGGTGCTGCTGCACGGCTGGACGGCGACGGCGGACCTCAACTGGTTCACGTGCTACCGACAGCTGGCAGAGCACTTCAGAGTCGTGGCGATCGACCACCGCGGGCACGGGCGGGGCATTCGCTCGCGCAAGACCTTCCGCCTGGAAGACTGCGCCGACGACGTGGTCGCCGTCTGCGACGTGTTGGGGATCGAGCAGTTCATCCCGGTCGGGTACTCGATGGGTGGGCCGATCGCCCAGCTGATCTGGCGACGTCATCGGCAACGCACCTCCGGTCTGGTGATGTGCGCGACGTCGTCGCACTTCTCCACGTCGCGCCAGGAACGGATGAGCTTTCTCGGCGTCTCCGGCCTGGCCGCCGTCGCCAGGCTGACACCGGTGCAGACACGCCAGTGGCTGACCGAGCAGTTCTACCTGCAACGCAAGGCCGACCAGTGGGAACCGTGGGCAGTCGAGCAAGCCTCGACGCATGAGTGGCGCGCTGTGCTCGAGGCCGGCCGCGCCATCGGCAACTTCTCGTCACGGGAGTGGATCGGCGACGTCGACGTGCCGACATCGACGCTCATCACGATGCGCGATCGCGTTGTGCCGGTACGACGGCAGGTTCGCCTGTTCGAGGCAATCCCCGACGCCGAAGCCTTCCGGGTCGACGGCGATCACGACGCGGTCGTCGCCAACGCCAAGCAGTTCGTGCCCACCCTGATCCGTGCATGCCGCTCGGTCGTCGAACGGTCGCGATGAGCAAACGACTGCTCGCATGGATCGCACTTGGCGTCGGTGCAGCCGCGCTCGTGCGTCGCTCGGTTCGCGGCCGCCGCAACATCGACATCGCCACGCTGGGGATGCAGGTCGGCAGCACCTACGCAACCACCGCGGCGCGCAAGCTGTTCGCCTCGGCCGAGCGACGCGTCGAGCTCGATCGAGCGCGCGAACTGCGCACGGCCGAAGCGATCACCGAACGCCTCGGCAACATGAAGGGCGCATTGATGAAGCTTGGCCAGATGGCCAGCTACGTCCATGAAGGATTGCCGGAGCCGATGCGCATCGCGCTGGCCGAGTTGCAGTCCAACGCTCCCCCGATGAGCGCCGAACTGGCTGCAGGTGTCATCGAGCGAGAGTTGGGTGCGCCACCCGACCATGTGTTCGTCGAGTGGGACCCAGAGCCGATCGCCTCGGCCAGCATCGGTCAGGTTCACCGTGCCGTCGTCATGGATCCGGCGACCGGCCTCGAGCGCGCCGTCGCCGTGAAGGTGCAGTACCCCGGCGTGGGCGCGGCCATCGAGGCAGACCTGCGCAACGCCGGCCTGCTCGGCGCCCTCCTGAAGCAGGGCTTCGGTGGGCTCGACCCCGACGACATGGTCGCCGAGATCCGCGAGCGCCTGATCGACGAGCTCGACTATGCCCTCGAGGCGGCCAACCAGCAGGCCTTCGCCGACTTCTTCCGCGGCCACCCGTTCATCCACGTACCCGACGTGCTGGCGTCGCACTCGACATCACGCGTGCTGACCAGCGACCTCGTCACCGGCGCCACCTGGCAGGAGATGATCCAGTGGTCGCAACACGAGCGCGACCTCGCCGGAGAGTGCTTGTTCCGTTTCGTGTTCCGCAGCCTGTACGGCATGCACCGGTTCAACGGCGACCCGCACCCGGGCATCTACCTGTTCCATGGCGACGGCCGGGTCACGTTCTTGGACTTCGGGCTCGTCAAGCAGTTCACCGACGCGGAGATGGCCACGTTCGTGGGAATGGTCAGGTCAGCGGCCTACGAGCACGATGTGCCGACCTTCCGGCGGATCGTCGAAGAAGCGGGCATGCTGCGACGTGGCGCGCCCGCAGACGACGACGAGATCGGCGAGTACTTCGGGCAGTTCTACGAGAGCGTCAAGGAAGACAAGGTCGTCACCTGGTCCTCGGAATACGCCAGCAGGATCGTGCGCCACACGTTCGACCGCACCAGTCCGATCTCGCAGTACGCGACCGTGCCGCGGGCGTTCGTGTTCATCCAGCGGATCAACCTCGGCCTGTACGCATTGCTCGGCGAGTTGCGGGCCAGCGGCAACTACCGGCGGATGGCAGAAGAGCTGTGGCCGTTCGTGCAGGGCCCGCCGAGCACACCGATGGCCGAGGCCGAACAACCGTGGCTCATGGGGCGACGCGGCCGTGACGATGTGCTGTCCGGCTGATCGCCTGCTCGCGCACCCAACGACGAAGCTCACGACGACCGCTGACCGAGACAGGCTCGCCATCGATCTCGATGCCGAGCGCCTCGCAACCGGCTCGCAGCCGACCACTCTCGGCCGTCACGAGGCGGACCCGCTCCACGCCCAACGCGCCGAGCCGGGCGACCAGTGCCTCGTCGGATTCGGTGGTGGCATCGGAGAACGTGACGAGCGTGCCGCACAGTCCGGCGGCCAACCGTGCCGCCGCGACTGCTCCACCGGGCGTGTCTGATCCGTACCGCAGCACGACGCCATCGAGGTGGCAGTACCGCAACTCGTTGCGCTCGCTGATCAGACCGGTCGGGTCGTGGCTGCTGCTGAACCAGTGGGTCCAGGCGTCGCGGTACGAACGCTCGGCTGCGCCGAGGTCGATCTCGGCAGGTGCCGCCGTGACCATCTCGGCGACGTAGTCGGGCCCGCCGGCCTTCGGGCCACAGCCGACAGATGATCGCTTCCATCCACCGAACGGCTGCCGCTGCACGATCGCCCCGGTGATGCCGCGGTTGATGTACGCGTTGCCGACACGAACAGCGTCGAGCCAACGATCGACCTCGGCCTCGTCGAGCGAGTGGATCCCACCGGTCAAGCCGTACGGGGTCGCGTTCTGCAGTTCGATCGCGTGATCGAGATCGTCGGCACGCATGACACCGAGCACCGGCCCGAAGCACTCGGTCAGGTGGAACCACGACCCGGGCCGCACGCCGACGCGCACCCCCGGTGACCACACGTTGTCACCCAGATCGCGGGGCTCGACCAACCAGCGTTCACCGTTGTCGAGTTGCGTCAGGCCACGCCGCAGCTTGGTCGTCGGTGCTCCGATGACCGGTCCGACCACACTCCCGGGATCACTCGGCGGGCCGACCACCAGGCTTCGGGTGGCGTCGGCGAGGCGCTCCATGAACGAATCGTCGTCGTACAGCGCTGCTTCGACGATCGCCAGGCTCGCCGCCGAGCACTTCTGTCCGGCGTGTCCGAACGCCGATCGCACCAGGTCGCGGATCGCCAGATCGAGATCCGCGGCCTGGGTGATGACGATGGCGTTCTTGCCGCTGGTCTCGGCCAACAGGTGCATCGCCGGGTTCCACGAGCGGAACAGTCGAGCCGTCTCGTACGCGCCGGTCAGGATCACCGAGCCAACATCGGGATGGCTGATCAGGCGACGACCGACCTCGTCGTCGGGACAGGCGACGAACTGCACGACGTCGTCAGGGACACCACCGCGGTGCAGTTGCTCGACGAGGTGCTGTGCGGTGCGGCGCGCCTCGGGAGGCGGCTTGAGGATCACCGAGTTGCCTGCAGCAAGCGCGGCGAGCACACCACCCGCGGGGATGGCATACGGGAAGTTCCACGGCGACGCCACCACGACGACGCCGCGCGGCGCGGGTGCAGCGCCCTGCGCCCGCTGCTGCTCGAGCACCTCGACGCCGACTGTCGCGTAGTACTTGGCGAAGTCGATCGCCTCGCTGACTTCGGGGTCACCCTCGCGGGCGACCTTCACCGCCTCGTCGGCCATCACCTGGATGGTGTCGAAACGTTCACGACGCAGCACGCCGACGACCGCAGCGAGGATCTGCGCCCGCGACGC
Source organism: Ilumatobacteraceae bacterium (assembly GCA_031373785.1). GTDB lineage: Bacteria > Actinomycetota > Acidimicrobiia > Acidimicrobiales > Ilumatobacteraceae > JAENVT01. The sequence continues at coordinate 5,544 of JANMNE010000352.1, forward strand.
TGCATCGGCGCCAGCCCACCGGGGCTGCGCCGCCACCGCCTTGGCCACGACGAGATCGATCTCCGCCGTCGTGTCGAGCACCTTCGGGTCACGCCGCGTCAGCGGAGACCGAACGGCCGCGTGCAGCATGTCTCGCACTGCGGGGTTGGTCGGATCGCTGTCGGGTTCATTGCAGAACGTCGAGCCGTGCGTCGGGGCAGCGAAGCGCCGGCGTGCGGTCGGGACCTGGTGCCGGTCGGCCACAGAGCGACGGAATCGCTCGGCCTGCGTCGCGAACTCGGTCGAGCCGGGCGTGATCGTGAACAGGGCACGAAGGAAGTTCTCCGGTGCCGTGTTCTCGTCGAGTCGCCGGGCCAGGTAGGCGATGCTGGCGTCGATCTGGTCGTGCTGCACCACGGGGGCGTACAGCATCAGCGATCCCGCCATCTTGCGCACCGCCCGGCTCTGCGCCGGAGCCATGCCCTCCAACATCTCCAACTCGACCCGCGCCCGTTGGTCCACCGGCAGGCGGCCGCGTACAACCAACGCCCAGGCCACATCGAACAGGTTGTGACTGGCGACGCCCACCCGAACCGCGTCGTCCCATTCGGGCCGAAGTGCCGACTCGAGCATCCGCTTGTAACTGGCATCGACATCGGCCTTCGTCGGGTACGGCGCAGCGATCCAGTCGTGCAGTTCGGCTTCGACGGCTTCCATCGCCAGGTTCGCGCCCTTCACGATGCGGACCTTGATGCCGGCACCACCGTTGCGTCGCCGAGCGCTGGCCCACCGACCGAGGTGCTCGAGCACATCGTGGCTGTCGGGAAGGTAGGCCTGCAGGACGATGCCGCCCTCGAGATGATGAAACTCCGGTTCGTCGAGCACCGTGGTGAACGCGACGACGGTCAGTTGCAGGTCTCGGTACTCCTCCATGTCGAGGTTGACGAACCCACGCGGCTCCTTCACCAGGGCCACCCGGTAGATCTCGCGCAGCGGCTCGCAGATCCGCTCGACGCTCCGGTCGAAGTCGAGCGCATCGAGGTTGGCGACCAGCGCCGACGCCTTGATCGACACGGCCGCCACGTCGGGACGACGCAGCTTCTCCAACACCTGATCCACGCGACGCCTGGCCTCGTCGTTGCCGAGAATCGACTCGCCGAGCGGGTTGACGAGCAGGCCGATCCCTTCGTCGCGTCGCCGTGCCGCATGGGCGGCGAACCGTGGGTCCTCCGCCGGCAGCACCACCCCTGCGGTCTCGGCCAGGATGCGCCGGCGAACCAGCGGCATCACGATCTGCGGAACGAAGGGCGCCAGCTTGGCGCCGGCGCTGAGGAGCGCCCGATCGACTCGCGTCAGCGACGTCGCCAGCCCTTGCTCGGCGATCACATCGGCGAAGCGACGACCGGCGCGACGATTCGATGAGATCCGCAACACGTCGTCGGTCAGCCGTTGCACCAGTTCGCGACCAGCAGGATCCGCCACCAGTCGACCGAGGCGTTCGAGTTGGCGCCGCTCGCGCCGGGTCGAGTTGGTCAGGGCTTCGCGCAGCAGTGTGTCGGCCAGCGCGATCGCTTGCTCCACCGCTTGCTCGATCTCGTGTTCATCGTTCGGCGGAGCGCTGGCGGCCTGTACGTCATCCATGGAAGCAATCATCACCTCTACGCAACACCACGCGTCTAGGTTCGATGAGCACCATCGCGCCGTCGGATTCGTACAAGGATCAACGTCGTGGATGTGCTGCGCGCCATGGCCGACCTGCTCGACGACGTGCCGCACGTGATGTTCTGCGCCAAGGATCAGGCCGGTTCCTACCTGGTCGTCAACCAGGCATTTGCCGATCGGGCGGGTGCTCGCAGCCCCGACGACGTCGTCGGCAAACATGTCGAGGAGCTGTTCGATGCCGAACTTGCCGCCTCGTACTCGCACCAGGACGCGGAGTTGTGGTCGTCGCGTCAGCCGCTGCGCAACCAGCTCGAGTTGATTCGCCGCCCGGACGGCACGCTCGGTTGGTACGTGACCACCAAGGTGTTGATCGCCGAGGTCGACGGAAGTTCGTTCCTTGCCAGCCTCTCGGTCGACCTCCGCGCCGCGGGCGACGCCCCGACCGCGCACGCCGGGGTTGCGGCCGCCGTCGCCTACCTGCGCAGTCATTGCACCGATCAGGTCCGCGTCGGCGACGTCGCCGCAGCAGCCGCGATGTCGGTCGTGCAGCTCGAGCGAGCGACGCGACGCATCATCGGATTGTCGGTGCGTCAACTGCTCGTGCGCTTCCGGGTGGAACGCGCGATCGGGTTGCTGGCGACGACCGAGTGCAGCCTCTCCGACGTGGCTGCACGGTGCGGTTACTACGACCAGAGCGCCCTCACGCGCCAGTTCCGACGTGTGGTCGGTGTCTCACCTGGTGCATACCGGACTCAAGTACTGCGGCGCTAACGTCGTCGGATGCCTTTGCGCACCCTCCTCCTCCCCGTCGCGATGATCGGCCTGCTTGCCGCATGCGGCGACAACAGCACTGCCTCGTCCGGTGCGAACACGCCCTGCTCCCCCGCTGCCACCAACACGACCGTCGCCGGTGCGCTCGCCAAGCCGCTGGTGAAGATCCCCGCCACGCCACCGACCGAATTGGTGACCACAGATCTGACCGACGGCACGGGTGCCGCGGCCGTCGACGGCGACACGCTGATCGTCCAGTACATCGGCGTGCGCACCGCCAACTGTGCCGAGTTCGACAACAGCTACGACCGCGGTGCACCGCTGTCGGTCACGATCGGCGCCGGCCAGGTCATCAAGGGCTGGGATCAGGGCCTCGCAGGGATGAAGGCCGGCGGCCGCCGCCAGCTCGACATCCCGGCAGCATTGGCCTACGGCGACGCCCCACCGAGCACCGACGTCATCCAACCGGGCGATGCCTTGACCTTCGTCATCGATGCCGTGGCGATCATCGCCAAGCCGGATCCCGCCGATATCCCCGTCGTCACGATCCCACCGACACCGAACCAAGCCGAGCAGACGTTCATCGACGAGATCGTCGGCGACGGCCCCGGCATCGAGAGCGGTCAGACGGTTGCCGTGCAACTGCTGGCGTTCAGCGCGGTGGACGGCAAGCAGCTCGACTCGTCGTGGGAGACCGGCTCGCCGCTGACGTTCATTCCCGGCGCCGCCCAACTGCCGCCCGGAATCGAAAAGGCCGTCGAGGGCATGAAGGTCGGCGGTCGACGTCAGGTCCACATCCCGTTCGCCGAGGCGTTCGGCGAGGCTGGGAACGCCGACCTCGGCCTCCCCGCATCGACCGACCTCATCATGGTGCTCGACCTCGTCGCCGTCTACTGACCATCGGCCTCCCGTCGGAGGTCGACACACCAATCACGCGTCTCGTTGAACAGAAGGCGCTCGCAAACCGTACTCTTTCCGTGACGAGCAAGAGGAGCCGTCGGTGCGCGTGCGACTGAGGCTGATCGAACGAGACGATGGCTTGGGGAGCGACGCCGGCGTGCGCGCTGCCGTGCACGCGCACTCGGGAGAGCTGTACGGCTTTGCGGTGCGCACACTCGGCGATCAGGGTCTTGCAGAAGAGGTGGTGCAGGAGACGTTCGTTCGCGCATGGCGCGCCGGGCGCCGGTTCGATCCAGATATCGCTTCGTTGCGCACGTGGCTCTTCGCGATCCTTCGCAACGTGATCGTCGACGCGACGCGAGCCCGATCCATTCGACCTGGTGTCGGTGTGACGGTTGACGTCGCCGTTGCCGACAACATCGACGAGTTGTTGCGATCATGGGTGGTCGAGGAGGCGCTGCACCGTTTGAGCGACGAGCACCGCCGCGCCGTCGTCGAGGTCTACTATCAGGGACGGTCGGCGGTCGATGTGGCCGCCGAGCTCGATGTGCCGGCGGCGACGATACGGTCACGTCTGTTCTACGGGTTGAGGGCGTTGCGCCTCTCTCTCGATGAGTTGGGGTGGGACGATGCCTGAGAACTGCAGACACTGGCAGGGCCTGCTTGCGGAACACGTTCTGGCATCTGCCGGGCGGCACGGCGACGCTGTCTCGGCCATGGGCGACGATCTCGCCGAGCACCTCGCCGAGTGCGCCGAGTGCCAGGCGACCATCACTGAATTCCGGGCGACGGCCGAGGCACTTGCCCGAACGACCGCGCCGCCGGTTGCCCACATCGTCGGGCCAACCTCGAGCGGATTGCCGGATCGGATCGCGGCTCGCGTGGATGTGGCTCGACGCCGGCGCGATCGCCGTCGCAGGCTCACGGCAGTGGCCGGCATCGCCGCGGCACTCCTGCTGGTGGTGGCGGTGGCCGTCGTTCGACACCACGGTGCGCCGGAGAGGATCGGTGAGCGAGTCGCACTCGATGCCGCCGGGGTGCGGGGTGACGCAACGTTGCAGACCTGGGCATGGGGCACGCAGATCCAACTCGCGGCCAGCGGCTTCGTTCCGGGCCAGCGCTACAGCGTGTGGCTCGAACGATCCGACGGCTCGCGGGTCGGGGCTGGTTCGTTCATCGGTGTGCGCAGCAGCCAGATCAGCGTCTCGCTGTCCAGCGCCCTGCCCTCGTCCGAAGCAGTTGCGATCGGTATCAGCAAGTCCGACGGTGGGGGCGACGTCGTGCGAGCACCGCTCGACTGACGGTTGCAACCGATACGTCGAACAATCTCGGCCGGCATTCAACGTTTCGGGAGTGCCCGACGTATTCGTTGGCGTGTGGTCGGAACGATTCGCCATCTGCGCAGCACTGGTGCTGCCGGTCTCCTCGTGCGGCTCGAGCGATTCGGCAGGCGCGGCCGACTCGACGGTCGTCGTTCAGAACTACACCTTTCCTGCAGTCTCGACGACTGCGGGGGCCACCCTCACATTGATCGACCAGGACGACGAGCAGCACACTGTGACCGCCGACGATGGATCGTTCGTGGGCGGCCCGTTCAACAACAAGGCCCCGGGCACGCTCGTCGCACCCAGCAAGCCCGGCAGCTACCCGTTCCATTGCGAGATACACCCCACCATGCACGGCACTCTCGTCGTGCGCAACTCATAGGAGATTGCACATGCTCACACCTCGTACGTCCGTCGCCGGACTTGCACTACTCGGTCTCGTCGTCCTCGGTGCATGCGGTAGCGACAGCAAGTCGAGCACTACCGCGGCCCCGGCCGCACCGGCCGGCTCGGCCGCGCCCGGGGCGACCGTTTCGGGCTCGCTCGACGCGGCCGATCAAACCAGCGATGGCAAGACGATCACCGTCAGCACGGTCAACGTCACCGGCAGTTCCGGTTTCATCGCCGTCCACGTCGACACGGCCGGTGCACCGGGCCCCGTCATCGGTCACGCGGCCGTCCCCGAGGGCGACAGCAAGGATGTCGTCATCACGCTCGATACCCCGGTCGCAACCGGCGTGTCAGTCTGGCCGATGCTGCACACCGACGCCGGCACGATCGGCACCTACGAGTTCCCCGGCCCCGACGGCCCGGTGAAGAGCGGCGCCGACATCGTGATGAAGAAGATCACCGTCACGGTCGGCTGAGTTTGACGACAACGTGAGAGGGGGACCCCGTCCCTCCCCGCTCTCACGGGGAAGTGCGTACTTTCGCTCGCTGGTGCCTCTCCGACGAAAGTACGCACTTCACCCATCGTCCGCGGGCCGCGGCCCTCGGAGGATCGCCGCGTGTCGCTGATCGACGTCCACGCCCACTTCTTGCCGGAGCAGTATCGAGAGGCGCTGGCCACTGCCGGGATCGACCAGCCCGACGGCTTCCCGCGAGTCCCGATGTGGACTGCGCAAGACCACGTCTCGGTGCTCGATCGGCTCGGCATCGAATCGTGCGTGCTGTCGGTGTCGTCGCCCGGGGTCCAGTTCGGCGAAGGCGTGAGTGCGTCCGACGCGGTCAGCCTGGCACGCCACGTCAACGACATCGCGGCGGCCACCATCGCTCAGCACCCCGGTCGATTCGGTGCATTCGCCAGCTTGCCGATGGCGGATGAGAGCGAGTCACTGGCCGAGATCGAGCGAGCGCTCGACGGGCTCGGCCTCGATGGTGTCAACCTCTTGACCAACGTCGCTGGCGTGTACCTCGGAGATGCGTCGCTCGAGCCGGTCATGGCCGAGTTGAACCGCCGTCATGCCGTGGTGTTCATCCACCCGACATCGCCGGCCTGCTGGGAGTGCACGTCGCTCGGCTATCCGCGACCGATGATCGAGTTCCCCTTCGACACCACCCGCGCCGTCACCAACATGCTGTTGTCGGGCACGCTGGCCCGGCATCCCGACATTCGCTGGATCGTGCCCCACGCCGGCGGCACACTCCCGTTCCTCGCCCCGCGGATCGCCGGGATCAGCGCGCTCCTCGGAGCCGACGACCCGGCGGCAGTGGTCGCCCAACTTCGCCGGCTGCACTACGACGTGGCCGGCAGCGCCAGTGCGCCGGTCGTAGCCGCCCTGTTGAACTTCGTCGACCGGAGCCAGGTGCTCTATGGCAGTGATTGGCCGTTCACACCCGAGCCCATCGTTGGCGCCGCACTCGGCTGGGTCACCAGTCACGACAATCCGATCACCCCGGCCGAGATGACCGACACGGCGCGGCGGTTGTTCCCGCGACTTGGTTAGCGGCCGACCGCCGACGTCACCTCGCGCGCCGCGTCGGCAACCTGTCGACCGAATCGTTGTCCGGGCTCACGTGTCAATCGCTCCACCGGCCCGCTGAGGCTGAGCGCGGCGATCACCCGCCCGCCGCGATCCCTCACTGCAGCGCTGACGGAGGCCACACCCGGCTCGCGCTCCTCGACGCTCTCGGCCAGGTCGTCGCCCTGCAGCACGCGTCCCGCGGAGCCGCGGTCGAGTGGCAAAAGCGCGCCCTGCGGAACGATCCATCGCAGGCCGTGTGTGGACTCCAACGACACCACGCAGCGACGGCCATCACCGTCGGCCACGTACAACTGCACGCTCTCGCCGGTCGCATCACGCAGTGCCGTGAGGATGGGCCGGGTGATCTCGGCCAGCGGGAACTCGTCTTCGGCAGCGCGTCCGAGCCGGATCAGTTCGAAGCCGAGACAGAAGCGACCTTGTGGATCGCGACGCACCAGCCCGTGTAGCTCGAGGGCGACCGCCAAGCGATGCGCCGTTGCCCGCGGCAAACCCGTCTCGTCCTGCAACGCGGCGAGATCGAGCGGCGCGCGCACCAGCGCCCGGAGGATGAGAACCCCTTTGTCAATGACGCCGACACCGCTTACACTGTCCATGAACGAGAATCATATCTCAGAAAGTGAGACGCCATGCCTGAGGCGCCACCGAACACATCGACACCTCGCACCCTCGCCCAGAAGCTGTGGGAACGTCACGTCGTGCATTCGGCACCGGACGAACCCGACCTGCTCTACATCGATTTGCACCTGGTGCACGAGGTCACCAGCCCACAGGCGTTCGACGGCCTGCGGCTGTCGGGGCGCCCCGTTCGCCGGCCCGATCTCACCGTCGCCACCGAGGACCACAACGTGCCGACGGCCGACATCGATCAACCGATCGCCGACCCGATCTCGGCCCGGCAGGTCGAGGTGCTGCGCGAGAACACCAAGGAGTTCGGCATCGTCAACTTCCCGATGGGCGACCCGGGTCAGGGCATCGTCCACGTGATCGCCCCCGAGCAGGGGCGCACGCTGCCCGGCATGACGGTGGTGTGCGGCGACAGCCACACGGCCACGCACGGCGCGTTCGGAGCGCTGGCGTTCGGCATCGGCACGAGCGAGGTCGAGCACGTGCTGGCCACCCAGACGTTGCCGCAAACACGACCGAAGTGGATGAGCATCACCGTCGACGGTGAGATCCCTGCGGGTGTCACCGCCAAGGACGTCATCCTGGCGATCATCGGCACCATCGGCACGGGAGGCGGGATCGGCCACGTCGTCGAATACCGCGGCTCGGCCATCCGGGCGCTGTCGATGGAGGGCCGCATGACGGTGTGCAACATGTCGATCGAGGCCGGCGCGAAGGCCGGACTGATCGCACCCGACGACACGACGTTCGAGTACCTGGCGGGTCGGGCGAACGCCCCACGCGGCGAGGCATGGGATGCGGCGGTCGCCGATTGGCGCACGCTGGTCAGCGACGACGGCGCGGTGTTCGACAAGGAGGTCGTCATCGATGCCGGCACGTTGCGGCCGCACATCACGTGGGGCACCAATCCCGCGCAAGTCACCACGATCGACGGCAGCGTGCCCTCACCCGAGGACTTTGCAGATGCAACAACACGCGAGACCGTGGTGCGCTCGCTCGAGTACATGGGATTGGCGGCCGGCACACGCATGCGCGACATCGCCGTCGACACCGTTTTCATCGGCAGTTGTACCAACAGCCGCATCGAGGACCTTCGTGCGGCCGCGGCCGTGATGCAGGGCCGCACGGTCACCGTGCCGAGGGTGATGGTGGTGCCCGGTAGCCATTCGGTGAAGTTGCAGGCGGAAGCAGAGGGCCTGCACGAGGTGTTCCGCGCTGCCGGCGCCGACTGGCGCGAGCCGGGGTGCAGCATGTGCCTGGCGATGAACCCCGACAAGTTGGCGCAGGGCGAGCGATCGGCCAGTACCAGCAATCGCAACTTCGAAGGCCGTCAGGGTCGCGGCGGTCGCACGCACCTGGTCTCGCCCGCCGTCGCCGCCGCCACCGCCGTGGCCGGTCATTTCGCCACCCCCGAAGATCTCGGAGCACTGTCATGAAGTCCGTCCACGTCATCTCGGGACGCGGAGTGCCGCTGCGGCGCAGCGACGTCGACACCGATCAGATCATCCCTGCCGAATGGCTGAAGCGCGTCGAGCGCACCGGATTCGAGAAGGGCCTGTTCTCCACGTGGCGCGACGATCGCAACTTCGTGCTCAACGACGAGCGGTACGTGGGCGCATCGATCCTGGTCGCCGGGCCGAGCTTCGGCGTCGGCTCGTCACGCGATCACGCCGTGTGGGCCATCCAGCAGGGTGGTTTCGACGCGGTGATCGCACCGAGCTTCAGCGACATCTTCAGCAACAACTGCGCCAAGAACGGCCTCGTGCCCGTCGTGGTGCCCGAAGCCACGGTCGAGGCGATCTGGACGGCGATCGAGACCGATCCCGCCACCGAGATCACCGTCGACGTCGAGCGCCTCAACGTCGAGGTCCCCGCCGCCGGGATCACCCACTCGTTCCCGATGGATCCGCAGACCCAACACCGGTTCCTCAACGGTCTGGACGATGTCGGCATCACATTGACGCACGTCGACGAGATCACCAGTTTCGAGCAGCACCGCCCGGCCTGGCTGCGCTGAGCACCGGTTGCTGTCGGTCGGGGGCCGGCGGGTTCGCCGCGG
>JANMNE010000355.1:0-5908 GCA_031373785.1 Ilumatobacteraceae bacterium
GACGTTGCGAAGCGCCTCTTGCGCACTGCGGTACATGAGCCCGACGGTATCGGCGGAAAGCTCGGCTTTGCCGAGATCGACGTCGAGCTTCACCGAGATGCCGCGGTTCGACACTCCACCGAGCAGATCGCCGAGGGCGAATTCGAGGCCCTCCTCGTGAAGGTTCGGGGGATAGATCTCAACGAGCAGCGAACGCAACGACTTGATGCTGCTGCGGATGCTCGATGATGCATCGGCCATCTTCGTTGAATCGTTGCTCTCCGTGCGGCTGGCCGCGGCGAGGCTCAGTGACACGCCGGTGAGCTCTTGCACGACGCCGTCGTGGAGATCGCTGGCGATGCGCCGGCGCTCGGCCTCCGATGCCAGGATCGCATGGCGCAGCAAGCGCTCCCGTTGCAGCTGAGCGGCGCGCAGGCGCCGAGCGAGGGTGATGAAGATCGGGACCTGGATGAACTCCAGGGCGATCAGCGACCCGATCGCGATCGGTGCGAACTGCTTCCACAGATCACGCCCGACGTCGGTGACCCCGCTGTAGCGGAAGTAGGCCTCGAAGATCACCGGCGTGCCTTGGATCGTGTGGGTCAACTGGTAGACCTCGAGCAACTTGGTGAACGGGCGCTCGTAGGCGTTCTCGGGCGCCGAGAGGTCGCTGACCTCGGCCTTGGCGTGGTTGTCGTTGTTCGCGAACATCTCCTCTTTGTCGGCATCGAGGATGTACTTGTCGCCGACGAGCTCGCGCTGATCGGAGTAGATGATCGTGCCATCTCGAAGCCACACCTTGACCCGGACGAGGTTGCCGATGAGCACTGCGGCGTGCACCCGCTCGTCGAGGTGGGCTTGCGCGGCGCGATCCCCCGTGATCAGGCCGTCGTCTGCGTTGGTCTCGATCACGCCCTTGGCGATGTAGAAGGTGGCATTGCGGGCCTGGGCGATGGCTTGCTCGGTGCCGACGCGCCGGCTGGCGAACGCCGTGAAGACGCTGACCAGGGTGAGTGCAGCAATGGCTCCGATGCTGAATCGGATGATCAGTTGTTTGATCGACGCAGGGGTGCGGTCGAGGTGCTTCTTCAGCTGGGCATCGGTTTCGAACACCGAGGTCTGCAGAGGCGCCGCCGAGCCCGTACGCGGCTCATCCGCGACGTGTGTGCTCACGCGCGCATCTTGCCACGCGCGTGGCCGATCGGCAACGCCACGTTGGTGCTACGACCCTTGTTCTTTGGTCCCCGACTCGTCGGGTTATGTCAATGTGTACCCCCTGAGGGTGTCGCGGTGTCACCCGCGAGCCAAGGAGGCACGACAATGGCGCTACCGATCAGACCGGGCTTGACGGTACCCCTGCCAGGGCCGCTGCACAGCCATCGCGACAAGCTGGGCGAGCTGTTCGACCTCGGCTACACCGACATCTGGTCGGCGGAATCCGATGGTGCGGATGCGTTCACGCCCTTGGCGCTGGCTGCGGCATGGGAGCCGCGCCTGCGACTCGGGACGGCGATCGTGCCGGCCTTCACGCGTTCGCCTGCTTGCTTCGCCCAGTGTGTCGCATCGCTGGCCGATGCCGCGCCCGGTCGGTTTGCCATCGGCATCGGGTCGAGCAGCAACGTGATCGTGGAGCGTTGGAACGGCGTGCCATTTGTCGAGCCGTTCAAGAAGGTGCGCGACGTGGTGCGGTTTCTGCGCGATGCCTTCGAGGGCGAGAAGGTCTCGAAGAAGTACGACACGTTCGAGGTGCAGGGCTTCCGGCTCGGGGTTCGGCCCGAACATCGTCCGCCGATCCTCGTCGCGGCATTGCGCGAAGGAATGCTGCGGCTGGCTGCGCGCGAGGGCGACGGGGCGATCATCAACTGGCTCTCGGCGACCGATGTGACGAAGGTGGCGGGCGTGATTGCTGAAGCGGCAGGCGGCGAGGAGAAAGAGATCGTGGCCCGGATCTTTGTGTGCCCGAGCGAGAACACCGCCGTGGTGCGTGAGGCGGGGAGGTATGCGATCGCTGCGTATCTGAATGTGCCGGTGTATGCGGCGTTTCACGACTGGCTGGGACGCGGCGATCAACTCCGGCCGATGTGGGATGCCTGGAAGGCGGGGGATCGCAAAGCGGCACTGGCGGCAATTCCCGACTCGCTCGTCGATGAGCTGGTCGTGCACGGATCGCCCGCCGAGTGTCGTTCCACCATCCAGTCGTACTTCGACAACGGCGTGACCACGACCTCGTTGGCGATCCTGCCGCTCGACCCTGATCTGAAGCACTGGGATGCCGTGCGTTCGCTGGCGCCGAACGCAGTGTGACGCTGCGGCTCATGCCGCACGGTGCTGGTGATGGTCGGCGAATTCGTCGGTCGCCATGGGAGCGCCGGTGGCGTTGCCGGCGAGTTGGCGGCGAATGGCCGCAATGTGAGCGAGACCGCGTTCGCGGGTTCGCCGATCGAGTCGGAATTGGACCGGCAGGTCGGAGTCTGCCAGCAGGCTGAGCTGCTCGGAAGTGGCGTGTTGAGCCTGACGCTTTGTCATAGCTGCATCATCGCAAAGGGGTGTGACACAGTGGTCGGGTGATCGTGGCTCAGGTGATTTCGGTGGTGGCGGGGTCGATCCTCGTGATCTGGACGCTGCTGGCGGCTCTGCGGACGGTCGTGGTCCCCCGGGCTGTGATCCCGGGTCTGACCCGCCTGCACTTCGTCGCGATCCGCAAGGTCTTCCATCGGTTCGCCGGGCCGAAGCGCTCGTTCGCGAGCCGCGACGCCACCATGTCGTTGTACGCGCCACTGGCCCTCGTCAGCCTGCCGGGCACGTGGGTCGTGATGGTGCTGGCAGGCTTCACCGCAATCTTCTGGGGCACGGGCGTTCGGCCCGTGACGGAGGCGTTGGCGTCGAGTGGTTCGTCACTGTTCACCCTGGGGTTCGTGCGAACCCGGGGCACCCCGCGAATCGCGCTCGAGTTCATCGAGGCCGGGATCGGCCTCGGCCTGATCTCGCTGATGATCTCCTACCTCCCGACGATCTACACCGCGTTCAGCCGCCGCGAGACGCTGGTCGGCATGCTCGAGGTTCGCGCCGGGCTGCCGCCGAGCCCGGCCGAACTGCTGACCCGGTACACCCGGATCGGGTGGCTCGACCGCATCGACGAAGACGTCTTCGAGCGATGGGAGTCGTGGTTCGTCGACATCGAGGAGAGCCACACCAGCCAGCCCTCGCTGGTGTTCTTCCGCTCGCCGCATCCCGAACGCAGCTGGATCACCGCAGCGGGCTGCGTGCTCGACACCGCGGCCATCGTCGCCTCGACCCTCGATCGACCTCGCAACGCGAGTTGCGACATCATGATCCGCAGCGGCTTCCTGTCGTTGCGACGGATCGCCGATTCGTTCCAGATCCCATACGACGCCGATCCCGGGCCGACCGATCCCATCACGATCTCGCGGCGCGAGTTCGATCTGCTCTGTGTCGAGTTGCGGGCGCTCGATGTGCCCCTGAAGCGAGATCTCGATCAGGCCTGGCGCGACTTCAGCGGATGGCGGGTGAACTACGACCAGGTGTTGGTTCGGTTGTGCGCGCTGACGATGGCGCCCCCGGCCAAGTGGTCGAGCGATCGTGTCACGCAGCTCGATCTGCCGAAGCTGCGCTTCCGTCGCCGGCGCGCCTGAGACCGCTAGGCCGACAGCGCGAGGCTGCCCACCACCGCAACGAGCACGACTGCGATGGGCGCAGCGTATGACGCCCACTTGGGCATCGCGGCGTGGCCGGGCGCGAGGAGCACGAACCCGCACATCGCTCCGGCGATGGCGCCACCGAGGTGCCCGCCGACGGAGATCCCCGGGATCGTGAACGTGATGACCAGGTTGAGGATCAGGATCGTGCCGATCCCGGTCTGAAAGACGTTGACGCCCCGCCTGTGCAGACCGATCGCCGCAGCAGCCATCAGCCCGAAGACGGCGCCGGAGGCACCACCCGTTAGCCCGTTGGGTTGCAGGATGAGGGCGCCCAGCGACCCGGCGAGCAGGCTGGCGAAGTACAGCAGACCGAAACGGACGCGGCCGATCGCCGGCTCCAGCAACTGGCCGAGTTGGAACAGCAGCAACATGTTCATGCCGATGTGGAACAAGCCGTAGTGGAGGAAGCCGGAGGTGATCAACCGGTAGTAGTCGCCGTCGTGCACCGCCGGCTCGTACAGCGCAAGTTTCACCTGGTTGCGGGCGCTGGATGCCGTCCACAGGTAGACAGCGACGTTGATGCCGATGAGGGTGTAGGTGACCAGCGTCGGTTGCCGCGCGTTCCAGAACTTGGCGCGGGTCTTCACATCGGGTCGGGCGGCCTTGACGCAGTCGACGCAGTGTGAACCGATGGAGACCTGCACCAGACAGTCACCGCACGCTGGCTTGCCGCACCGGGTGCAACTGCGCCCCGTCTCGCGGTCGGGGTGGCGGTAGCAATGGGCGAGCGTGGGTGGCGTGGGGAGCGACATTATTTCTCAGGCTACCGATGGGTCGTGGTCAGGTGACCGCGTCGACGGCCACGACGACAGCGACCGTGATGATGATCAACGCGTTGTACGCGGTGTGGGCGCGTGTGGACTCGAGCGTTGCCTCGGCGGGGCTGCCGGTCAGCGCGTACGATCGGAGGTAGACCGACATGAAGTACGCGCCGCCGACCGACAGGGCCAGTGCGACGCCGATCGGGATACCGATCACCGCGTGGATCAACCCGAACTGCAACACCTTGGTCGCCCGGTGACGGGTGCTCCACCGCTGCGCGCCCGATCTGAACATGCGCTCCTCGGCATTGGCGAACAGCGGCAGTGCGGCAACGACCAGCACCATGAAGACCAGCGGGATCAGCCACGACCAGAACGTGCCCATCGTCGCCGTGTTCGAACCGAAGATCGGGTTGCCGTCGCCACCGATTGCCGACCACCATCCCCAGCGCAACACGGGGAGCAGCATCAGCGGGATCGCCACGATCAGCACGCCGGCGAGCACGAACGGCACCGGCCAGATGTGGCGCCAGCGGATCCGTGTCCAGACCACGCGGCTCAATGATCGGCCGCGGCTCGATCGGGAGAGCTTGACCGCCTGCACCAGGCGGAGCCCGACAGCAGTGAGAACGACGAAGCTGAGCACGTTCGACAGGCTCTCGTTCACGGCCTCAGTGTACGGTCGGTCGGGGAAGAGGCAGTCGCCGATGTGAGTGGCGCCGACCAACGACGAGGGGTGTGCGATGGCGTGGGATTTCGAGACCGAGCCCGAGTTCGAGGCCAAGTTGGCGTGGATGCGTCAGTTCGTCCGCGACGAGATCATCCCGCTGGAGACCTTGGCCGATCGCTGGAGGACCAACGAGGGTCGCGCCGTCTTTCGCCAGATCACGGACCCGTTGAAAGAGGAAGTGCGCCGACAGGGGCTCTGGGCCGCGCACCTGCCGCCCGACATGGGCGGCCAGGGCTTCGGCCAGGTCAAGTTGGGTTTGATGCACGAGATCTTGGGGCAGTGCGCGTATGCCCCCAGCGTGTTCGGCAACAACGCGCCCGACAGCGGCAATGCCGAGTTGATCGCTGTCGGCGGCACCGATGCGCAACGGGAGCAGTGGATGCAACCGCTGCTCGACGGCAAGGTGCGCAGCGCGTTCTCGATGACGGAACCGGGTGCCGGTGCCGATCCGACATTGTTGAAGACGTCGGCTGTCCGCGACGGTGGCGAGTGGGTGATCAACGGGCACAAGTGGTTCTCGTCGAACGCCTCGATCAGCGACTTCCTGGTCGTCATGGTGAAGACCGGCGACTACGACAAGCCCTACAAGAACTACTCGATGATCCTCGTGCCGACGAACACACCGGGGGTCAACATCTTGCGCGACGTGCCGACGATGGGCGAGCCGGATCACCGTACGGGCGAGCCGGGTGGTCACGCCGAGATCCTCTACCAGGATG
>JANMNE010000374.1:0-20115 GCA_031373785.1 Ilumatobacteraceae bacterium
GGTTCGTCGTGCTCGACATCGGCCATCTGGAGCTGGCCGGAATCGTCAACAAGTACGGCGGCGCGCATGTCGGCGAGCGTAGGCGCGACTACTTCGCCGCACGTCGTTGGCGGGGTATTGCATAGGCGCCGGCCGCGAGCGAGTTGGTGAGGGTACGGGCGGCGTTGAGCATCAACCGGACGTGGTGCGATTCGTGATCGCCCAAGAGCCGACCGGTTGGGCCGGCGGTCGAGATCGCAGCGATCACTTCGCCGTCGGGCTGATCGCGGATCGGCACACCGATCGACGACAACCCGATCTCGCTCTCGTCGATGCTGATCGCATAGCCGCGCTCGCGGATCCTGGCGAGCTCGTCGATGAACATCCGCGGGATGATGATGGTGTGGCCGGTGAAGGGAGTCATCCCTGCCTTGATCCGTGCCGCGGCGACCTCTGGTCGAAAGGCGGCGATGGCCTTTCCCGCGCTGGAACGATGGACGGGGGATCGGCGGACCGCCTCGATGCTGAAGCGCAGCGCGCCGAGTCCTTCGACGCGTTCGTAGTAGAGCACGTCGCCACCCGAGGGGACGCCGAGTTGCACCGTTTCGCCGATCGCGTTGCGAAGTTCGACCAGCAACGGAAGGGCCTGTGTGCGCAGAGCCGACCGAGTGGTGACCAACTGCCCGTACTCGAGCAGATGGACCCCGAGGCGGTACTTGCCGCTGAGTGTTCGCTCCAGCGTCCCGCGATCGACGAGCACGCCACACGTGCGGTGCATCGTGCTCTTGGTCACGCCGACGCGCCTGGCCAGTTCGCTCAACCCGATCTCGGCGTCGGCGAAGAAGGCATCGAGGATGTCGAACGCGATCGTCACCGAACGCAGGGCCGGCTTTTCAGATGCTGCTGGGTGGGGGGTCATCGGCGGACACCCTAAATCGATCGTTCGCCACAGCAGAACACAAGGCCGATGTCGACCATGCCCTCGCAGTACGGTTTCGACGATGTCGTTCACCCTCGGTTCACCTGTTGGTCAGGTGCGCGGAATGTCGCGGGGTGCCAAGGTGCTCGCGGTCACGGTGATCGGAGCATCGATGACGGCGCTCGACACGACGATCGTGAACGTCGCCCGCGACACGTTGGCCAAAGAGTTCCACAGTTCGGCGACGAGCGTGTCGTGGGTCTTGTCCGCCTACAGCATCGTGTTTGCTGCGGTGCTGCTGACCTCGGGCCGCCTGGCCGATCGATACGGACGCCGACGGATCTACACGACCGGGCTGCTGGTGTTCATCAGCGCGTCGGCACTGTGCGGTGCCGCGCCGACGCTGGCGTTGCTGATCACGGCTCGAATGCTGCAAGCGATCGGTGGCGCGCTGCTGGTTCCGGCAGCGCTGGCGTTGCTGCTGCCCGAGTATCCGGCGGAGAAGCGCTCGACTGCGCTCGGAGTGTTCGTCTCGATCAACTCGCTGGCTGCTGCCGTAGGCCCAGTGGTCGGCGGGACGCTGATCGACCTGGCCAGCTGGCGGGCCGCGTTCTTGGTCAACGTGCCGATCGGATTGACGGCGTTCGTGCTCGGACGCCGAGTGCTGGTCGAGTCCCGCGATGAGCACGCCGTCGGCATCCCCGACCCGGCCAGCATTGCCACCGGTATCGGCTCGGTCGGCCTGTTGGCCCTGGTCATCACGCAGGGCAATGACTGGGGCTACGTCAGCGCGCCAAGTGTGGCGTGCTACCTGTCGGCAGGCGTGCTGCTGGTCGTGTTCACGTGGCGAAGCCATGTCGCCCGCCTGCCGGTGCTCGATCTCGCGCTCGTTCGACAGCGGACGTTCTCGGTGGGCAACGTGTCGACCTTGCTGTTCTCCATCCCGTTCTACGGGTCGGTGTTCGTCAACGTCAGCTTCCTGCAAGAGGTGTGGCACTACAGCCCCCGCGGCGCCGGCCTGGCATCGCTACCCGGCCCGTTGACGGCGATTCTCGCGGGCCGGCCGGCTGGACGATTGTGCGACCGAATCGGCCACCGCGCGGTGGTGCCTCCCGCAGCGCTCCTGATCGCTGCGGGAGTGTTCGGCCTAGCGTGCTTCGCGCCCGACCATCCCGCGTACTGGACGCACTTCGCCCCGTTCCTCGTGATGATCGGCGCGGCGATCGGCACCCTGATCGTCGGGCTGCAATCAGCGTCGGTGCGCTACGTGCCGTCGAACCGGCTGGGCATGGCGTCGGCGTTCAACACCACCCTGCGCCAGGTCGGTGCGGCCTTGGCGATCGCCGTCGCGGTGGCGGCGCTGACCAGGCCCGGTCAGCAACTGGCCAACTTCGACTTCTCCTGGTTCCTGCAGGGGTGCGCGGGAATCGCTGTTGCCGTGTTGATGCGGGTCGGATATCGACCGCCGCCACAAACGTTCGTCACAGGAGAACCACAAGGTAGCTGACCTGCGCATATCTGTTCATACTGCGTCCCGTGACGTACGCAACGAACCTCTGGTATGCAGCGCTGTGGGCCGAAGATCTGGCCGAGGGTGCAATGGAGAGCCGCACGATCTGCGAAGAACCGATCGTGTTCTTCCGTGGTCCGCAGGGTCAGGCCGTTGCACTGGAGGATCGATGTGCACACCGCTTCATCCCACTGAGCATGGGGCAACTGTGCGATGGCGCAGCGTCGGTCGAGTGCCCGTATCACGGTCTGCGATTCGGCATCGATGGCGCTTGCGTGCTGAACCCCCACGGCTCGGGCCGCATCCCGGCAACGCTGGCGGTTCGGTCGTATCCCGTCGTCGAGCGGCACACGATGCTGTGGATCTGGATGGGCACCGACGAGGCCGATCCGGACCTGATTCCCGACTTCTCGTACCTTGATCCTGGTGCGCCGGGTGTGCTCTCCAAGCGAGACTGGTTGGAGATGGACGTCGACTACCAACTGGTGATCGACAACCTGCTCGATCTGAGCCATGCCGCGTTCCTGCATCGCGGCGTGCTGGGTGATCCGTCCACGTTGGAATGCGACATCGACATCGCCAGCACCGAGACCTCGGTGACGGTGACCCGCACACGATCCGCTGTGGCACCGGCGAAGTTGTTCGACCTGATGTTCCGCAACGACGGCAACGACGTCGACACGTGGTCGATCATGCGATGGGATGCACCGAGTTGCCTCCGTCACGAAGCCGGCGTGTGCCCCCCGGGCGCCGGCCATGCCGACGGCATCACCGTCATCGGCACACACCTGGTGACACCGTCCTCGAAGGGCAAGTGCACGTACCACGTGGCGGCCGTGCGGATCGGCGAATCGGCCGGTTCCGACGATGCAGAGATCTCCGAACAGTTGTCGGCACTGCGCCGGTACGCCTTCGACGAGCAGGATCGGCCCATCCTCGAGGCTCAGCAACGCGCCTACGACCTGGCCGGCGGACCCGACTCGTTGCGACCGGTGATGTTGAGCATCGATGCCGCCCCGCTGCGCGCCCGCCGGGTGCTCGCCAGGATCATCGCCGCCGAGAACACCGACGATGGCGAACGGGTGTTCGTTGCTCTACACTGAGGGGCGTGTCCGACTTCAAGGTCGTCTCCGACTATCAACCCGCCGGCGATCAGCCGCAGGCCATCGCCAAGTTGGCGGAGGGCGTCGAGCGCGGTGATCGTTTCCAGACGCTGCTCGGCATCACCGGCTCGGGCAAGAGCGCAACCATCGCGTGGACCATTCAAGAGACGCAGCGGCCGACGCTGATCCTGGCCCCCAACAAGTCGCTCGCCGCCCAGTTGACGCAGGAGATGCGCGAGTTCTTCCCCGAGAACCGCGTCGAGTACTTCGTCAGCTACTACGACTACTACCAGCCCGAGGCGTACATCGCGTCCAGCGACACGTACATCGAGAAGGACTCGTCGATCAACGACGAGATCGACCGGTTGCGGCACTCGGCCACCGCTGGTCTGTTGACCCGACGCGACACGATCGTGGTTGCCTCCGTTTCCTGCATCTATGGCATGGGGAACCCGGAGGAGTACAAGGGCCAGTTGCTCGACCTCAGCGTCGGAGTCGACTACGACATGCGCAGCATCCTGCGTCGCCTCGTCGACCTCCAGTTCGACCGCAACGACATGACACTCGGCCGCGGCAAGTTCCGGGTGCGCGGCGACACCATCGAGGTCCATCCGTCGTACGAGGAGACCGTGTTGCGCATCGAGATGTTCGGTGACACGGTCGACCGGCTGACGATGATCGATCCGCTGACCGGTGAGACGCTCAGCGATCTCCCGCGCACCCAGGTGTTCCCCGCGACGCACTACGTGGCCGGCGACGAACGCATGCGCAAAGCCGTGATCGGCATCGAAGCCGAGTTGCAGGAGCGACTGGCCTGGTTCGAGAAGGAAGGCAAGTTGCTCGAGGCGCAGCGTCTGCGCATGCGCACGCAATACGACCTGGAGATGATCCAAGAGGTCGGCTACTGCAACGGGATCGAGAACTACTCGATGCACATCGACGGCCGCAGCCCGGGCGAGCCGCCGTTCACACTGCTCGACTATTTCCCCAAAGACTTCTTGCTGGTGATCGACGAGAGCCACGTGGCGGTGCCGCAGTTGCACGGCCAGTTCATGGGCGACCGGTCACGCAAAGACATCCTGGTCGAGCACGGCTTCCGCCTGCCGAGCGCGCGCGACAACCGGCCGCTGCAGTTCGAAGAGGTGCTCGGTCGCATCAACCAGTGCATCTTCATGTCGGCTACACCATCGCCGTACGAGATCCAGCACAGCCAGCAAGTGGTCGAGCAGATCGTTCGTCCGACCGGGCTGGTCGATCCAGAAGTCATCGTCAGGCCGACCAAGGGCCAGATCGACGACCTCATCGAGATGGTCAACGATCGGGTGGTGAAGGGCGACCGCATCCTGGTCACCACGCTGACCAAGAAGATGGCCGAAGATCTCACCGAGTACTTGCTCGAACAGGGTCTGCGCGTGCGATACCTCCACAGCAACATCGACACGATCCAGCGCATCGAGATCCTGCGCGGCCTGCGCCTCGGCGACTTCGACGTGCTGGTCGGCATCAACCTGTTGCGTGAGGGCCTCGACCTGCCCGAGGTCTCGCTGGTGTGCATTCTCGACGCCGACAAAGAGGGGTTCCTGCGCAGCGAGACGTCGCTGATCCAGATGACCGGCCGCGCCGCTCGCAACGTCGATGGTCAGGTCGTGATGTACGCCGACAAGGTCACCGCCTCGATGCAGAAGGCGATCGACATCACACAGCAGCGCCGCCAGCGACAGATTGCCTACAACCTAGAGAACGGCATCAACCCGCAGACCATTCGCAAGGCCGTCGGCGACATCTTGTCGTTGCTGCGACCCGACGAGGGTTCGCCCGTGCCTGGCAAGGACCGCCGCCGCCAGCGCGAGCGCGACAAGGTGCAGCGCGAGCTGCGGACGCTGCCGGAGAAGGAACTGGCTCGGCTGATCCTCACCTTGGAGGAAGAGATGCACGAGGCTGCCGCCGAACTGAAGTTCGAGTACGCCGCCCGCCTCCGCGACGAGGTCAACGAGTTGCGCAGAGAGCTCAGAGACGCTGGGTGACGGCTCAACCGCGTCTCAGTTGGGCGTCTCGGCTCGAGGCCAGGCACGAAATGTCCGCTCGTACCGAATGTCTCGTGACTTGCCTCACTGATCGGCGACGTCACCAAGCCGAGACCAGGGGGGCCGACAGGACCGTGGTCATCGAGTCGGGGGGCAGCGGTAGGGCGAACAGATAGCCCTGGCCGAGGCGGCAACCGAGGCGAACGAGGCGATCGCACTGGGTCTGGGTCTCCACCCCTTCGGCGATCACCTCCAGGCCGGCATCGGCGGCCATCGAGATCATCGCCTTGACCACGGCCGGTTCGCGCTCGCCGTCGATCACCTGGCCGGTGAAGCGCCGATCGAGCTTGACGCCGCTGATCGGCAGCGAGGTGAGGGTCTCCAGGCTGGCGAACCCGACGCCGAAGTCGTCGAGCACCAGCCTCACCCCGGCCTCGGCCACCTCCGTCAGTTCGTTGAGCGTCGACGGTGACAGGTCGAAGGACTGCCGCTCGCTGAGCTCTAGCGAGATCAGCTCCAAGGGGACGTTGTGCTTCTCGGCCAGATCGGTGACGGTCTTGCGCAGACCGGATGCAGGGATCGAGTCGAAGTCGAAGTTGACGGCGAGGCGCAGGTTCGGCGACATGTTGCGGAACGTCGCCAGATGCGTCAGGCCGTCGTCGAGCATGCGGTGGAACAGTGACGCGTTCAGACCGGCACGTTCGATGGCCGGCAGGAACTCGTATGGCTCGCGGATGCCGGAGTCGGTCTGCCACCTGGCGAGGGCCTCGATGGCGACGACATCGCCCGTGCGCATGTCGACGATCGGCTGGAAGTAGGCGCGGATCTGGCCGCGGTCCAGCGCGTCGACCAGCTCTGCTGTTGCGTCGTCGAAGCGCGTTGCGGCGATCGTGACGGCGGAGCGAGCGGCGGCGATCGATGCTTCGGCGGCATCGAGTGCAGCGCCGAGACCGACGCCGGGCAACCGGCGGCCGACACCCACCCATGCCCCGATCCCTGCCGCGCTCAGTGACTGTCGCAGGTTGGTCTCCATCGCCGTTGCCTCGGCGGCGCACAGGTCGATCGCCAGGATGCCGAACTGCAGCCCGGTGATCCGGGCGCAGAAGTGGCGCCCGGCGAGCGACGAGGTCAGCAGCTTCCCGAATTCGGCCAGCAGCTCGTCGCCAGCCTCGTGACCCTGACGCTTGTTGAGCTCGTGCAATTCGTCGAGGCAGATCATGAAGACCCAGGCTTGCTCGCCGTTCGCATTGCAGCGCTCGTCGTCGCACGTCAGCTGCGTCTCCCACGCTTGGCGAGTCGCGCACCCGGTCAGGGCGTCGAGCGGTGCGTTGTCGCGCTCCGCCGTGCGAACGCTGGAAACCAGCGCCGCCTCGGCCCCGGCGAGCGCGCCGAGGGTGTTGGCGAGCAGTGGGATCAGCGACTCGGCATGCGCCGGCATCGGGGGAGGGAGCTCGCGGCTCAGCCCGATCAGCGCCCCATAGGGCTGGCCGTTCGGCAATTGCACCGGCACGATCAGCTTGGAGACGTTGGCCAGGAACCGATCGGTCGACAGATCGTTGGGCAGCACACTGTTGGCAACGATCGAGAACTGGGGGTCGACCGAGGCGATCACGATGCGTTCGTAGTCGTTGATCCGGGTGAAGAGCCACGTCGGAAAGCCCGAATGCCGTCGTAGGTGTTCGAGCGCGGCGCGAGCCGTCCGCCCCAGGGTTGCATCAGTGATCAGTCCGCCGTTCATGCGAGTGCTATCGGCACGAAGTCGCCCGAACTACAGCAGAACGTGTGTTCGTTTTTGTGCTACGTTGAGCGACATGTTCCACAGCGGCCGATCGCACTCATCTCGGTAGCCTCGCCCTCATGCCCGCCGCCGACTCCGGAAAAATCATCGTTCGCGGCGCACGCGAGCACAACCTAAGAAACGTCAACGTCGAGCTGCCCCGCGACAAGATGATCGTGTTCACCGGCCTGTCCGGGTCCGGCAAGAGCAGCCTGGCGTTCGACACCATCTATGCCGAGGGGCAACGCCGGTACGTCGAGAGCCTCAGTGCCTACGCACGACAGTTCCTCGGCCAGATGGACAAGCCCGACGTCGACATGATCGAGGGTCTGTCGCCGGCCATCTCGATCGACCAGAAGTCGGCCAGCCGCAACCCCCGCTCAACCGTGGGCACGATCACCGAGATCTACGACTACCTGCGTCTGTTGTACGCGCGCATCGGGGTGCAGCACTGTTTCAAGGACGGCACACCGTTGCAGCGCCAAACGCCGCAGCAGATCGTCGACCGCATCCTCAAGTTGCCCGAGGGCACCCGGTTCCAGGTGCTGTCGCCGGTCGTTCGTGGTCGCAAGGGTGACTACGACACGCTGTTGGAAGATCTTGCCGGCCAGGGCTACGTGCGGGCCCGGGTCGATGGCGAGGTCGTCGACATCGCCGAGTTCTTGAAGCGCGACGAGCGTCTGGCCAGGTACGAACAGCACAAGATCGAGGTGATCATCGATCGCCTCGTTCGGCGCGACGGCATCGAGCGTCGGTTGACCGATTCGCTGGAGACCGCGCTGAAGTTGGCAGACGGTGTCGCCGAGGTCGAGTTGGTCCAACCCGACGGCAGCGACAGCGAGACGCTCACGTTCAGCCAGCACCTCGCCTGCCCGAAGTGCGGCACGAGCTACGACGAGCCGGCGCCGCGCAACTTCTCGTTCAACTCGCCATATGGAGCATGCGAGGCGTGCGACGGTCTCGGCACGACGTTCGAGGTCGACCCCGAGCTCGTGATCCCCGATCCCGATCAATCCATCAACGGTGGCGCGATCGCCCCGTGGCGCACATCGAACACGCAGTACTTCACGCGCATGCTCGAGGCGGTTGCCGAGGTGTACGAGCTCGACCTCGACGCGCCGTACCGAACCTTCACCGCGAAGCAACAGAAGGTCGTGTTGCACGGTGTCGAGGGCAACCTCAAGGTCAAGTACAAGAATCGTTACGGTCGCACCCGCGAGTACTCGACGGCGTACGAGGGTGTCATCCCGTGGCTCAACCGCCGGCGTACCGGTGCGGAGAGCGACTGGTCCCGCGAGCAGTACGAGGGGTACATGCGCGAGGTGCCGTGCACCGCGTGCGGCGGCGCCCGCCTCAAGCCGGCCTCGCTGGCGGTCACCGTCAACGATCTCAACATCGCCGAAGTCTGCGACATGGCGATCGGCGAGTCCGCCAAGTTCCTCGCAGCGCTCGAGCTCAGCGAGCGCGATCGGATGATCGCCGAACGGGTCACGAAGGAGATCAACGCCCGCCTCGGCTTCCTGCTCGATGTCGGTCTCGACTATCTCAGCCTGTCGCGCTATGCGGCGACGTTGGCCGGAGGCGAGGCACAGCGCATCCGCCTCGCCAGCCAGATCGGCTCGGGCCTGGTGGGCACGCTGTATGTACTCGACGAGCCGTCGATCGGCTTGCACCAGCGCGACAACCGCCGGCTGATCGACACGCTGTTGCGCCTCCGCGATCTCGGCAACACGGTGCTGGTCGTCGAGCACGACGAGGAGACGATCCGCGAGGCCGACTGGATCGTCGACATCGGCCCCGGCGCCGGCGAGCACGGCGGCGACGTGGTGTACAGCGGCCCGGTCAAGGGGATCACCAAGGTCAAGGAATCGATCACCGGCCAATACCTGGCCGGCAAGAAGTCGATCCCGGTGCCGCAGATCCGGCGCCAGCCCGGCCTCGAGTGGCTGGAGATCAAGGGTGCCCGCGAGCACAACCTCCGCAACATCGACGTGCGCATCCCGCTGGGTTGCTTCGTCGCCATCACCGGTGTCAGCGGCAGTGGCAAGAGCACGCTGGTGCGCGACATCTTGCTGCCCGTCCTCATGCAGCGGATCTACAAGTCGAAGCACGCCGCCGGCAAGCACAAGAAGATCGACGGGCTCGACCTGCTCGACAAGGTGATCGACATGGATCAGTCACCGATCGGTCGCACGCCGCGTTCGAACCCGGCCACCTACACCGGCGTCTTCGACAACATCCGCAAGCTGTTCGCGACCACTGCCGAGGCGAAGGTGCGCGGGTACATGCCTGGGCGTTTCAGCTTCAACGTGCAGGGCGGCCGCTGCGAGGCGTGCTCGGGCGACGGCACGATCAAGATCGAGATGCACTTCCTCCCCGATGTCTACGTGCCCTGCGAAGTGTGCAAGGGCGCGCGCTACAACCGCGACACCCTCGATATCGCCTTCAAGGGCAAGAACATCGCCGAGGTGCTCGACATGCCCGTGGCCGAGGCGGTCGGGTTCTTCGCCAACCAGCCGGCGATCGGCCGGTACATGCAGACGTTGCTCGATGTCGGCCTCGGTTACGTGCGCCTCGGCCAATCGGCACCGACGCTGTCGGGTGGCGAGGCGCAGCGGGTCAAACTGGCCTCCGAGCTTGCCAAGCGCTCGACGGGCCACACGATCTACTTGCTCGACGAACCGACCACCGGCCTGCACTTCGACGACGTGCGACGTTTGCTGACGGTCTTGTCGAGGTTGGTCGACCAGGGCAACACGGTGCTGATCATCGAGCACAACCTCGACGTGATCAAGACCGCCGACTGGCTGATCGATCTCGGACCCGAAGGTGGCAGCGGGGGAGGCCTGGTTGTGGCCCAGGGCAGCCCGGAAGACGTCGCCGCCGTCGACGCCAGCCACACCGGCCGCTTCCTTCGACCGTTGCTGCAGTAGTGCGATAGACCACGCCAGTGACACTGACCGACGCGACAGTTGATCGCGCCGCGCTGCAACGGCGAACGATTACGACGTTGCGGTTGACGCAGGTGCCAGGCCAGGCGGCGATCGCCGGAGTCGTCGCAGTGCTGGCCCTGTTCGTCGGTGACCTGCTGCACGACGACCGTTTCGCTGGCTCCGGCAACGCCGCCTTCACCCTCGGTTCTGCCCTGATGGCGCCGTCGTTCGCCGCATTCAGTAGACGCCGTGGACGACGCCCGGCACTGGCGACGGCGTTCTTGATCGGGGCCTGCGGCGCAGCGGTTGCTGCGTTCGGTGGTCAGATGCGGTGGGTGTGGCTGCTGCTGGTCGGCATGGTGATGTTCGGCGGCGCGCAAGCCGCCTCGCTACAAGGCCGCTTCGTCGCCGCCGACCTCGCCGAACCCGGTGAAGGCCCGCGAGCCATTGCCGCGGTGGTGTGGCTCGGCACGTTGGGAGCGGTGTTCGGCCCGGTGTTGACGCCGCAGTGGAAGCGGCTTGCTCCACATCTGGGGCTGGAACCCAGCGTCGGCCCAATTGCATTCGCGGCCATCTTGTGCGTCGGCGCGGCGGCCATCGTGTGGTTCCGTCTCCGGCCGGATCCATTGTCACTCAACGGGGGCATCGACCCGACGGCCAATCGCTCGCAGCCGGTCAAGTCGGTGAAGCGATCGTGGGTGGTCATTCGGCGCGAGCCGATGGTGCAACTGGGATTGGCGTCGATGATCACCGTTCAGGCCGCGATGGTTGCGGTGATGACGATGACACCGCCGCACATGCGTGATCATCATCAAGGTGGATCGTCGGCGTACGTCATCGCCGTGCACATCGCCGGGATGTACGGCTTGGCGCCGTGGGTCGGTCGCTTCGTCGAGCGTGTTCGCCCCGACCGAGCCGTGATGATCGCCGGAATCGTGCTGGCCTGTGGCACGGCCGGAGCAGTGCTGGCCGGCTACCACCGCCCCTTGATCTTCGTCGGGCTGTTCCTGCTCGGCCTCGGCTGGAACATCGGTCTGATTGCCGGCAGTTCGCTGGTGACCAGCTCCGTCGCTCTGTCGGAGCGGGTCGAGCTGCAGGGCACGGCCGATCTGATGATGAGCTTCTTCGGCGGGTGCGCGGCCTTCGGCTCCGGCTTCATCAAGCGGGCGTGGGGGTTCCACCTGCTGGCCAACGGCACCAGCCTGGCCGCGTTGTCACTCGCCGTGTTCGCCGGGTGGATGGTCACTCGGCGGGGTACCGCTCAATTCGCCTGACTCGGCTATCAGCTACCGCGAAGGCGCTTGCTGAGCTCGTTCAGACGTTCCTTCTCGGCCTTGCTGAGTGAGTTCATGCCGGTCGCGCTGATCTTGTCGAGCAGTTCGTCGAGTTCGCTCTGCGCCGCCGAGACCGTGGTCGTACCGGCCCACGGACCGGCGACCACCGCGGGACGCCGGGACTGCTTGGGCCGGCGATGGCGGTGCGGCATCGAGATCTTGGGGATCCATGGGAATCCCTCGAGCATTCCGACGGCTCGTGCCGCGAGCGCCCCGACGACGAGCGAGACGATGAAGAACAACAGGCGTCGCCCGTTGCGATCGCCCGCGAGCTGGAGAACCTCCGCGGCCACGTACACGGCGCCGAGCACCCACGCCGGAATCCCGAAGAAGAACCGCACGTTCGGGTACTCGGCGATGAACGTCAGCAACACGACAAGTTGCACCGTGTGCACACCGGCCTGCGGCAGATCGAGAGCCGTGCCGACCAATCCGGGGATGACGATGATCATCGTCAGGAACCAGGCGAACTTGGTGCGGCCGACCTGCTCTTCCAGTCGCGAGCCGAAATACCACAGCACGGCGATCGAGATGATCACCCAGAGCAACTGCTGGTCGAGCCCGTTGGCCAACGGCCACGAGATGATTCGCCACACCTGACCGGAGGTGATCCTGCTGGGGATGAGCGCGAGTTTGGTGAGGATCGGTTTGTCCACCGGCTCCAGTGCGTAGACCAGCACCGAGACGGCGCAGGCCAACCCGAGCAACGCCGCCGAGCCGATGTCCAGCGTGCCGACGCGGAACCACGGATCGTTGGGTCCGCGGCGGTTGGGCTTGGAGTAGGCAAATCGACCGGCCACGAGGTCAAACCCTACCGCGGCTCGGGCTGTGAGAGGCCTAGCCTCGACAACGATGGTGCAGCGTCCGCCGACCGGAACGATTCCTGATACGCCAGGCTCGTATCAGTTCAAAGACGCGCTCGGGCGGGTGATCTACGTCGGCAAGGCGTCGAGCCTTCGTCAGCGGTTGTCGAACTACTTCCAGGACCCCCGCAACATGCATCCGCGGACGGCGCAGATGGTGGCGACAGCGGAGACCGTCGAGTGGATCGAGGTCCGCAACGAGGTCGAAGCCCTGATGTTGGAGTACAGCCTCATCAAGCAGCACCGACCGCGATTCAACATCCGGCTGCGCGATGACAAGAGCTACCCATTCCTGGCAGTCACTCTCGACGAGCAGTTCCCCCGGGCGTTGGTCATGCGTGGCCGCAAGCGCAAGGGAACCAAGTACTTCGGGCCGTACGCGCACGCCTACGCGATCCGCGACACGCTCGACCTGCTGCTGCGCAGCTTCCCGATCCGCACCTGCAGCCCCGGCAAGTTCAACGAGCATCAACGCCTCGGCCGGCCGTGCCTGCTGTTCCACATCGAGAAGTGCAGTGGACCATGCGTCGGCGAGATCGATGAGGTCAACTACCGGCAACTCGTGACGGAGCTGTGCGACTTCCTCGAAGGCGATACCGACGAGATCGTCAAGCGACTCGACGCCGAGATGCGCTCGGCCTCGAACGCGATGGAGTACGAGCGGGCGGCACGGGTGCGTGATCGCTTGGCGGCGGTGCACCGGGCCATCGAGAAGCAGCAGATGGTTGCCGAGCGCAGCGAAGACATCGACGTGATCGGCCTGGCCGACGACGACTTGGAAGCCGCCGTGCAGATCTTCTACGTGCGCAAGGGCCGGGTCGTCGGTCGCAAGGGCTTCGTTGTCGACAAGGTCGAGGAGTTGAGCCCCGGGGGGTTGGTCGATCGAATCCTCGAAGAGCTCTACGGCGACGAGCCACCCCTCGGCGTGCCCAAGCAGGTGCTGGTCCCCGTGGAGCCCGAGGACCTGGCCACGTACGAGGAGTGGTTGACCCACGTGCGTGGATCGCGGGTGCAGATCCGCGTCCCGATGCGTGGCGACAAGCGCGATCTGCACGAGACCGTCACGCGCAATGCCAAGGAAGAGTTCATGCGCCATCGGCTGCGCCGCGCCGGCGACCACAATGCCCGCAGCCGGGCGCTCACCGAGCTGCAAGATCTACTGGCGCTTCCCGAGGCGCCGTTGCGCATCGAGTGCTACGACATGGCCCACCTCCAAGGCAGTGACTACGTCGGCTCGATGGTGGTACTCGAAGATGGGCTGCCCAACAAGCGCGAGTACCGGCGCTTCAAGGTCAAAGACGTGCCCGGCAACGACGACTACGCGGCAATGGAGGAGGTGTTGACCCGCCGTCTGACCGCCTACCTCGACGAGCGCGATCGCCCGCTGAACGAGCTCGGTCAACGTCCCGGAAAGTTCTCCTATCCGCCTCAGCTCCTGCTCGTCGACGGCGGAAAGGGACAGCTTGCCGTCGCCGAACGCGTCGTGCGGTCGCTCGGCCTCTACGACGAGATCCCCATCGCCTCGCTGGCCAAGCGCTTCGAGGAGGTCTACACCCCGGGCCGCAGCGAGCCCGTCGAGGTGCCCCGCGGCAGCGAGGCGTTGTTCATGTTGCAACGCATTCGCGACGAGGCTCACCGCTTCGCCAACACGTTCCACCGCGAACTGCGCGGCAAGCGAATGACTGCCAG
The DNA here is from genome assembly GCA_031373785.1 of Ilumatobacteraceae bacterium. Classification (GTDB taxonomy): domain Bacteria; phylum Actinomycetota; class Acidimicrobiia; order Acidimicrobiales; family Ilumatobacteraceae; genus JAENVT01. The sequence goes on from JANMNE010000374.1 coordinate 14,132, forward strand.
TTCGCTCGACGGGATCCCGGGTCTCGGCGAAGCACGCAAGAAGAAGCTGGTCCAGGTGATGGGCGGCGTGACCTCGGTGAAGAAGGCTTCGCTCGATGAGTTGAAGGCGCAGTCATTTCTCCCCGATGCAGTTGCCGAAGCCGTCTACGCCAAGTTTCACCACGGCACGACCTCGTCATCGGAGCCGCTGCTGCAATCGCCGTCATCGGCCGAGCGGTCGGTGCACGGCGCCTGATGACCGGTCGACTTCGGCCCGTACGATCATCGTGTGCCGGAGGAGAACTTGTGGGAGACCCACGCAGCATGGTGGATCGAGGGTTTCACCGAAGGGGCCGACCCGGAGTACGAGGAGCAGATCCTTCCGCTGGCGGCCGCCGAGCTGGGCAACGCGAAGCGGGTGCTCGACGTCGGCTGCGGTGATGGTCAGATCAGCCGCCTCGCCGGGCGGCTGGGTGCGGACGTCGTCGGGATCGACCCGACGTGGAACTGCGTCAGCGTGGCGGCACAGCGCGGGGGAGCATCGTTCGCCCGCAGCGAGGCGGCCGCCTTGCCATTTGCCGATGCCAGCTTCGATGCGGTCGTGGCGTGTCTGGTGTTCGAGCACATTCGTGAGGTCGACGCGGCGATCGCCGAGGTTGCCCGCGTGTTGCAGCCGGGTGGCCGGTTCTGCTTCTTCCTCAACCATCCGCTGCTGCAGACGCCCAACAGTGGGTGGATCGACGACCACGTGCTCGACCCACCCGAGCAGTACTGGCGGATCGGCGCGTATCTCGTCGAGCACGAGAGCGACGAAGAGGTGGAGAAGGACGTGTTCATCCCGTTCATCCACCGACCGCTCAGCCGATACGTCAACACGCTCGCCGAGAACGGTTTGCTGATCGAACGGATGCTCGAGCCCGCCCCGCCCGATGGTTTCCTCGAACTGGCTCATGAATACCGCGACGCCGCGACCATTCCGCGGTTGCTGTATCTCCGAACCCGCAAGCTCTAGGCAATACGATGGTCGCGTAGTGGCCGACATCGTGCTGATCACCGGGTTGTCAGGCGCTGGGCGTTCCGGCGCCGCAGCAGTGCTGGAGGACCTCGGCTGGTACGTGATCGACAACCTGCCGACGTCACTGGTCGACACCATCGTCGATTTGGCCAGCAAGCCGGGCAGCGACATCGAGCGACTGGCGCTGGTGTCGGGCCGACAACACGTCGACGTACTGCCGAAGGTCGCCGCGCTTCGAGGTGAGGGTCACCGGGTGCGCATCGTGTTTCTCGATGCCAAGACCGCCGAGCTCGTGAAGCGTTACGACTCGTCGCGCCGCAAGCATCCCCTCGATGCCGAGGCCGAAGGTCTCGTCGAGGCGATCGAGCTGGAACGCTCGCTGCTCGACCCGATCAAGAGTGCTGCCGATCTGGTGATCGACACCACCGATCTCAACATCCACCAACTGAAGGCCAAGTTGATCGGCGCGTTCGACCAGACGGGCGACGGCCAACGCCTGCAGATCGCCATCGAGAGCTTCGGCTACAAGTACGGACTGCCGCTCGATGCCGACATCATCATGGACGTCCGCTTCCTGCCGAACCCGCATTGGGAAGAAGCGTTGCGACCGTTGACGGGCCACGACCCTGCGGTGCGTGATTTCGTGTTGGAGCGCTCTCATGCGTCGCAGTTCCTCGACGAGTTCGAGGCCATGATGGTCAAGCTGGTACCGGCGTACGAAGCAGAGGGCAAGAGCTATCTGACCATTGCGATGGGCTGTACCGGGGGGCGCCACCGCAGCGTCGCCGTCGCCGAGGAGTTGGCGGCTCGCCTGCGCTCCCGAGGCATCGCCGTCACGACCGGGCATCGCGACATCGCCCGCTGAGCACTATCCTCGGTCCTTCCCGCTGTATGTGAAAGGACCCACCGCGCATGACCGTCCGTGTCGGTATCAATGGCTTTGGCCGAATTGGCCGTAACTTCTTCCGCGCCGCCAAGTTGCGAGGTGCCGACATCGACTTCGTCGCTGTCAACGACCTTGGTGCACTCGACGAGATGGCACACCTGCTGAAGTACGACTCGGTGCTGGGTGTCCTTCCGAACACCGTGAAGGCCCACAAGGACGGCATCTCGGTCGACGACGACGTGCTCAAGGTCTTCTCGGAGCGTGACCCGAAGAACCTGCCATGGGGCGAGGTTGGCGTCGACATCGTCATCGAGTCGACGGGCCACTTCAACAAGCGTGACGCCGCCGCTGGACACCTCGCCGGGGGCGCTCCGCTCGTGATCGTCTCGGCTCCGTGCGACGGGGCAGACGCCACGATCGTGTACGGCGTCAACCACAAGGATTTCGATTTCAAGACGCAGAAGGTGATCTCCAACGCCAGCTGCACGACGAACTGCTTCGTCCCGATGGTGAAGGTGCTCGACGATGCGTTCGGGGTCGAGCAGGGTCTGATGCAGACGATCCACGCGTACACGGGCGACCAGAACCTGGTCGACGGCCCGCACCGCGACTTCCGTCGGGCGCGTGGCGCGGCGATCAACATCATCCCGACCTCGACCGGTGCAGCGCGCGCCACGAGCCTGGTGCTGACTGCGATGAAGGGCAAGCTCGACGGAACGTCGTTGCGTGTGCCGGTGCCGACGGGCTCGATCGTCGACTTCACCGCCAACCTCTCGAAAGCCGCATCGGTCGACCAGATCAATGCGGCGTTCAAGAAGGCGGCGACCAGCGGGCCGTTGAAGGGGATCCTGCGTTACACCGAGGACCCGATCGTCTCCAGCGACATCGTCACCGACCCGCACAGCAGCATCTTCGACGCCGGCCTGACCATGAGCATGGGCACGATGGTGAAGGTGTTGGCGTGGTACGACAACGAGTGGGGCTACTCGAACCGTCTGATCGACACCACGCTGTACGCCCACAGCAAGATGCCGAAGAAGCGGAAGTGAGCCGCATCCCCACGCTCTCCGATCTCGGCGACGTGCGGGGCAAGCGGGTCTTGGTCCGCACGGACTTCAACGTCCCGATGGACGACGGCGTCATCACCGACGACTTCCGCATTCGCGCCGCACTCCCGACGATCGAGTGGCTCACCAGCCGCGGCGCCCACGTGGTGTGCGCGTCGCACCTCGGCCGTCCGAAAGGCAAGCCGAACCCGAAGTACTCGATGGATGCCGTACGGGCCCGCCTCGCCGAGTTGGCGCCCGGGGTCGAGCTGCTCGAGAACCTGCGCTACGACCCGGGTGAGGAGGGCAACGATCCGCAGTTCGTCGCGTCCTTGATCGTGGGCATCGACGCCTATGTCGACGACGCCTTCGGTGCATGCCACCGCGCTCACGCTTCGATCGTCGGCCCGCCGCGGACCCTGCCGTCGGCGATGGGGCTGCTGATGCAGAAGGAGGTCGATGTGCTGCTCGGCCTCCGCAACGCCCCCAAGCGCCCGTTCGTCGCGGTGCTCGGCGGCGCCAAGATCAGCGACAAGCTCGGCGTCGTCGAAGCATTGTTGAAGGTCGTCGACGAGCTCGTCATTGGTGGCGCGATGTGCTTCACCTTCCTCGCCGCACAGGGCAACCAGATCGGCGACTCGCTGTGGGAGCCGGACCAGCTCGACACATGCCGCCGCCTGCTGGCCGAGTCGGCCGCCGGCGGCAAGACGATTCACCTTCCCGAAGACATCGTCGGGCTCGACCCGGCCGGCAACTTCGCCACGTTCGGTCGCAGCCTGCCGGACGGTGCCAAGGGGCTCGACATCGGGCCCGGCACCGCGGCGGCGTTCAGCGACGTGATCATCGAGGCGCGCACGGTCTTCTGGAACGGGCCGATGGGAATGTTCGAGGATCCGCGCTTCGAGGCCGGCACGCGCACGGTTGCGCAGGCCATGGCCGACACCAAGGCGTTCACCGTGGTGGGCGGCGGCGACAGCGCTGCGGCACTGGCACAGTTCCGCCTCGACGACGACGTCGACCACGTGTCCACCGGTGGGGGAGCGTCGCTGGAGCTCCTCGAGTTCGGCGATCTGCCCGGCCTGGAAGCACTGCGCGGTGCACCCAATGCGTAGGCCGCTGATCTCGGCGAACTGGAAGATGAACCACAACCACTTCGAAGCGATCCAGTGCGTCCAGAAGCTGGCCTACTTGGTGACCAAGGACGACCTCGAGCGTGTCGACGTCAGCATCCACCCACCGTTCACCGACATTCGCAGCGTGCAGACCGTGATCGACGCCGACAAGCTCTTGTTCGCGGTCGGAGCACAGCACTGCCACTGGGAAGACAAGGGCGCCTTCACCGGCGAGGTGTCGCCGCTGTTCCTCGCCAAGCTGAACGTGCAGTACGTGATCGTCGGGCACAGCGAGCGTCGCCAACTCTTCGGTGAGACCGACGAACATGTCGCCAAGAAGTTGCTGTCCATCCAACGCAACTCGATGACGCCGATCGTTTGTGTCGGCGAGACGCTGGAGGAGCGCGAGGCCGGAGACACCGAGACCAAGGTGATCGGGCAGATCCGCGCGGCCTTCGACGGTCTCAAGGCCGACAAGGTCGCCTCACTGGTCGTGGCGTACGAACCGATCTGGGCGATCGGGACCGGCCGCACCGCAACGTCCGACGACGCCCAGCAGGTGTGCGCGGCGATTCGGGGTTGCATCGCCGACATCGCCGGCAAGGACGCCGCCGAGGCGGTACGGATCCAATACGGGGGCAGCGTCAAGTCGTCGAACATCGCCGAATTGATCAGCCAGCCCGACATCGATGGAGCATTGGTCGGTGGCGCCAGCCTGGACCCCGACGAGTTCGCCCGGATCTGCAAGCTTGGGACGTAGATCCCACACGACACGGCCCGGAATTTTCCGTCCGACTTTTCGTACATTCGGAATGTCGCGGCTACCGGTCGGTAAACAACGGTGCTATGTTGGCGGCGCTCACTCCGATCGGGGAGGACGGTGTGAGAGTGTGGTTGAGCTTCCCGACGAGCGTCCCGCTTGCCTTGTTGTTTCGACCGAGACCCACCTCCCTCCGTTCACATAGGAGGAACACCCACGTGAGGATCACGAAACGCAGCACTCGATTCGCTGCACTGGCTTTCGGCTTCGCTTTCATCGCCGTATCTTGCGGTAGCGATTCGAAAAGCTCGGATGCCACCACTGGCGCCACTGAAGGCACCACGGCGGCAGCGCCCGAGACCACCGCAGCAGCGCCTGAGACCACCGCTGGCGGCGCAGAGACCACAGCCGCCTCGACCGGTGGTGCAGCGATGACGTTGACGATGAACATCAACCCCAAGGCTGTTTGGGATGACGGTTCAAAGATCACGTTCGCCGACTTCAAGTGCACCGTTGATGCGACGCTGAAGACCCCTGGCTCGCTGAGCACCACGGGCTACGACAAGATCACGTCCATCGAACAGGGCACCGATGACCACCAGGTCGTCGTCAAGTTCTCCGAGGTGTACGCGCCGTACAAGACGCTGTTCATCAACCTGCTCAAGGCTGACGCAGTCAAGGACTGCAACGACGTTTCGGCCGAGTTCGCCGACAACATCCCGTTCTCGGCCCAGCCGTACAAGATTGATTCGTGGAGCCTCGACCAGCTCGTGCTGACGAAGAACACGAACTACTACGGCACCGACGCAGGCCAGGTCGACAAGATCATCATGGTTCCGAAGGCCGACAGCGACACCGAGATCGCCTCGCTCGTCTCCGGCGAAAGTGACTTCATCTTCCCGCAGGCATACGCCGGTATCACCGACGCATTGAACGACCCGAACATCAAGTCGACTCCTGGCTACGGCACCAACTACGAAGGTCTGTACTTCCAGGAAGACACCAACTGCACGCCCGACGAGACCCGCTCGTGCGCCTTCAAGGACGCCGACTTCCGTCACGCGTTCGCCAAGTCGATCGACCGCAACCTGATCCTCGCCAACATCTACGACCCGATCTTCCCAGGCGGGCCGCTGCTGAACTGTGGCCTGTGGGTTCCGACCATCGGCCCGTGGTGCGATGACAC
>JANMNE010000406.1:0-7565 GCA_031373785.1 Ilumatobacteraceae bacterium
ACTCCGGCACGCCGATGCCAACGAAAGGCTGAACTGGTTTTGGCGAAAAACATGCGCGTGCACGAGCTCGCCAAGAAGCTCGGAATGACCAACGCCGAAATGATGGCGCTGTGCGACACCATGGGTGTGGGTGTGAAGACCCACTCGAGCACCCTCATCGAGGCACAGGCCGATCGGCTCGAACGTCGCGCAACTCGTGATGGTTTGACCCGTGAGGAGCAGCCCGAGGAAGTCAAGCCCGTCAAGAAGGGCGCGGCGAAGAAGGCGGCAGCTGCCAAGGCTGCCGCGCCTGCTGTCGAGCCGGCGGCGGAATCCGACGAACCGGTGAACAAGGCGGTGGCGAAGAAGGCCGCACCTGCAGCCGTCGAGGTCGAGCCGAAGCCCGAGCCTGTCTTGGCACGGGTCGAGCCGGCCGCCGTGGTCGAGCCGGTGGTTGCGCCCAAGCCGGTGCCAGCCCCGGTCGCCCCGGTCGCCGTGGTCGAGCCGCCCGCAGTTGCCGAGCCTGTGGCGCCGGCCGCCGAGCCTGCGGTACGCGACGACGACGAGCCGCGCCGCATCACCAGCAGCCGCCCCGTTCCTGGCGAGCATCGTCCGGCAGCGGTCGAGGCCCCCACACCGGTGGCCCCCGTCGCTCCGGCAGCGCAGATTACTCCCGTGGTTCCCGTCGCGGCTCGAGCGCTGCCCGCCGAGGGTCGCCCCGCGGCCCGGCCCGCTGCGCCTGCCGCTGCAGCCGCGCCGGCAGCGAGCCCGCGTCCCGCAGCAACTCCTCCCGGGCGTCCGTCGCCGACGGGTCGCTCGATTCCACCGCCCCCCGGTGGTGGCCGACCGATGTCGTCGTCGGGTCGCCCGATCCCGCCGCCTCCCGGTGGGCTTCGCCCGACGGGTGCCAGCGCGGCTCGCGCCGGCGGCCTCAGCGGTCCCCGTCCCGGTGGTGGCTTCAGTGCACGTCCCGGCGGGCCCGGTGGCCCGCGCACCGGCCCCGGTGGCCCGCGTCCGGCCGGTCCCGGCGGCGCACGTCCCGGTGGCTTCGGTGCTCAGCGTCCCGGCGGCGGCTTCGGCGGTCCCCGCCCCGGTCCCGGTGGACCCGGTGGCGGCCCCGGTGGTGGGCCCGGCGGTCCGCGCCCCGGTGGCGGCGGTCCTCGCCCGAACGGTCAACGTCGTGCGCCTCGCAAGAAGAGTCGTGCTCGTCGTCGTCGTGACTTCGACGACATGCAGCCGTCGTACAACTCCAACTACACAGCGACCAACGCCCCGGTTCCCGAGGGCACGATCATCGTCGAGCGCGGCGTGTCGGCACAAGAGTTCGCTCCCAAGCTGAACCGCACTGCAGCCGACGTGATCCGCTTCCTGCTGAAGAACGGCGAGATGGTCACCGCGACCATGACGCTGACCGACGAGCAGATGGAGTTGTTCGCGCTCGAAGTCGGCGCCGAAGTGTTGCTGGTCGAGCCTGGTCAGCAAGAAGAGCTCGAACTGCAAGCGATGTTCGACGACAGCGACGACGACGACGAGACGATGCAGAGCGTTCGCGCTCCGGTCATCACCGTCATGGGTCACGTCGACCATGGCAAGACCACGCTGCTCGACCGCATCCGCAACGCCAACGTTGTCGCCGGTGAGGCTGGTGGCATCACCCAGCACATCGGCGCCTACATGGTCGAGCGCGACGGCGGCAAGATCACGTTCATCGACACCCCCGGCCACGCCGCGTTCACCAAGATGCGTCAACGCGGTGCCCAGGTCACCGACATCGTCGTGTTGGTCGTCGCCGCCGACGACGGCGTCATGCCGCAGACGATCGAGGCCATCAACCATGCGAAGGCCGCCGACGTGCCGATCGTCGTTGCCGTCAACAAGATCGACAAGGACAACGCCGATCCCGGTCGAGTGCTGACCCAACTTGCCGAGTACGAGCTCGTGCCGGAATCGTGGGGTGGCGACACCATCGTCGTGGAGATGTCGGCACAGCAGAACGTCGGCGTCGACGAGTTGCTCGACCAGTTGTTGGCAGTCGCCGAGCTCGAGGAGTTGACCGCCAATCCGGCGGGCCGCGCCAAGGGCATCGTGCTCGAAGCAAACCTCGATACCGGTCGTGGCCCCGTTGCGACCGTGCTGGTCGACAAGGGCACGTTGAAGGTCGGCGACCCGATCGTCGCCGGCGGTGCGTGGGGTCGAGTGCGAGCGATGATCGACGACAAGGGCCAGCAGATCAAAGAAGCCGGCCCATCGACACCGGTGCAGGTGTTGGGTTTGCAGAGCGTTCCCAACGCGGGCGACGAGTTCCGTGCTGCCGACAACGAAAAGACGGCCAAGACCGTCGGCGAGGCTCGCGAGCAGCGCCAGAAGTTGAAGGCTCAGCGCGGCGACGCCCGTGTCCAGAAGGGCGTCAAGCTCGAAGACATCTTCAGCCAGATCCAAGCCGGCGAAGTGGCGACACTGAACATCGTGCTGAAGGCCGACGTACAAGGCTCGCTCGAGGCCGTGACCGAGTCGCTGCGACGGCTCGAGCGCGACGAGGTCAAGCTGGCGTTCGTGCACCGCGCCGTCGGTGGCATCACCGAGAACGACATCAGCCTGGCAGCGACCACCAACGCCACGCTGATCGGCTTCAACGTGCGACCCGACCGCAAGGCCCGCGACATGGCCGAGGCCGAGCACGTCGAGGTCCGAACCTACGAGATCATCTACAAGCTGCTCGAAGACATCGAGAAGGCCATGGTCGGCATGCTCGCTCCGGAGTTCGAGGAAGTGGTCACCGGCGAAGCCGAGGTCCGCGAGATCTTCCGGGTGCCGCGAGTCGGTGCCATCGCCGGTTGCATCGTGCGCAGCGGCCAGATCACCCGTGGCTCGAAGGTTCGCTTCCTGCGCGACGGCACGATCATCTGGAAGGGCAGCATCACGTCGCTGAAGCGATTCAAGGAAGATGCCCGCGAAGTCCGCGAGGGCTTCGAATGCGGTATCGGCCTCAGCGACTTCCAAGACTTGAAGCCGGGCGACCTCATCGAGACCTTCGAGGAGCGCGAAGTCGCTCGCGTCTGAGCGCGCCGGTAGCCTCGGCCGCATGGCTGATCTCGAATTCTTCCTCGATCCAATCTGTCCATGGGCGTGGATCACGTCGCGCTGGGTCGTCGAAGTGCGACAGCTCCGCGAGTACGAGGTCAACTGGCGGTTCATCTGTTTGAAGATGATCAACGAGCACCGCACCGAGGAGTGGTACACCCCGGAGTACCGGGCCAGTCACATGGCCGGGTTGTACGGGTTGCGCGTCGCCGACCAGGTACGCCTCGAGCACGGTAACGAGCAGGTCGGCGCGGTGTACACCGTGCTGGGCGAGGCGATCCATCTCCACGGCATGAAGCAGGAGATCTCCACCGAGCCGGTCGCCACCATCCAGGGCCTGTTGAAGTCGATCGGTCTGTCGCCGGGCCTGGCCGACGCCGCGCTCGACGATTCACACGATGCGTACATCCGAGCCGATACCGATCTTGCGTTCGAGCGCACCGGCAAAGACGTGGGCACGCCGATCATCACCTTCCACCCCGGGCGGGCCAACGAGTCGAGCTTCTTCGGGCCGGTGATTGCCTCAATCCCGCGTGGTGATGCGGCCTTGAAGTTGTGGGACGCCGTGGAGATCGTGGCCACGACCAGCGGGATGGCCGAGCTCAAGCGCTCCAACCGTGGCAAGCCGGTCTTCGACTGACCCTGGGATCGACCCGGGGGTGTTGTGGATAGGGTGAGCACCATGTTCGTGCTGGCCTTGGAGGTCGATCTGCACATCGCCCACGCCCAGTCGTTGAAAGACAAGCGCGGCGTGATCCGCTCGATCGTCGATGGTGCGCGTCACCGCTTCCACGTCGCCGCGGCCGAGGTGGGCGACGAGAACCTGTGGCAGCGCGCTCAACTCGGCTTTGCGGCAGTCAGCAACAGCCAACAGCACACCACCGAGGTGATCGACCAGGTCAGCAGGTTCGTCTGGTCGTTCCCGGAGATCTCAGTACTCGACGAGGAGAGGACGTGGTTGTCGTGAGCAGACCGCGACGTGCGGCAGCACCGACCCAGCATCGCTACCCGCGCACGGCGCGGCTCAACCAGTCATTGCGCGAGGTGATCGCCGAGGCCCTCACGCGCATCGACGACGAGCGACTCGACATGGTGACCATCACCTCGATCGATGTCGACTCGGAGATGAACCGGGCCATCGTCTACTTCGACTCGTTGCTGGGCGAAGACGGCGACGCCGACATCCTCGCCGCCCTGGCCAGCCATCGAGTTCGCCTGCAATCCTCGGTCGGTCGAGAGGTGCGCGCCAAGAAGACCCCGATCCTGTCGTTCCGGCCCGACGAGACGATCCGCGCGGCCGAGCGCATCGAGCGCATCCTGCACGACAAGGCCACGATGCCCGAACGACCACCCGACGCCGAGACTGATGGCGCGACGTAAGCCGCCAACCACGCATGGGTTGGCCGTGGTCGACAAGCCGGCCGGAGTCACCAGTCACGATGTCGTCGCAATGCTGCGGAAGCGGTTCGACGAACGCCAGGTCGGTCACGCCGGCACCCTCGATCCCGACGCCACCGGCGTGTTGCTGGTCGGTGTCGGCAAGGCGACACGGTTGCTGCGGTTCCTGACGGCCCTCGGCAAGACCTACACCGCAGACGTCGTGTTGGGAACCTCGACGTCGACACTCGATGCCAGTGGCGAGGTGACGGGAACGTTCGACATGTCGGCGGTCACTGGCGACATGGCCCGGGTTGCGGCAGCCGAGCACCTCACCGGACCGATCATGCAGATCCCCCCGATGGTCAGCGCGGTGCACGTCGACGGCAGGCGGCTGCACGAACTGGCCCGCGAGGGGATCGAGGTCGAGCGGCAGCCACGGCCGGTCACGGTCTACTCCTTCGTCGTCTCCGACACCGCCGATCCATCGGTCTTGCGGATCGAGGTGCGCTGCTCGGCGGGGACCTACATCCGCACCTTGGCCGACGACCTCGGCCGCTTGCTCGGTGGCGGTGCACATCTCCGCGACCTGCGACGCACGGCCGTCGGCAGCTTCACCGAGCTCGAGGCCCGGTCGCCGGACGAGTGCGTGCTCATCACGCCTGTCGATGCGTTGCGCGACTATCCACGCGTCACGGTCGACGCCGCCCGCGCCGACATGGTCCGGCACGGCCGCGTGCTCGACCGCTTTGCCGGCGCCGGTCCCTGGGCCGTGGTCGACGAAGGTGGTTCCTTGCTCGCGGTGTACGAGTTGTTCGGTCTGGCCGCCAAGCCGGCGGTCGTCATCGCGTGAGCGACTTCTCGGCGTGCGGCGTGCGGGGATAGCGTCCCAACTCGTGCAGCTCGTCACCAATCTCGACACGGCTCCGTGGAAGGGCGAGCGCACCGTGTTGACGATCGGTGCGTACGACGGCGTGCATCGCGGTCATCTGGCCATCATCGAGGCGGTTCGGCGGCTTGCGGCGGACTCCGGCGCTCGATCGGCAGTGATGACATTCGATCGTCATCCCGCGTCGGTTGTGCGTCCCGAGTCGGCACCGAAGCTGTTGACCGATCTCGACCAGAAGCTCGAGCTGCTTGCCGCGACCGGTGTCGATGCGACGATCGTGGTCCACTTCGACGAGGCCCAGTCGCGCGAGGAACCGGCCCACTTCGTGCGTCGGGTGATGATCGAGTGCCTCGAGACCTCGATCGTCGTCGTGGGGGAGGACTTCCATTTCGGCCGGGGTCGCGAGGGCAACGTCGAGTTGCTGCGCAAGCTCGGGGTGGAGGGGAACTTCGAGGTGCAGCCACTGGAGCTCGTGCAGCGCACCGACGGCGTCGACGAGTCGATCAGCTCGACGGCCATCCGCCGCGCACTCGCTGGTGGTCAGGTCGAGCTCGCCGCCGACCTCCTCGGCCGGCCCTTCGAGGCGCGCGGGGTGGTCGTGGTCGGCGACCAGCGCGGTCGCCTGCTCGGATTTCCGACGGCCAATGTCGAAGTGCCCAACGCAGTCTGCGTGCCCGCCGACGGCGTGTACGCCGGTTGGTACGAACGCCCGAACGGCGACATCCATCCGTGCGCGCTGAACCTCGGCCGGCGGCCGACGTTCTACGAACACGCCGATCACTCGCTGCTCGAAGCGCACCTGCTCGACTTCGAAGGCGACATCTATGGCGAGCGCGCCGAGGTGCGCTTCACCAACTTCCTGCGCAGTGAGCGCAAGTTCAACGGCATCGATGCGCTGATCACCCAGCTCAAGCACGACGTCGAACACGCCCGGCTGGCGCTCGGCTCCTAAGACCTCGTGGAGTGTCTGACACCCACCCGGGTGCCGTCAAACACTCCACAAGGTCTACGCCTTCGACGGCCAGATGACCTTGGCGTCGGCGTCGTAGAGGCCGGCGACCAACGTGGTGTTGACCACCGTGGTGATGTCGGGCACCTGGCCGTCGAACAAGCCGATGTCGGCGTAGGTGTTGACCTCGTTCTCGAGCAGCTTGGTGTCGGGCACGCCGATCGGCAGGTCGCTGGCGGTCGAGTCGCTGATCAACTTGGTCTCGACACCCCAACGGGCGACCTCGCCCTCGGGCGACAAGAACAGGGCGTTGCCGTTGGCGTTGATCATGCCGACGGCGATGTCGGCGGCACCTTTGGGATCGGCCAACGCATCGGCCAGGCCGTGCATCGCAGCGCGCATGAAATCTTCCGAAGCAGTGGGGAAATCACTGAGGAACGTCGAGTTGGTGTAGATCACGCCGAAGCTGCCGGGAATGCCGTAGTCAGCTGGGTCGTAGAGCTTGAACGGGATGCCTGCGGCGGCGAGCTGCAGTGGTTCGTTGCTCTTGAAGCCGGGGAAGCCGACGATTTCGGGAATGGCGATGTGCACCTTCGGATCGAAGCCGTCGAGCAGCGCTGTCTGGTAGTCGGTGCCCTCGGTGAGTCCGGCCTTCTTCAACATGGCCGCGACAGACGGGGTGATTGCGCCCTTCACCCCGATGGTCTTGCCTTTGAGGTCCGCCAGTTCGGTGCTCTGCCCATCCTTCACGATCAGCGCATCGATCCCGGTGCGACCCTCGACCGCCAGGGTGACGAACCCGGCATCGTTGCGCCCGGCGTAGTCGACGACCTCGCTGAACGAGCCACCCGACGAGAACTGCGCTTCGTTGGCGGCGATCAGCGGGTAGTTATCGGTCGAGAAGCTGGCCTTCACCTTGACGTCGAGGCACATGTCGTCGAAGTACCCCTTCTGCTTGGCGACCAGCACGTCGACGATTGACGCCGACGCAGCAAAGTCGAAGCTGGAGAGGTAGTTGATGGTGCCGGCCTTCTTGTTGGCCTCGCAGCGATCGGCGGGGAACGGGGCATCGGCGGCGACCAGCGAGATCGCCGGAACCGTGTCGGGCGGAGCTGCCGTGGTGTCAGGAGCAGCAGGCACAGTGGTGTTGGCGACGGCGGCACTGCTGCCCGGGACGGCAGTCGTCGTCGGGCTGGTGGAGTCGCTGCCACACGCAGCGAGCAGGGTGAACGGAACTAGCGAGAAGAGTGCAGCGCGTCGAAACGACATGTGCGTGTCCTTTGCAATGAG
>JANMNE010000052.1:0-8049 GCA_031373785.1 Ilumatobacteraceae bacterium
GCGAAGAAGGCCAGCAGTTTGAGCGTGAACCGGAACGGCCGGAACCGGCGGGGTCGCGGTGGACCCCCTGTATCGTCAGCTGAGATTCGGGGCAGTTCGCCCGTCGCTGGGTCATCCGACTCGATGGCCATCTCGTACTGCTTAGCCCAAATCGGCGGTCATCGCAGGGGATGAGACGTGCGGCACTCAAGTATCTGCGTTACCCGTGCCGATATCTTCGAGGGAAGCGATAGGAAGAAACGTCATGAAAAAGCTCATCCTGGTTGGCGCGATCGCGCTGCTTGCGGCCTGCGGCAGCACCAAGAACGACGTCTCCGGCGGAACCGGTGCCGACAACAGCGCTGCCGGCGCCGCGTCGGCCAACTCCTCCGGCGACACGATCACGGTCGACAACTTCGGTGACATGCCCCCGAAATGCATCGAGTTGCTGGGCTCGTTCCTCAAGAAGATCGAGCCAACCGTGTCGAAGGTCGATTGGGACACGGCGACGCTCGCCGACTTCGAGGAGTTCGGCAAGCAGTTCCAGACCGAGACCGACGCGTTCGACAGTCAGACGGCTGCGGCCGGTTGCGACAAGTACAACCTCAGCGGTTCGGACGAGAAGCAGTTCGAGCAGATGGCCGAACTGGCCTCGGCCGAGGCCCCCGGCACGCTCGGCTTCATCAACTTCCTCGGGGCGTTGTCGGCCAGTGCCACCGCAACAGATGGATCCATTCCGACCGACTGCGCCGGCACGATCGCCTTGATCGAGCCGTATCTGGCGAACGGCACGATGAAAGATCTGACGATGGCCCAGATCACCACGCTCGGCCAGTTGATGAACGGCATCAGCGAGAACTGCACGTCCGAAGAGGCCTCCGCGTTCTTCGCCCGCGCGGACGTCAGCGCCTTCATCAGCGGATAATCGAGGTCAACCCTCGACGCTGTTGACGATGGCCCTCAGGCGCGTCGTCAGTTCGTCAGCCTGCTCCTCCGGGCACTTGCCGAGATGCACGACGACCAGCTCACGGTCCGGCACGACCACGCAGAACTGACCCTCGTACCCGTGACAGGCCAAGCTTCCCGGCTGGTCGCGCCACATCCACCAGTGACGCCCGTAGTCGAACTGATTCTCGTCGCTGGCGACGAAGGTGCGTGCGTGGTCGGCCCACCCCTGCGGCAACAGGCGATGGCCGTCGACCATTCCGTCATTGCGGTACAGCTCACCGAAACGGGCAAAGTCACGTGCCGTCGCGTAGACGTACGACGAGCCGACGAAGGTGCCCGATGTGTCGAACTTCGAGATCGCGCTCTGCATCCCCGCGGGCGCAAACAATCGGTCGCGGAGGAACGCCTCCATTCCCTCGCGGCCACCTCCGACGACGTCACCGATGATCCGGCAGATGATGTTCGTCGTGCCACTGGAGTAGTTCCAGGTCGACCCGGGCCTGCGGACCAACGGCAACGCGGCGGCGTAGGCAGCCATGTCGCCCTGACCGTCGCCGAAGAGCATCGCGATGCAATGGCTCACGGTGTCGTCGACGTAGTCCTCGACCCATTCGAGCCCGGAGCGCATCTCCAGCAGGTCGAGCAGCGTGATCGCTTCCTTGGGCGTGCCCTGCCAGCCGGGCACCGGCGCCGGGCGATCGAGGTCGAGGAGACCGTCGCCGACCAAGATGCCCACCGCGGCATGCGTGATGCTCTTCGCCATGCTCCACGAGATCAGGGTGGTTTCCGGCACCACCGCGCCACCGGGCGCGAAAACCGAATCGGGTTGTACGCCGTACTCTTCGAACACCAGCTCGCCCCGCTGCATCACCAGCAGGGCGAGGCTGACTCCATGCGGCGCGTCAGCAGCAAACAACTCGTCGGCAATCTGCAAGATGGTCGCGTTCACGGAGACTCACCGTAGCGAGATTGGGTCGAATGGCTTATTTCGATTCGAGGACCTCGCTGTTACAACTGCACGATGGGACGAAATCATCGGGCACGTTGGTCTGCTATTGGTGCGGCTGTTGCAGTCAGCATCGGAGCAGGCGGACTCATCACATTCGCAAGCGCTGCCGGCGGCACCGCATCCACCTTTACACCGATCACGCCGTGTCGACTGCTCGACACCCGCGTCGACGGTCCGGCCACCGGGGAGACGCTTCCGCGTAGCACCCCACTCGGCCAGGGCGAGACGCTGACGGTCACGGCGCGCGGAAACTTCGGCAAGTGCGTCGCGTTGAGCGCGACCGCAACGGGCGCGGTGTTGAACGTCACCACCGTCAACCCGTCGGCCGGAAGCTTCCTCACCGTGTGGCCGGCCGACAAGGACCGACCGCTCGCCAGCAGCCTCAACTGGGTGCCGGGCCAGGGTGCAACCCCGAACCAGGTGACCACCGGCCTCGATTCGTCCGGCAAGCTCAGCCTGTTCAACAACGCCGGAACGGTGGACGTGATCGTTGACGTCGTCGGTGTGTACGAGGCCGCCGGAAGCGTCGGCAGCAACGGTGGCGTCGGCCCAGCCGGTCCTGCCGGGCCCGCTGGTGCGGCTGGTGCAAAAGGCTCCAAGGGCGACGCCGGTACTGCTGGAGCCAAGGGCGACCCGGGAGACCCGGGCGGCCCCGTCGGCCCGCAGGGTGCCACAGGCCCGCAAGGCCCCGCAGGGACCGAGCTGATGACATCGTCGAACCCCGACCTGTCCGCCAGCAACGGTGCATACTCGTCGATGAAGCTCGACTCCAGTGGCTTCCCGGTGATCAGCCAGTACGACCCGATGAGCGGCGACCTTCGGCTGACTCGCTGCTACGACCCGGCCTGCATTGTTGCGCACTCCAACATCGTCGACGACGGCGCTGGCAACCTCGTTGGTGCGTTCACGTCACTGGAGCTGGACTCCAACGAGTTCCCCGTCATCAGTTACTACGACGTGACGAACGGTGACCTGAAGTTGGCGCACTGCAACGACGCCGACTGCGCGAACGCCGACGACCCCTCGAACGTCGTGGACGCCACCAACGACCGAGGTACGTTCTCGTCGCTCGCACTCAATTCACTCGGCTACCCGGTCATCAGCTACTACGACGCCACGTCGAACCGACTCCTGCTGACGCATTGCAACGACACCGATTGCGCGAACGGCGACGATGCGCCGGGTGGCGTCGTGCTCACGGGCGAGGGAACAGACGATGTCGGCCAGTACTCGTCGATGACGCTCGACCTGTTCGACCAGCTCCCGACGATCGCCTACTACAACGCCACCCAAGCTGACCTGAAGCTGGTGCACTGCACCAACGAAGACTGCTCGGGTGCTCAAACGAGTGTGCTGGTCGATGGAGCCGGGACGCTTGTCGGCGAAAGCCTGTCGATGACACTCGATCTCTCCAGCAACCCGGTGATCTCCTACTTCGACGCCGACAACCTCGCACTGGCGATCGCCCGTTGCGACGATGTCAACTGCGCCGCCCCGACGATCAGCTTGCCCCTGGGCGGTATCAGCGGCCCGCTCGACACCTCGATTTCGATGGACAGCGTCGCGGACGTTGCCGTGGTCAGCTACATCGACTCCAGCGGCATCGAAGTGGCCATGCGAATCGTTCGTTGCGACGATGCGGCTTGCAGCTCTGCGTCGTCAACGACACCTGAGACCCTCGTGGGTGAACTGCCGATGAACACGGCCCTGGTGCTCGACTACAACGGCAACCCGACCATCGCCCGCTTCGACAGCAGCAACAGCAAGCTCACCGTGGTCCACTGCACCGATCCGCTGTGCACCCCGCACGTCAGGGTGATCTCAGCCCCGTAAGGCACACGATTTTCCTCCCCCCAATCCATCATGTGGGTGCCTGAACCTGGCGGTTGGTTCAGGCGCCCACATGATGCGCGTCCCGGCACGTTCGCGTCGGCAAGACTGAAAGCAATGGATGTCGCCGAGGCGCTTGGCACCTATCTCGACATCGTCGACTCTGCAGCGCCGGGTTTGGTCGAGGGGTTGTACGTCGTCGGCTCGTATGCCCTCGACGACTGGCAGCCGGATCGCAGTGACATCGACATCGTCGCAGTCCTTGCCGAACCGGCCAATGACGCCGACTTCGGGGCGCTGATGACGGCGCACGCCTTGCTCGCCGAGCGTCAGCCGCGGCCGAACATCGATGGGCCGTACCTCGCATGGACCGATCTGATCGGGGCGCCGGCAACGGGTCTGCACCGACCGTGGACGCTCGACGGCGACCTCCACCACGACAGCGAATGCTTCGAGATCAATCCGGTCACGTGGTACACGTTGGCCACATACGGAGTGACGGTGCGCGGGCCGGCGCTCGATCGATTGAACGTGTGGCACGAGGTCGAGGATCGCGTCCGCTTTGTGATCGACAACCTGTCGACGTACTGGTACCAACTCGCCGAGTCAGTCGTCGAGGCCTGCGAGACCCCGGCGAACACGTTCGACCTGGCGTCGTTCGAGTGGTGCGCGCTCGGTGCGCTGCGCCTGCACTACACCGCCTTCACGGGCGACGTCACGTCGAAGCGTGGTGCGGGCGCGTACGGCATCGTCGTGACACCCGACTACATGCACGACACGCTGCGCGCCGCGCTTGCTGCGCGGGCGACCGGCGCGGGCGAGGTGACCACTGCGATGATGCTCGGCGCAGCCGACGTGATCAGCTGGACGGTGAACGAGGTACGCCGGGCAGGGGCGTGACGTCGCGGTCGAGCCACTTGTGCCCGACGTCGGGCACCGGGCCGGTGGCCAACGCAATCGCCTCGTCGATCGTGTGCGCGCGTTGGGCCAACATGCGATGCGAGTCGCGGACGAAGCCGGCCTTCACCGAGTTGCACATCCACTCGAACAACGGTCCCCAGTAGCCATCGACGTCGAGCAGCACGACCGGCTTGGCGATCAGGCCCAGTTGGTTCCACGTCAGCGCTTCGGCGAACTCGTCGACCGTTCCGAAGCCACCCGGCAACACGACGAACCCGTCGGCCAACTCCGACAGTCGGGCCTTGCGATCATGCATCGTCGGCACGACCTCGAGCCGTGTTAGACCCTCGTGGGCAACCTCGGCGCGCACCAGTTGCTCGGTGATCACGCCGATCACTTCGCCGTCAGCGGCGAGTGCGGCATCGGCGACGACCCCCATCAGCCCGACGTGGCCGCCGCCGTAGACCAGGCCGATCCCGCGGTGAGCGAGAGCGGACCCCAATTGATGTGCCGCTTCACCAAACGACGGTGATGTGCCCGCATTCGACCCGCAGTACACGCAGATGCGCGTGGTTGGTTCGGAACGCATGCCGATCAGCCTGTCACACTCGCCGACCATCGTCATCCCTCGTTTCGGAACATCCGGTTCGCATCACTAGCCTCGGAATCGATGCAGGAACACCACGGCGCTGAGCCGAACCCCGATCTCGTCGCCGCGGCCGACGTCATCGAGATCGCCGGCAACGTCGTCGGCAAGGCGATCCGTCACCTGGCCGGCACCGGTGGACCGGACGTTCACCAGGTGCTGGCGTACGACATCGCCCACTCCTCTGCGCAGATCGCTGCGGCGCGGGCGATGCTCGACTATGGCGCCAAGGGCGATGTCGAAGCACGCCTGACGTGTGCATTCACCGCTGACATGATCCACGACCTGATCTCCCGTCTGTGCGGGCGCGAGTCGATGTGGGGCTTGGAGACCGCACCGCTGCGCGAGACGCACAGCTTCCTCGACACGTTCCGCGCCACGGAGTTCATCGCATCGCTGGCCGACCAGGCTGGTCCGCGGCACCTCGACGGCGAGCTGGAGATGGTGCAAGACACGTTCCGGTCGTTCGCCGACAACGAGATCTCACCGCGTGCTGAACATGTGCACCGCAACAACGACGACGTGCCCGAGGACCTGATCGCCGGTCTCGCCGAGATGGGCGTGTTCGGGCTCAGCGTGCCCGCCGAGTACGGGGGCTACAGCGAGGGCGGCGACGGCGAGTACATCGCGATGGTGATCGCCACCGAGGAGCTCAGTCGCGGCTCACTCGGAATCGGTGGGTCGCTGATCACCCGCCCGGAGATCCTCACCAGAGCACTCGTCAAGGGTGGCACCGAGGCGCAGAAGCACTACTGGCTGCCCAAGTTGGCCTCCGCCGAGGTGATGGCGGCCGTCGCGGTCACGGAGCCCGACTTCGGTTCCGACGTGGCCGGCATCAAGGTCACCGCCTCCCCCGCCGACGGCGCAGACGGTGCGGCCGGCTACGTGATCAACGGCGTCAAGACGTGGTGCACCTTCGGAGCACGAGCCGACGTGTTGATGCTGCTGGCCCGCACCGATCCCGATCGGGGCAAGACGCATCGCGGGCTCAGCTTGTTCATCGTGCCGAAGCCCCGCGGCGACGGTCACGGGTTCGAGTTCACGCAACCGCCGATTGCCTCGGGCACGATCGGGAAGATGGAGGGCCGCCCCATCGACACCATCGGATATCGGGGGATGCACAGCTACGAGATCGCTCTCGACAACTGGTGGGTGCCGGCGGAGAACCTGATCGGCGAGGAGGCCGGCCTCGGCAAAGGGTTCTACTACCAGATGGAAGGCTTCGAGAACGGAAGGCTGCAGACCGCGGCCCGCGCGATCGGAGTCATGCAGGCCGCGTACGAGGCCGCCTCGGAGTACGCCCGCAACCGCACCGTGTTCGGCGCGCCGATCGGCGACTACGAACTGACCAAGGTCAAACTCGGCCGCATGGCCGTGCTGATCCAGGCGGCGCGCCAGTTCAGCTATCACGTTGCGACGCTGATGGCAAAGGGTGAGGGCTCGATCGAGGCCAGCATGGTCAAGGCGTACGTGTGCAAAGCGGCCGAGTGGGTCACCCGCGAAGCGATGCAGATCCACGGCGGGTACGGATACGCCGAGGAGTACTCGGTGAGTCGTTTGTTCCTCGATGCTCGGGTGTTGAGCATCTTCGAGGGCGCCGACGAGACCCTGTGCCTCAAAGTCATCGCGCGGAGATTGTGCGAGTCTTGACACAGCGTACGTCCTTGGTCCTCATACCGTCGTAGACTGTCGAGCAATGACGCTCGACCACAGGGACGGTTCGGCGGGGCTCAGAAGCTTGCGCGGAGCAGTGGGTGCAACGATCGTCTTCACCGCGCTCACGCTGATCGGTCTCGGCATCGGTTGGGCCTGGTTGTTCCAACGCACTTCGCAGAGCTCGGCCGTCGAGGACGCCGGTCGGTACGGAGCACTCAGTGGCCGCGCTGCGCTGGCTCCATTCATCACCGACGATCTCCTCACGGGCAGCAAAGAGGCCATTGAGCAGGTCAGCAGGGCCGGGAAGGCGCTGATCCGCGAGGGCGGTGCCTCACACGTCAAGGTGTGGTCGGTGGCCGGCAAGGTGCTGTGGGCGGACGAGAGCCAGTTGATCGGACAGACGTTCGCCTTCGAGGAGGACGAGAAGCAACTGCTCGACGGCGAAGGCGTGTTGGCGAACCTCAGCAAGCTCAACAAGGACGAGAACAAGTTCGAGATCGCCGCCGGCGAGACCAGCCTCTTGCAGGTCTACTTCGGCTGGAAGACCGCCACGGGCACCCCACTGGTCGTGGAGACCTACTACCCCACCAGCCTGGTCGACGACCGCGCTACCGCCCAACGTCGTAGTTTCCTTCCGCTGTTGCTCGTAGGCCTCGGCCTCTTGACGGTGGCGCAGGTCCCCCTGGCCCGAGCCCTCGTCCATCGCCTGCGCAAATTGCAGGCCGAACGCGAAAACCTTCTCGAACGCGTGATCAGTTCCAGCGACATCGAGCGCAGGCGAATCGCGGCCGAGGTGCACGACGGCGCCGAGCAAGAGCTGATCGGCATCACGTACAGCCTCTCGGCCGCCGCGGATGAATCCGCCGCGCCGATGAACGAGCGCCTCGGCGGGTTGGCGGTGGCCACCCGGCACACCGTGCGCAGCCTGCGCTCGTTGCTGAACAGCATCTACCCCGTCGAGGTACCCGAAGATGGGTGGGGGCCGGGGCTTGATCCGATCATCAGCGCATTGCGGCAACGCGGCGTCACCGTCAACGTCAAGGTTCCTGAAGTGCGGCTGTCGCCCGCCAACGAGTTGCTG
>JANMNE010000084.1:0-3810 GCA_031373785.1 Ilumatobacteraceae bacterium
TCGCCGGTGTCGGCGGTCATCGAGGCACCCAGCAGCTGGCCGGCCACCTCGCTGATCAGACGCAGCGTCTCGGTCCACATCAGCTTGCTGATCGACCCTTCCGGCCCGGCGGTGCCGGTGCGGTTGGTCGCTGCGGAGGCGCGGGCGATGCCCCAGTCGCGGGCTTTCTCTCTGCAGTACACGCGGGCGAGTTGCTGGCGTATCACGGGATCGTCTGATTGGCCCGAGTGTCGAGCCAATCCCCGCAGGTCCTCGAACTGACCGCCGCGACGACCGTGCCCACTGCTCTCACGTTCGAATCCGAGGATCGTCAGCGCCACCTTCCATCCTTCGCCGACCTCGCCGATGCGCATGTCGTCGCCGACCCGCACCCCCGTGAGGAACACCTCGTTGAACGACGTGCCTCCTGTCATCTGCTTGATCTGGCGAATCTCGATGCCGGGAGCGTCCAGCGGAACGATGAACGCCGTCATGCCGGCGTGCTTCGGAACGTCGGGGTCGGTACGGCAGATCGCGAAGCCCCAGGGCGAGTGTTGTGCCGTCGATGTCCACACCTTCTGACCATCGATCACCCACTCGTCGCCGTCACGCACCGCCTTGGTCGACAGCCCCGCCAGGTCGCTGCCTGCGCCGGGTTCGGAGAACAATTGGCAGCAGAACTCCTCGCTGTGGGCGAACCGCGCCACCCATCGCTCGCGTTGCGCTGGAGTGCCGAACTTCTCGATCGTCGGCGCGATCAACTTGGTGGTGACGGTGACGACTTCGTGGTCCCGCGCCACGTCGTACTGCTCTTCGAGTTCGGCGTACGCACGCTCGTGCGCCGCAGTGAGCCCAAGCCCTCCGTACTCCTTCGACACCGAGATCGCGCCGAAACCGGCTGCAGTACGTTCGCGGTTCCAGGATTGATACTGGTCGAGAAACGCGCGCTCCTCCTCTGTTGGGGTGTCGTGGAACACCGTGACGGAGAACTCCCCGTGGCCCCACGCCTTGTCGACCTCTTCGACGATGGCCCGGCGCGGAGCCCGAGCCTCGAGCCAACTCTCGGCCCTCGCACGAAATGAAGCGACGTCTTCCACGATGAATCCTCTTCGAGACTGGGCGACGACGGGGTGGGCGTGCGGCGCATCGGGTTTTCTGGCGGCGAGGCCGCGCTGCAACACTATGCTGCGAAATACTTGGACATCAAAGGAGCTGTGCCGTGGACCTCGGACTTGCCGGAAAGAAAGCACTTGTCACGGGGGCGACCAAGGGTATCGGCAGGGCCATCGTCGAACTCTTGCTTGCCGAAGGCGCTTCGGTCGCGCTCTGCGCCCGCAACGCTGAGGAGGTCGACAAGGCGGTGGCTGAGCTCAGTGCCGGTGGAGGCACGGTCTTCGGAGCCACGGCGGATGCCGCCGACAGCGAGTCGTTGCGCGGCTTCATCGCCGCGGCGATCCAAGCCCTCGGTGGCCTCGACATCTACGTGCACAACACCTCGGGCAAGCCGGCCAAGACCTTCGAGGCATGGAAGAACAACTTCGACATCGACATCATGGCCCTGGTTCACGGCGTCGACGCGGCCTCGGCAGCATTGATCGACGGTGGCGGCTCGGTCATCAGCATCGGCACGACGGCGACCGCCGAGCACTTCGCCAGCGGGTCCAACAGCTACAGCGCGTTCAAGGCCGCAGTGACCAACTGGACGCTCGGTCAAGCACAGGTGCTGGGTGCCAAAGGCGTTCGATGCAATGTGGTCTCGCCAGGGCCGATCTTCATCGAGGGCGGTGACTGGGATCGCGTCAAGCAGGGCAAGCCGGAGTTTTTCGAGGCCTCGGCCAAGGCCCATCCCGGCGGGGAACTGGGCTCGGCAGCTGATGTCGCCGACGCAGTGGTCTTCCTCGCCTCCGGCCGGGCCAAGCACATCAACGGTGTCAATCTCACGGTCGACGGCGGCTTCTTGAAGCGGGTCAACTTCTGAGCGACGTCGCCGCCCCGGGACGGCGGATCGATGTCGTGCTGGTGACTGGTGGGAAGTACCACGACTTCGATTTCGCCCGCCGCGAACTGCTCGGTCTGTTGGCCGAGCACGAAGAGTTCCGCGTTCGCGTGCAACCTGACTACGAGGACGCCGATGCCATCGCTGCGGCCGAGATCCTGGTCAGCTACACATGCGACGTTCGCCCGTCGGAGCACGCACAACGAGTCATACGCGACTGGATCGAAGGCGGGGGACGGTGGCTCGCCCTGCATGGCACCAACTCGGCACTGGGTGATGCATCGCAGCGACCCATCGCCACGCCGCGGCCGTTCCTGCTCTGGGCCGAAACGCTGGGCAGCCAGTTCATCGCTCATCCACCGATCGAGCCGTACGCCGTCGAGATCACCGATCCGTCGCATTGGCTGGTGGCAGGAATCGACCCCTTCGAGGCGACCGACGAGTTGTACCTCAACGAGTACCCCGATCGAGGCGCGCTCGTGCCACTGCTGCACACGACGTACCAGGGCACGGCGAGCGGGTTCGAGGAGAGCGACTGGACGGCATCCGACCCGCAGCACCTGGTGATGTACCTGCGCCCGCTCGGCGATGGCGGCGTGCTCTACAA
Source organism: Ilumatobacteraceae bacterium (assembly GCA_031373785.1). Taxonomy (GTDB): domain Bacteria; phylum Actinomycetota; class Acidimicrobiia; order Acidimicrobiales; family Ilumatobacteraceae; genus JAENVT01. Next base: position 2,583 of record JANMNE010000084.1, read on the forward strand.
CACCCTCGGCCATTGCCGTGGCCACTACGACATGGTGCCGGTCAAGGACTACTGGCCGACCATCGATCGATGCTCGTGGGACCTGCCCGTGTTCTACGAACTGCTGCGTAGGTCACTTCGCTGGGCCAGAGGTCAAACTAGATGAGGTCCACGATGGCTCCGGCCACCACCAACAACAGGAGGCGTTGATGCACCTCTCCAACGACGTGCAGATGGATCTACATCGCCGCATGGTTCGAATCCGTCTCTTCGAAGAGGCCGCGGGCAAGCTGGCCGAGTCGGCGCGCTTGCCCGGGTTCTTGCACCTCTATGTCGGGGAGGAGGCGGTCGCCTCCGGTGTGTGCGCGGCGCTGAACGACGACGACCAGATCACCTCGACCCATCGTGGCCACGGGCACCTCGTCGCCAAGGGTGGCGACTTCAACCGGATGATGGCAGAGCTGATGGGCAAAGCCACCGGCTACAACAAGGGCAAGGGCGGGTCGATGCACATCTGCGACCTCGACCTCGGCATGCTCGGGGCCAACGGCATCGTTGGAGCCGGCTCGCCGATCGCGGTCGGAGCGGCCTTTGCCGACAAGTACCGCAAGCGCGGCCAGGTGGCGGTCACGTTCTTCGGCGACGGGGCCACCAACATCGGCGCCTTTCACGAGGCCGCCAACATGGCCTGTGCGTTGAAGCTGCCTGTCGTTTTCGCGTGCGAGAACAATGAGTATGGCGAGTTCACGCCACGAAGCAAGACGATGGCCATCACCGACATCGTCGATCGTGCGGCCGGCTATGGGATGCCCGGCGTGATCGTCGACGGCATGGACGTGGTTGCCGTACACGAAGCCGCCACCGAGGCTGTCGCTCGCGCCCGTCGTGGCGAGGGTCCTTCGCTGATCGAGGCGAAGACGTACCGGTTCTACAACCACCACGGCATCCAGAACCTCGGACTCAAGTACCGCCCCGATGCCGAAGTCGACGAGTGGAAGACCCGCGACCCGATCTTCCGGTTCGAGGAGCGGTTGATCGAGAACGGCACCGCCACGTCGGAACAGATCGAGGCGATCTGGGCGGAACTGCGCGCCGACATCGAGGCCGCCATCGTGTTCGCCGAGGAGAGCCCGTTGCCGGACCCGTCGCAGGTCCTCGTCGACGTGTACACCGGGGGGCTGCAGTGAGCGCGGAGCGAACCAAGAGCTACGCGGCCGCCTTCACCGAAGCCGTGCGCCTCGAGATGGAG
>JANMNE010000087.1:0-4284 GCA_031373785.1 Ilumatobacteraceae bacterium
AACAGAACGTCGTCGCTCGCCACGCCTGTGTAGAACGCGTCGACGAGCCGTTCGAAGAACGACATGCCACCGACGGCGTCGTACAGGGTTGAAGTGCCTCGATCGGAGTCGGTCATCGACCGCCGAGGCTATCGGTCGTCAGGCCGCGAGGCCGTTGAAGATCCGCACGTTGGCGAGGTCCTCTTGACGCGCTACGCACGGCATGTTGCCGTCGCAGAGGTCGAAGATCACATTTTCGTTGTTCGCCAGAAGTACGAGTGCCGAGACGACGTCGCCGTCGATCTCGAGCTCGATCACATCGCCGCCACGAAGTCGATTCACTGTTGAGTTCATTGTGTTTGCCCGTCCTTGTCCGAGTTGCCCATCACGACGAATACGAGTCCTTGGTGTCCCGTTTGCGTACCGTCGCACTTGTCACATCGGCACAGAAAGCGGTCGGCTTTACGAGAACTTTCGGGTCAACGGCTCCGGAAAGATGTCGGGCAGCCCATCACTCACCCGGTCGGGAAACACCGCAGGGCGCTTGGCCAGGAAGCTCTCGACGCCTTCGCGCACGTCGGCGCTGCGCCCTCGAAGTTGAATCCCCCGCGAGTCGACGCGGTGTGCCTCCATCGGGTGATCTGCCGTCAGCATGGTCCACAGCATGCGTCGCGTCAGCGCAACGCTGACCGGCGACGTGTTCTCGGCGATCTCGGTGGCAATGGCGCGCGCTGCCGGCAGCAGCTCGTCGGGCTCGTGGATGCTGCGCACCAGCCCACCGGCCAGCGCCTCTTCTGCGTTGAACACGCGGCCGCTGAAGCACCACTCCGAGGCCTGGCTGATGCCCACCAGGCGTGGCAGGAACCACGACGAGCACGCTTCGGGGACGATGCCGCGCCGGGCGAAGACGAAACCGATCTTGGCGGTGGTGCTGACCAGGCGAATGTCCATCGGCAGCGTCATCGTGATGCCCACACCCACTGCAGGGCCGTTGATCGCGGCGATCACCGGCTTGGTGCTCTCGAAGATCCGCAGCGACACGAGGCCGCCACCATCGCGCACGAGGCCGCCCGGCGCCGTCACGTCGCTCCCACCCTTGGCGAACGTCTCTGCTCCGGATGACAGATCCGCTCCGGCGCAGAAACCCCGCCCGGCTCCCGTCACGATCACGGCGCGCACATCGTCGTCGGCATCGGCGCGGTTGAAGGCATCGATCATCTCGCGGACCATCGCGTTGGTGAACGCGTTCAGCTGCGCCGGCCGGTCGAGGGTGATCGTGGCGATGTGGTCGTCGACGTCGTAGAGAATGTCGGAGTAGTCCATGAGATGAAACTAGACGGCGGCCAAAACTACGGTCCTACGGACATGCGTATCAGACGTCGAGGAAGCGGCTGGCGGCAGTCGCCGAACCGACAGCACCGACGAAGGCACCCAGCAGGACCATGAAGATCACGACCCGGATCGGGTAGCCGTCGGTGACGACGAACCCACCCAGACCCGCTGTCGACGGGAACTTGCGCACGCCGGACGTCCAGTCGGCGTTGCCCAACAGCAACAGCACGCTGCCGAGCGCTGCCCCGGCGAGACCCTGCAACAGCCCTTCGAGCATGAAGGGCAATCGGATGAACCAGTTGGTTGCGCCAACCAACTTCATCACCTCGATCTCGCGGCGTCGGGCAAACATGGCGGTACGAATGGTGTTCCAGATCAACAGGATCGAGGCGAACAGCAACACACCCGACATCACGTACGTGCGCACACCGAAGAAGCCCTTGAGCTTGCCGAGCACGGTGATCTGATCGGATGGGAAGTCAGCGCGCAGCACGCCAGGCAGGGCGACGAACGATTCGCGGATGCTCAGCAACTGCTCGATGCTCTGCTTGTCGACGGGCTCGACACTGAAGTACGACGGGATGTTTTCGGCAGACAGGAACTTCAGTGACTCAGGGTCGGCAGCGAACAACTTCTGCGCCTGCCCGAGCGAACAGTCGACCGAGCAGTACTCGACGTTCTTGATGATCTCCGGCCGGCTCTCGAGCGCCTCTTTGATCGTGGCGACGGCGTCTTCGGCTGCGCCGTTCTTGACGTAGACGATCATCTTCACGCCGCCGGTCCATTGGCTGAGCTGGTTGTCGAAGGCCTGCTGGATCAGCAGGGTCATGCCGAACAGGAACAGCGAGACCATCGAGGTGATCACCGCAGCGACGGTGAGCGTGAGGTTACGTGTGAGGCTGGCCCACATCTCGCGCAGCGTGTATCGAAGGCGGGAGATCATTCGTACACACCTCTGGCCTGGTCGCGCACGATGATGCCGCGATCGAGTTGGATCACGCGCTTGCGCATCATGTTGACGATCCTCTGGTCGTGGGTGGCCATCACCACAGTCGTACCGGTCTTGTTGATGCGGTCGAGCAACCGCATGATGCCCTCACCGGTCGCCGGGTCGAGGTTGCCGGTGGGCTCGTCCGCCAACAAGATCAGCGGCCGGTTGACGAAGGCTCTGGCGATCGACACACGTTGTTGTTCGCCACCGCTGAGTTGGTGCGGGTAGCGCTCCTGCTTGCCGGAGAGCCCGACGAGATCGAGCACGGCCGGCACCTGCTGACGGATGACGTGCTTGGGCCGCCCGATCACCTCGAGGGCGAAGGCGACGTTCTCGTGCACGGTGCGGTTCGACAGCAGCTTGTAGTCCTGGAAGATGTTGCCGATGTTGCGTCGTAGGTGCGGGACCTTGCTGTCGCTCATCTCGTTGATGTTTCGCCCGGCGACCCAGACCGAGCCTTTCTCCGGGCGCTCCTGGCGGTTCATCATCCGCAGCAGCGTGCTCTTGCCGGAACCGGACGGACCGACCAGAAAGACGAACTCGGCCTTGGCGACGTCAAAGCTGGCATCACGCAGCGCGACGACCTCGGTCGAATAGCTCTTGGTGACATTCTCGAGTCGGATCATCGGCGTTTCTCCACGAACTGTTGCTGCATGCGCGGCCCCGCCCGAAGCCCGGCGAACACTAACCCGATCACTGTGCTTCTCGCCGTCGCCACCGCAGGTAGCCCTCCATGAACTCGTCGAGATCACCGTCGAGCACCGCCGTGACGTTGCCCGATTCGACCTCGGTACGCAGGTCTTTCACCATCTGGTAGGGCTGCACGACATACGAGCGGATCTGGCTGCCCCAGCCGACCTGGGCCTGTTGTCCGGCGATGCTGTCGAGCTCGGCCTCGCGCTCTTCTTCGATCTTGGCAGCGATCATCGTCTTCAACCGGCGCATCGCCTTCTCCCGGTTCTGCAGCTGGCTGCGCTCCTCCTGCGACGACGCAACCAGACCGGTGGGCTCGTGGATCAGCCGCACGGCTGACGACGTCTTGTTGACGTGCTGACCACCGGCGCCACTGGCCCGGAAGACCTCCATGCGGATCTCCGACTCGTTGACCTCGAGGTCGAGCTCGTCCATCACCGGCCAGACCTGCACGCCGGCGAAACTGGTCTGCCGGCGACCCTGGTTGTCGAACGGACTGATCCGAACCAGCCGGTGAGTACCGCGTTCGGAGGTCATCAACCCGTACGCGTACCGGCCGGTGAGGGTGAACTCGGCCGACATGATGCCGGCCTCGGCACCTTCGCTGATGCCGTCGAGCTCGAAGTTGATGCCACGACGCTCAGCCCATCTGCCGTACATCCGCAGCAGGATCTCGGCCCAATCCTGGGCGTCGACGCCACCGTCTTTGGCGTTGATCTGCACGATGCAGTCGGCCTCGTCGTGCTCACCGGTGAACAGGCTGCGCAGGTCGAGCCCGTCGAGCTGCTTGGTGATCGACTTGACGGCGGCATCGAGCTCGGGCTCCTGCGACGCATCGTCGACCTCGCGTGCCAACTCGTGCAGCACCTCGGCATCTTCGAGCTCGCCGGCCAGCTGATCGAACTGGTCGATGTCGGTCTTGACGTTGGCGTACTCGGTGTTGATCTTCTTGGCTTCGTCCTGGTCATCCCACAGGTCGGGCCGGGCGACCTCCTGCTCGAGCTCGACCAACCTGGCCCGATTGGCATCGATCTTGAGATAGCCGTGAGCCTCGCCGAGGCGGCGGCGCAGCTCTTTCAGATCGTCGGAGTAGTCACGCATAGAAGGGTGAGTTACGCGCTCGCCCCGTGACACATCTTGAACTTCTTGCCGCTGCCGCAGGGACAGGGGGCGTTGCGTGGCGTCTTGGACCACTCGTCCTTGACGATCGTCTGCTGCTTGACCGGTGCCTGCGCGGCCTGTGCCGCAACAGCCGGGTCGATCTCACCACTGGCCGCCGCCGATTGGGC
>JANMNE010000122.1:0-35857 GCA_031373785.1 Ilumatobacteraceae bacterium
TCGGGAACCAGACCGGTGGCGATCTGGCGCTGCGTCTCGTCCTCGTCGAGCACCTGACGAGTCGTGGCTGCCCCGAGCGTGATCTCGGCGCCGAACACCGTCGGCAATCCCACGGCCCTGGCCGCTTCGGCAAAGCGAACGACACCGTAGAGACCGTCGTGATCGGTCACCGCCAGCGCTTCGAGCCCCAGCCGAGCGGCTTCCTCTGCCAGCTGCTCGGGGTGTGAGGCGCCGTCGAGGAACGAGAAGTTGGTGTGACAGTGCAACTCTGCATAGGGCACTGTCGGCGAGTCGGGACGCATCAGCGGACGGGTCTGGTCGGGCTCGGGCACCTGGTAGGGCTGACGCTTGCGGCTCCATGCCGGGCCGTCGCCGCCCGCGTTCCACGCCGGCGAGCCCGGGGCGCGACCGTCTTTGCCACGGCCGGCCGGGGGGCGGTCGGAGAGTGTTGCTTCGAGCTCCCACCACGGCATGTTCGGGTTGTTGAACCCCATAAGGGTTCCGACCCTATCGAACACTTGTTCGCCACATCAAGCGGAGAGAGTTCAACCCGGTGACGGAAAAGTGCCGTCGCCTACGATGAACTGATCGTGACCGACACGTCGGCGTTCCTCGAGCTGTACGACGACGCCCTCCCCCACGTCTACGGCTATCTCGCCCGCCGGTGCAACAACGCGGCCACGGCCGAGGACCTGACGGCCGAGACGTTCATGGCAGCCGTCGCCGCGCTCCACAACAACGACATCGTGACACCGGCTGGCGGCAACCACGTGGACCTGAACATCCGGTGGCTGATCGGCACGGCCCGCCACAAGTTGATCGACCATTGGCGACGCACCGAACGGCGCAAGGAAGAGCTCGCCGAGCTGTGGGACGACATCGCCGTGCCGGACCCGAGCGACGCAACGATCGACGCTGCGGCGGCACAGGATGCGCTCGCCCAACTCGCCCCGACCCATCGAACGGTCCTCACGCTGCGCTACCTCGACGACCTCCCGGTCGGCGAGGTCGCCATCACGATCGGCCGCACGGTGCACGCGACCGAAGCCCTCCTCACCCGGGCCAAGGCCGCCTACCGCAACAGCGCTGTCAACACTCATCCCGGGCTGGAGACGTCATGACCGATCCATTCGACGCCCTACGCATCACCGACGAACCGTTGCACCCGCGTCCGGAGTTCACCGCCGAGCTCCGCCGTGTGCTGACGACGACCATCCGGAACGCCGACGAGCACCGAGCACTCCAGCGCGACGTGCACAACGAGCAACAAGCACCTACACGCACGCCGCCGCAGACGATCATCGCGTACATCTCGGTGCGCAACGCCGCGGCCGCGCTGGCGTTCTACGTCGAGGCGTTCGGCGCGGTGGAGCTCAGCCGGTTGGTGGGCGACGACGGGCGCGTCGGCCATAGCGAGATCGAGATCGGCTCGAGCAGGCTGATGATCGCCGACGAATACCCGGAGATCGATTCCGTCGGGCCGGAGACGCGCGGCGGGCCAACGTGCTCGTTCACCATCGAGGTCCCCGATGTCGACGCATCGTTCGCACGCGCCGTCGCGGCCGGCGCCACCGTGGTGCGGCCCGTCGCCGATCAGTTCCACGGCAACCGCATGGGCTGGGTCGCCGACCCGTTCGGCCATCGCTGGACCCTGAGCACACCGATCGCCGGGTTCGACCGCGCCGAGTATGCGCAGGCCAGCCGCGACGAGGGCTACGAACTGATCGAGAGCAAGCAACTGAAGCGACACGAGCAGGGCGACGTCTACTACTTCACCTTGCCCGTGCACGATCTGGCCAGGGCCCAGGTGTTCTTCGGCGCCGTGCTGGGATGGCAGTTCCCCGACCCCGAGCAGGGACACGTCGCCAACATCTCGGCGCCGCCCGGTGCGGTCAGCGTGGTCGAGACACTCGCATCGACGCGTGCCCGACTGTGGTTCGTCGTCGACGACATCCATGCCGCAGTTGCCCGCGTTCGCGAGCGCGGCGGCCACGCCGACGAACCGGTGTTGTACGACAGTGGCTGGTCGGCCGACTGCGTGGATGATCAGGGAACGACGTTCAGACTCAGCGTCCCGGCGGCGAAGTACTCGCGCTGACCGGCCGGTAGCCGGCGCCGATCAGCGAATGGCGAGACCGGTCTCGAGGTCGAACGTGTGCAACTGCGACGGGTTCACCTGCAAGTGAGCGGTGTCGTCGACCTTCAGGTTCGTCGATGGTGGCAGCCTGACAGAAACTGTCTGAACGGCGTGCTCGCCCTCCATGGCATCACGAACCGCTTCGGTGTCGACACCATCGGCATCGACTTCGAGGTGCAGGATCACTTCCGAGCCGAGACCTTCGCGAACGATCACCTTGCCGATGAGTGTGTTGGCCGCACCGGCCGAACCTTCGACCATGTGCTCGGGACGAATGCCGACAGCAACTTCGCGACCGTTGTACGCCTCGAGCGACGGGGGAGCCGCGGCGAGGTTGATCGTCGCCGAACCGAGCCGTAGCGAGCCACCACCGGCGGACGAATACCTGCCGCGCATCAGATTCATCTGTGGCGAGCCGATGAACGCGGCGACGAACAGGTTGTCGGGATGGTCATAGAGGTTCTGCGGCGAGTCGACCTGCATCAGCGCGCCCTTCGACATCACCGCAACGCGATCGCCCATCGTCATCGCCTCGATCTGGTCGTGGGTCACGTAGACGGTGGTGACGTTGAGATCGTGCTGGATCTTGGCGATCTCGGCACGCATCTGCACGCGCAACTTGGCGTCGAGGTTCGACAGCGGCTCGTCCATCAAGAACGCTTGCGGTTGACGCACGATGGCGCGTCCCATGGCGACGCGCTGGCGCTGACCACCCGACAACTGCGCCGGGCGGCGATCGAGGTTGTCGGTCAGTTCGAGCGTGCGGGCCGCGTCGGCAACACGCCGTTCGATCTCTTCCTTCGGCACCTTCTGCAGCTTCAACGCGAAGGCGATGTTGTCGCGCACGGTCAGGTGCGGATACAGCGCGTACGACTGGAAGACCATCGCGATGTCGCGGTCCTTCGGCTCGAGCGTGTTGACCACCCGTTCACCGATGCGCATCTCGCCGCCGCTGATCGACTCCAGTCCGGCGATCATCCGCAGTGCGGTCGACTTCCCGCAACCGGATGGACCGACGAGTACCAAGAACTCGCCGTCGTCGATCTCGAGTGAAAGTCCACTGACGGCTTGAAAGCCGTTGTCGTAGACCTTGTCGATGTCGCTGAGTGTGATCGTTGCCACAGGACCCCCTCCGTGTGTTCGTCGGGGAAGTCTTGCATAGCTCTTTCCCTCAGGCGAACTGCATGCTAGGGTTTGCCCGTGGAAGTTCTCAAGAATTTCCACAATTTTCCACCACGTCGCCCGACGTGCATCGTTCCTGAGGGGGAAATTCATGAAGACACGCAGAGGCGCTTTGAGCGCACTTTGTATCGCTGGCGTCTTGCTCGTCGCAGCCTGCGGCAGTGACAGCACCAGCAGCTCCGACACTGCTGCTCCAGCAGGCACCGCTGCCCCAGCCGGCACGGCCGCACCTGACGGAACCGCTGCACCAGCGGCAGGCGGCGATTCGTTGCTGAACGGCACGATCAAGTGCGAGCAGCAATACGCCGGTAAGGAAGTCCACATCTTCTCGCCGGTCCGCGACACCGAGACCGACAAGGGCGCAAGCCGCTTGCGCGATGGGTACAAGCCTCTCGAGGACTGCACTGGCGTCAAGGTCGTCTACGACGGGACCGACCAGTTCGAGACCGAGGTCATCGTCCGCGTCGACGGCGGTAACCCGCCCGACGTCATCGACTTCCCGCAGCCCGGTGGTTTCCTCGACCTCATCAAGAAGGGGCAACTCTTCCCCTTCCCCGATGCGTTGGGTGCAGCCGTGACTGCCGACAACGTGGCCGGTTGGCCTGAGCTCGCCACCGTCGACGGCAAGGTCTACGGCGTCCCCGCCCGGGCCAACGTCAAGTCGCTGGTGTGGTACAGCCCGAAGGCATTCGCCGACAAGGGCTACGCAATCCCGACAACGCTCGAGGAACTGACCGCGCTCTCCGACAAGATCGCCGCTGACGGCGGCATCCCGTGGTGCGTCGGCATCGAGTCCGGTGTCGCAACCGGCTGGCCGATCACCGATTGGTTCGAAGACTTCATGATGCGCATCAACGGTCCCGACGTGTACGACCAGTGGGTCCAGCACAAGATCCCGTTCAACGACCCGAAGGTGAAGGCTGTTGCCGACGCTGTCGGTGCCATCGTGAAGAACCCCGCCTACATCGGTGGCGAGAATGCGGTCAAGGCAGAAGCGACAACCAAGTTCCAAGAGGGCGGCTTCCCGATCCTCCAGGGCAACTGCTACATGCACAAGCAGGCCAGCTTCTACTCCACGATCTGGCCCGAGGGCACCAAGGTCGGCGCTGACGGCGACGTCACCACCTTCTACCTGCCCAACAAGGCTGGAGACCCGAAGTACATGCTCGGCGGTGGCGATCTCATCGGCGCCGGCACCGACAAGCCCGAGACGTTCGACGTCTTGGCCTACACCAACTCGGGTGACTACCAAGCTGCGATCGTGGCCGGTGGCGAAACCAGCCTGTCGACCCGCAAGGACTTCGACACGACCAACTTCACCGATCCGACCATCAAGGGCTTCGCCGACCTACTGAAGGGCTCCGACGTCTTCCGTTTCGACGGTGCCGACATGATGCCGGCCGCCATTGGTTCGGGTGCCTTCTGGAAGGAAGCCACCGCATGGATCGCCGGCGGAAGCACCGACGACATGTTGAACAACATCGAAGCAGCCTGGAAAGCCCTGCCAGCAGGCTGAGGCAAAGCAACGAAGTGAAAAGTATGTAATGTCGGCTGCCTGCAGCCCTTTCGGGGGCTGCAGGCAACCGTGTTTTGGGGAAGCGAGCAGTACCGAGAAGTTGGGGGGAAGTGCTCACATGAAAGACCTGTGGAACACACTGATCACGGTCGTCTTCGGTCTCGGGGTGATCGTTGTCGTCTTGCTCATCGTCTACACGCTGGTGTCCTACTTGCCAGGTCGATGGGCCGAGCGAGGCAAGATCACCGTCTTCTTGGTGCCGGCGTTGTTCGTGATACTCATCGGACTGCTGGTGCCGGCGTTCCGCACGATCTACCGCAGCTTCTACGTCGACCGGGAAAGCCCCCAGTTCGAATGGTTTGCCAACTACGGCGAGATCTTCTCCCGCAAGGACACTCGCCTGACGGTGATCAACAACCTCACATGGGTGGTTGTCGGCACGGCGGCAACGACCATTCTGGCGCTCGCCATCGCCCGCTTCGCCGATGGGATGAAAGGCGAGAAGGCGGCCAAGTCGCTGGTGTTCATCCCCGCCGCCATCTCGCTGGCCGGTGCCGGCATCGTGTGGAGATTCATCTATGCAGGGCCACCGTTCAAGGTCGGATTGCTGAACCAGGTGACGAAGTCCCTCCCCGGTCTGCCGTCCAGCGTCGGCGGCAACGGTGACCAATTGTGGCTGCTCGAACGGGGCATCGCCGGCATCACCCCACCGGCGACGGCACCCGGGTTCAACACCTTCCTGCTCATCGTGGTGTTCATCTGGGCGTCAGCGGGAATCTCGACGGTCATCTTGTCGGCGGCGATCAAGGGTGTGCCCGACTCGCTGATCGAGGCGGCCCGCGTCGACGGCGCCACCAACCGGCAAGTCTTCTACAAGGTCACGCTGCCGTACATCCGGGCCACCATCGTCACGGTTGCCACCCTCACCACGATCGCCGCACTGAAGGCGTTCGACATCGTCGCAGCAAGTACCGGTGGCAACTTCGGCACCAGCACCCTCGCCAACGACTTCTACAACACGGTCTACCTCCAACGACGAGAAGGGCTCGGTTCCGCCATGGCGGTCCTGATCTTCGTGCTCGTCATTCCCGTTGTCATTATCAATCGTCGCTCGCAGCGGCGTGCAGAGGAGCTGATGGGCGCATGAGCGTTGTCGAACTGACCCCTTCTGGCGACATCACGATGGATGCGCCGCCACCCGAACACCAGGAGCCGATCGGGCGGTCGGCCAGCGCGGCGCTGTCGAGCAAGACAGGTCGCAAGGTCGTCTACCTCTTGGTCTTCCTCTGGACGATCCCTACGTTCGGCGTGTTCGTGTCGTCGTTCCGGCCGGAGATCGACGTCAAGACGACGGGCTGGTGGACGTTCCTGTGGAAACCGCACTTCACGTTGGCCAACTACAAGGCCGTGCTCGGCACCAGTGGTGGTGGTGACAACCTGTCGCACTTCTTCCTCAACTCGGTGCGCATCACCGCGCCGGCGACGGTGATCTCGGTTGGCGTCGCTCTGCTCGCCGCGTACGCGTTCTCGTGGATGTCGTTCAAAGGCCGCGACTGGCTGTACGTCGCCGTCATCGCCATGCTCGTCGTGCCGCTGCAGATGTCGCTGGTCACGTTGAGCCGGCTCTTCAACGGCGGTGCCCACATCGGCACCTTCACGATCTTCCCGGACTTGAACCTCAGCAACTCCGTTGTTCCGATCTGGATCGCGCACACCTGCTTCGGTATGCCATTCTGCATCTTCATTCTGAAGAACTTCGTCTCCTCCTTGCCACGCGAGATCATCGAGGCTGCCCGTGTCGACGGCGCCAGCCACCTGCAGATCTTCTACAAACTGGTGCTGCCGTTGTCGGTTCCCGCTGTGGCGTCGTTGTGCATCTTCCAGTTCGTCTACATCTGGAACGACCTGCTGGTCGGTCGCATCTTCGGTGGCTCCAACAACCTGCCGATCATCGCCAAGATGGTCGAGGTGTCGGGCTCTCGTGGCCAGTCGTGGCACCTGTTGACTGCCGCTGCGTTCGTGACGATGATCTTGCCGTTGGTGGTGTTCTTCTCGTTGCAGAGGTACTTCGTGCGAGGTTTGCTCGCCGGCTCCGTCAAGGGATGAGCAACCCGCGCACCGACGCCGACATCGACGAGCTCGTCGACTCACTGACACTCGAGGAACAGGTCGCGCTGCTCGCCGGCGTCGACTTCTGGCACACCGTCCCCATCGAGCGCGTGGGGATCCCGACCATGCGCGTCAGCGACGGCCCGTCGGGCGCCCGCGGCACGCAGTTCGAAGACGGCCCGGCGTCGGTCAACGTGCCTTGTGGCTCGTCACTGGCCGCAACATGGGACCCACCGCTGGTCGAGGAGGTGGCGCACCTGCTCGGCAGGGAGGCGCGGGCCAAGGGAGCCAGGGTGCTGCTGGCACCGACGGTCAACCTGCACCGAACACCGGTCGGCGGCCGCAACTTCGAGTGCATGAGCGAGGACCCGTACCTCACGGCGCGCACCGCGGTGGCCTACGTGAGCGGCTTGCAAGCCGAAGGGGTTGCCGCGTGCATCAAGCACTTCATCGGCAACGACACCGAGTTCGAGCGCAACTCGATCGATTCGCGGATCGACGAGCGGACGCTGCGCGAGTTGTACATGGTGCCGTTCGAGGCCGCAGTCAAAGAGGCCGGCGTGATGTCGGTGATGACCTCGTACAACCGCATCAACGGGCCGTGGGCCGCCGACAGCGTCGAGATGATCGACACCGTGCTGCGCAAGGAGTGGGGCTTCGACGGGTTGGTGATGAGCGACTGGTTCGGCCTGCACTCCACTGCCGAAGGGGTCGCCGCCGGGCTCGATCTGGAGATGCCCGGCCCGACGCTGCACCGCGGTCAGCAGTTGCTCGACGCCGTCGAGGAGGGCAAAGCCTTCGCCGCTGACGTACGGCGCGCGGCACGCAACGTGCTGTCGTTCATGCGGCGCGTCGGCGCGTTCGACGACGGCGAACCGGGGCCCGAACTGACACGCGACGTGCCCGCCGACCGGGCACTGGTGCGCCGCGCCGGAGCCGAGGCCATGGTGGTGCTGCGCAACCGGTCGGCCGATGGCGCACCGACATTGCCCCTGCGCGTCGACGATCTGCGCCGTGTCGCCGTCGTCGGGCCGAACGCGGCTCGCGGCCAGACCGAGGGCGGCGGCAGCGCTCATGTGCGCGCCACACACATCTCCCAACCGCTGGAGGCGCTCTCGTCGCGACTCGGTCGGCACGGCATCGACGTGACGAACGCGGTCGGCTGCCTCACGCACAAGCGGCTGCCACCACTCCCGCAGAGTCTGTGCAGCGCCTTCACCCTCGACCTGTTCAGAGACCTCGGCGGTGCCGACAACCCCGACGCCCGACCCGATGCCTCGAGCACACCGACATCCAGCCGGATGCTCTGGATCTCCGACCCGATCGAGCCAGGGCTGGAGGGCGCACCGCCCGGCTTCTCGGCGCGCTTTCGAACCACGTTCACGCCCGACGTCACCGGGGGGTGGGAGCTCGGTGTCAGCTCGGTCGCCGACGCCGCTCTGCTCATCGACGGCAAACCTGTGGTCGACAACCGCAGCGTGCAGGCCGGCGGATCGTTCTTCGGCATCGGCAAAGGCGAACAGGTGGCCACCGCTGACCTGGAAGCCGGCAGGTCATACGATCTCGAGGTTCGGCTCCGCCGCCCGGGCAGCGAGAACGCGCTCAGCGGGCTGCACGTCGGCGCCCTGGCGCCAACCCTGATCGACCCGGTGCACGAGGCCATCGACGTCGCCGCCGCGGCAGACCTGACCATCGTCGTCGTCGGGACCAACGACGACTGGGAGAGCGAGGGCTACGACCGTGACACGATGGCCCTGCCCGGGCGCCAGGACGAGCTGATCGCCGCGGTTGCCGCGGCCTGCCCGAAGACCGTCGTCGTCGTCAATGCCGGCTCGCCGGTGTCGATGCCGTGGCTCGACAGCGTCGACGCCGTGGTGTTCACCTGGTTCCCTGGGCAGGAGATGGGCGACGCCCTCGTCGACGTGCTGATCGGCGAGGTCGAGCCGCAGGGTCGATTGCCGGTCTCGTTCCCGGCCACGCTGGAAGACACGCCGGCGTTCGAGCACCACCCGGGGCGCAACGGGGTGGCCAACTACCTCGAGGCCCGCCTGATCGGCTACCGGTGGTACGACACGGTGGGTCGTCAACCGTTGTTCCCCTTCGGCTTCGGCCTCGGGTACGCCGATGTCACCATCGGCGGCGCACGAGCGACGGGCGACGCCACCCAGCCGACATCAGTCGATGTCGATCTGTCGAACGAGTCGGATCGTGATGGTGTGCAGGTCGTGCAGGTGTATGCGGCGCACGCCGGAGCGGTCGAGCGGCGCGGCGACGAGCCCACGCAACAGCTGATCGGGTTCGCCAAGGTCGCCGTGCCGGCGCACGGCGCCGCAACGGTGACGGTGCAACTCGATCCGCGCGCCATGCACACCTGGAGCGTCGGAGATCACGATTGGGTCCGCGCCACCGGCCCGTTCGAACTGCGTGTTGGTACCTCGTCTCGCGACATCGCCGCCAGTATCCCCGTCAGCTGACCCGCGCTCCGACTGCGCTCACCGGTGGAACGAGTGGAACGGATCGGCCTGTGGGCGACCGCGGATGGTGCCATGGTTGACGCTCAGTGGGCGGGCGACAACCACATGCAAGTATCGGATGGCAGGTACTGCGCTGTCGCGTCGGGTTGGGTGGCCAAGATCACACTGCGACCGGCGACCAGGTCGGCCGGCAGGTCCAGTGCGTCGGCACCGAAGTTGGTGACGACCAACACGCCGCCGCGATCGAACGCCAGGCACTCCGGGAGGTCGACCTCGACCCACGTCAGGCCGCCGGTCAGCAACGGGCGGTGGGCCAGCAGCGTCTTGTACCAAGCCAACATCGACTGCGGATCGGCTGCCTCGCGCTCGACGGAGTGCTCGCCCCACGTCGACGGCTGCGGCAGCCACGGAGCGGCAGCACCTGCCGGCGAGAATCCGAACGAGGTGGTCGGATCGCTGGTCCACGGCAGCGGAACGCGGCAGCCATCGCGCCCGAGCTCGTTGCCACCGGAGCGGACGAACAGCGGATCCTCGCGGGCTTCGGCGGGCATGTCGAGATACTCCTCGAGACCCATCTCCTCGCCTTGGAACAGGTACAGCGCACCAGGGAGCGCTGCGGTCAAGGTGATCGCGGCACGGGCCCGTCGGCGACCGAGCTCGAGATCGATCGGTGCGTCGACATACACCAGGTTGTTGCCCGTCCATGCTGCTGGGTCGTTGGCGTTGAGCCGACCGAGGCGGGTGACGATGCGTTGCGTGTCGTGGTTGTTCTGCGTCCATGCCGGCGCGCCCCCGACCGGCGCGAGCATGTCGAGCGAGCCGGCGATGGCGTCGCGCATCGGCTTGGCCCGCCAGGTGATCAGCATCAGGTCGAAGGCGAACGACTGGTGGAACTCGTCGCCCTGCATGTACTTCATCAGTTCCTCGGGCGCGCCGTACGACTCGCTGATCGTCACCAGGTGCCGGCCGGGATGGGTGCGCTCGTACTCGTCGATCAGCCTGCGCCACCGCTTCCACACGTCGTGCGCCGTCGGATAGAAGTGCCCGTAGATGTTGTAGCGCCATTGTTGGCCATCGGTCAGCCCAGGCGGCGCGGTCGGCGCATCGGGCATGTCGGGATGCTTGCCGAGCACCGGCACGGCGTCGACGCGGATGCCCTCCACACCGCGGTCGAACCAGAAGGTCAGCATGCGATCGAAGTAGTCGATGACGTCCTGGTTGTACCAGTTGAAATCGGGCTGGCCGGGCGTGAACGTGTGCTCGTACCACTGGCCGGGCGTGCCGTCGGCCTCGGTGACCCGCGTCCACGCCGGACCGCCGAAGATGGCCCTCCAGTTGTTCGGTGGCTCGTCACCGTTCGGGCCCCTGCCGTCCCTGAACCAGTACCGCGCCCGTTCCGGCGAGCCCGGGCCGGCCTTCACTGCCGCCTGGAACCAGGCGTGGTCGGAGCTGCAGTGATTGGGGACGATGTCGAGCATGATGCGGATGCCGCGCTGCTTGGCCTCGGCCAAGGTGCGGTCGAAGTCGTCGAGGGTTCCGTACATGGGCTCGATGTCGAAGTAGTCGGCGACGTCGTAGCCGTGATCGGCCTGTGGTGACGGGAAGCAGGGCGACAACCAGATCGCGTTGACGCCCAGGTCACGCAGGTGGTCGAGATGGCTGCGAATCCCCTCGAAGTCGCCGATGCCGTCGCCGTTGCTGTCGGCGAACGATCGGGGATACAGCTGATAGACCACCGCGTCCTGCCACCACAGCGTGGTGCCCGCGTCGTGTGTACCGGCCTCGGTCATCGTGTTCCCTTTCGTTTCACTGCTGCGGTCGTCGCTCGAATGACCAGCTCCAGTTCCAGCATCTCGGTGTTCGGCTGCCGATTTCGCATCGACAGCGCCTCGAGCACGAGATCGGCGCCTCGCTCGCCCGAGTAGCTCAGGGGCTGGCGAACCGTTGACAGCCCCATCAGTCCGGCGAGGTCGATGTCGTCGTACCCGACCACGGACAACTCGTCGGGGACGCTGATCCCCAGCTGCGTCGCGGCTTCCAGGCAGCCTACGGCTTGCACGTCGGAGGCTGCGACGATCGCTGTCGGCCGGTCGGGCAACGACAGCAGCTCGGTGGCCATCTGCCTGGCAGCCGAATGCAGGTACGCCCCGTAGCGGACGAGTGATGCCGGTACATGCAGACCGGCCTCGGCCATGGTCGAACGGAAGCCCTCTTCGCGGCGCGCCCCGGCGAGGAACCCGAACGCGTTGTGCGGCGGCTCGCTGACGAAGGCGATGCGCTTGTGGCCGAGCGAGATGAGGTGCTTGGTCGCCAGCGCGCCTCCGGCCCGATCGTCGATGCACACACTGGGCAGACCGGGGTACGACGTGTCGACAAGCACGGTGGGGAATCGGGCGTTGACCAAGCGGTCACCCTCATCGCCGACGAGTGGCAGGGAGATGACGATCATCCCGTCGAAGATCAGGCTCCGTGGAAGTTCCACCAATTTCGCCCGCGCTTGGGCGGGCGACTCGACATTGTGCAACACGACTTCGCAACCGTGCGGCGCCAACCGCGAGACGATGCCGCGGATGCGTTGAAACGCCGACTTCTCGTCGAAGAACGGGACCAGCACGGCGACGAGACGACCACCTTTGCCCTGTTCAGAGGCTGGTTTTCGGGGTCGACGGTAACCGAGCTCTTCCGCCGAGGCCTGCACCCTGATGCGGGTCGTGTCGCTGACCTTGGTGCTGCCACTCATCACGCGCGACACCGTGCCGATGCCGACACCAGCGTGTTTGGCGACTTCAGCCATGGTGGCCATTGTGGAAACCCTACTCGCTTGTTCCACTCCCGGCGCCCACGTAGCGCACATCGGGCCAGCGCTCCTCGTTGCCCGCCCCGTCGGTGAACTCGACCGCGGCGAAGCCGTGGCGTTCGTAGAACCGACGGGCCCGGATGTTGGTCTGGAACGCCCACAGCTGCAGGTCGCCCGGCTGACGTTGGCGGGCCAGGGCCATGAACCGATCGCCGAGACCGCGACCCATCCACGACGGGTCGATGTACAGGTGGTGCAGCCAACCCGGTGCCAGCATCATCTGGCCGACGACGACTCCGTCGAGGTCGGCGACCCACACATCCATGGTGGGGATGGCGACGTCTCCCATCCACGTGGCGATCTCCGGTTCGGAGTGGGGTTCGGGCACCTTGGGGAGCCCGAACGCCTTGGAGCGCGTGTACACGTGGGCGCACGACGCAGCGTCGGTGGCGGTTGCCGGGCGGAGGATGGGTTGCCCCGGTTGCACGGCGCGCAGCACGCCCTCCAACCCCGGCTCGGCCATGGCGATCGCCTCCACCCATGGGAACCAGCGGACCTCCGGGCTCTCTCCCTCCGGCGGTGACGGCGCAATCGACGGGGAACTGAGGTGGTAGCGCAGGTCGAGATGGGTGTGGCCGCGCGGCCCGGGGTGCACGTCGACGTGGACGAGTGCGGTTGGATCGGCGCCCGCGACCACTGGCAGGCCGGTCTCTTCTCGGGTCTCGCGCTGCGCCGCTTCCCACGGTTGCTCGCCGGCATCGATGTGGCCGCCAGGCTGCAGCCAGATCGACAGACGTTTGTGGAGGTGCAGCACAACGCCGGCATCACCGGAGACGATGGCCGAGGCGGTGACGTGGGTCGGCGACGCCTGCTCGTCGAAGGGCCGGTCCAGCGTGTCGAGCGCGGCGAGGAACGCGGCGATCGAATCGCGCTCGCGGGCATCGACGGGCTCCCGAGCAGCCACGGCGCGCCGCACGGCGTCGGCTGGCTGCTGGTCGAATTGTTGAAATCCGTGCTTCAGGTGAGCCACCGCCTGCCGATAACTCCTCTGTAGGGATTGGGAATTCGGGGTACTAACCGACACACCACGAGGCGGAAGATAGAACCAATGGAACCGGATGCACAACTGGCACCACGTGTGCTCCTGGCAGTCAGCGACGCATTGTTGCGCCGTGTTGCCTCGGCAGCGTTGCGCACCCGTGGGTTCTCCGTCAGCGCGACGACGGAAGGACCAGCGGCACTGACGCTGGCCACCTCGTTCTCACCCGATGTGGTCATGGTCGATCTGCAACTGCCCAGCCCGCACGGCGGCAGTCTGTTCGACACCATGCGTGAATTGACGGACTCGTATGTTGTCGGCATCGCTCCCCCCGATGCCGACAACATGCGCATTCGTGCCCTGCGTGCAGGCGCCGACGACGTGGTCTCCACCCCGGTGAACCCCGACGAGCTGGCCGCCCGCTGCCAGGCGCTGCTGCGACGCCCGCGGCAACTGCACTCCGGCTGGGACCCGATCCATGCGTCGGTCATCACACTCGGCCCGTTGACGGTCGATGTCGGTCGCAAGGAGATCCGGGTGCGCAACCACGACATCCCGGTGACCCGCATCGAGTTCGCTCTGTTCGAGCAGCTGTGCCGTCGGCCGTCGGAGGTGTGCGCTCGCACGCAACTGCTCGAAGAGGTGTGGGGCCCCAACTGGGTCGGCGACACACATGTGGTCGATGTGCACCTGTCGAACCTGCGGCGCAAGCTGCAGCTGCGGGCACCCGAGCTGCGCTTCATCCACACGGTTCGTGGTGTGGGCTTCCGGTTGAGCAACGACGTGCTGCGACCAGAGGTCGATCGCCGCGAGCTCGTCCCGGCCTGACATAGCCTTCGTCGATCGGCGAGCCGCTTCGAATCCCATCACCGTGTCTGGTCGTACTGATCGGGCCGGTCGCTTCGGGCAAGTCGTCATGGGCTGCTGAGCAGTTCGCATCGAACCAGATCGTGTCGAGCGACGCGTTGCGTGCCGTGGTCGGTGAGACCGAGCACGACCTGCGGGCTTCGACCGATGCGTTCGCCGTGCTCGACGACATCGTCGCCCGCCGTCTGCGGCGACGGCTGACGACCGTGATCGACACGCTCGGTTTCGACGCCGAGCTGCGTGCGGCGTGGAGGCAACGCGCCATCGAGGCGCGGCTGCCGTGCATCGCGGTGGTGTCCGCCCCTGCAGCAACCGAATGCCGGCGTCGCAACTCGGCGCGACCCGTCTCGGTGCCGGCCGATGTGGTCGCCAGACAGCTGCGGCGGTGGCCCGACGTCCGCGCTGAGGTGCTGGCCGAGCCGTGGGACGACGTGCTGACGCCGGAACCTGTCGTCGTGGTGCCCGCGGCACTGGCGTCTCGCCGGCGATCGCCAACGGTCGCCGCCAACACGCCCGTCACTCCCCCGGCCGGGAT
Organism: Ilumatobacteraceae bacterium; assembly: GCA_031373785.1. Classification (GTDB taxonomy): domain Bacteria; phylum Actinomycetota; class Acidimicrobiia; order Acidimicrobiales; family Ilumatobacteraceae; genus JAENVT01. The sequence continues at coordinate 14,657 of JANMNE010000122.1, forward strand.
CCGCGTCGGCCTGCATCTGTCGTCGTTCGATTGGCCCTGTGGGCGCAGGGAATTGCCTGGGCACCTGCGATCGATCGCCGCCGCGGCCGAGGCGGCGGGTGTCGACCACATCTGGATGATGGATCACCTTCGCCAGATCCCACAGGTCGGCCCGGCGTGGGCCGACCTACCCGAGCCGTACACCGCGCTGGCCTGGCTGGCCGCGGTCACCGAACGGGTTCGGCTCGGCGTGCTGGTCTCACCCGCGTTCCGACACCATCCGGCAGTGCTGGCCAAGCAGATCGCCACGCTCGACGTGTTGTCGAGCGGTCGCGCCATGTGCGGGCTGGGCGTCGGCTGGTTCGCCCAGGAGTACGCCGCGGCAGGGATCGACCTGCCCTCGCTCGATCAGCGCTACGCGTACCTCGACGACGCGCTGCAGGTGCTGCCGATGCTGTGGGGCAAGGGAGCGCCGCGGTTCGATGGCCGGACGGTCACCATCGGCGAGGCCCTCTGCTACCCGCGGCCGATCCAGGAGCGCGTGCCGATCGTCGTCGGTGGCTCGGGTGAACGCCGCACGTTGCGACTCGTAGCGCGCTCTGCGGACGGCTGCAACATGTTCGGCGAGCCCGAGGTCGTGTCCGCAAAGGTTGCCGCGCTCACGCGACACTGCATCGAGTTCGACCGCGACGTGAGCACGATCGACGTCTCCCACCTGTCGACGGTATTGATCGGGAGCGACCGCGACGCCGTCACCGAGTCGATCGACCGCCTCCGCCCCCAACGCATGGGTGCCGAGCGATTTGCCCGCGAGACCAACGCCGGGACGGTGGCCGATCACTACGAGCGAGTCATGCGCCTGACCGAGGCCGGGGTCACGACGGTGATCCTGCGCCTGGTCGACGTTGCCGAACCCGGCGCGATCGAGACGTTGGCCGCGTTGATCGAGCGATTGCGCTGACTCAGCTCGATGACGGCGCACGGCCGATGCGCACGGTCCGCACGTCGAGGTGCTCGCCGGTCTCCTCGTCGACGACAAGGGGTCGCACGATGCGTCCGGTCTGGCGGTCCTTCAACACGACCGGCGGAGCATCATCTGTCCACAGCCAATCGCTACCCCACCGCCACATCGCCGCCAACACGTCCCAGAACGCTCGACCCTTGTCGGTCAACCGGTACTCGTAGCGCGGTGGCGATTGCTGGTAGGCGACGCGCTCGAGCATGCCCTCGGCACACAGCCGCTTCAGCCTCGCGGTCAGGACGGCGCGCGGCGCGTCGAGCGCTGATTGGAACTCGTCGAAGCGACGTCGCCCGGAGAACGCCTCGCGCATGATCAGCGGAGTCCACCAGTCGCCGATCAGATCGGTGGCACGAGCAATCGGGCATGGCCAGTCGTCGAATCGCGTGCGCCGCATCAGACCTGCTCGAGTCGCGCCGGCACGTGCTTGTGGTGCGGGGTTCCGGCGAACCAGTCGCGGTCGTCCGACGACGTCAGTTCGTTCGGCGCGACACCGACCGCATCGCTGGACCCGCCGGGGCCGAGCCCGAAGCCGTTGGGCAACGTGATGTGCCCCGCCAGCAACGTGTCGGTGACCTCGACGACTGCGACGGCCGTGCCGCGTCTGGTGGTGATCCGCGCCCGATCGCCGTCGGCCAACCCGATGCGCGCCGCATCCTCGATCGAGACACGCAGCGCGCCTTGCGCATCCTTCTTGCGCCATGCCGGATCGCGCTGGATCGTGTTGGCGGTCGACGAGCGCCGTTCGCCGGCAGCCAGCACGAAGGGGTAGTCGATGCTCGCTGCGAGCGTGGCAGGCGACGATGGGGCCGACAACGTATCGAGCTCGTCGAGCAACGCGGGGATGTGCAGCGAGACCTTTTTGTCGGGGGTCTCCAGACGGCGGATGGTCTCGTCGTAGTCGTCGACGGTGAACGTCAAGCCGTGCGGCGCGGCCAGGATTGCGTCGAACAGCGCATCGCCGAGGCTGACCGCCGAGTCGTCACTGATGTCGGCGCGGCGGATCGAATCGGCGTTGCCCAACGCACAACGCTGAGCCAATCCCCACACCGCGGCCGCGCCACGGGCGTCGACGCCGTCGGGAGTCGTCAGCGTCGGGCCCAGCGTCTCGTACAGCAGGACCGCTGCCAACTTGGCGAGCTTGGGGTGCTCGACGCTGACGTTGATGAACGCCTCGGCGAACTCGGCTCTGCCGGCGGCCGCGGCCTCGCGGAGCGGTGTGAGGTCGGCATCGGTGTACGCGCCCAGCGCGCGGCACAGGCGGGAGTGGATCTCGTACTCCGGCAGCGTGCCGGCGAGTGGCTCGAAGATCGGGCGGCGCAGGTGGTACACGTTGCGCGGGAACTCGAGGTTGAAGAACGTGCACTCCCACTTCTCGTACTGCGAGGAGGCGGGCAGCACGTAGTCGGCCTCGCGGGCCGTTTCCGTGAGGGCCACGTCGATCACGACGACCAACTCCAGCGCACGCAGCGCCTGGCGCATGCGTTGGCTGTCGGCCAGTGAATGCACCGGGTTGCCCGATTCGATCAGCATCGCCCGGAAGCGATCGGGGTGATCACCGAGGATCTCGTCGGGGATCACGTTGCACGGCACCAACCCGGTGACCAGCCGGTGCCCGGTGACCGGCGTGCACGGCTCGGGATCTCCCGGTCGGCGATTGCCGGCGTTGCCGCCGAGCAGTGCCACGAAGTGCGAGTGGAGGTTCATCCCGCCGGAAATGCCGAAGTTGCCGGTCAGCAACACGATCAGCTTCTCGAGATAGCTGTTCAGCGTGGAGTGCGGCGCCATCTGGATGCCGAGGTCCTCGTAGATCGACACGCCGCCCGTGGCCCCGGCGATCACCCGTGCGGCATGACGCACCGTGGCTTCGTCGACACCGGCGCGGTCGCACGATGTGGCGATATCGATCCTCCGCAGGTGGGCGACCACCTCGTCGACACCGTGGGCGTTGTCGGCCAGCCAGCGGTCGGCCAGCAGGTGCTCGTCGACCAGGGTCGCCAACAGCGCGGCGAGCAGATCGGCATCGCCGCCCGGGCGGGGGCGGATGTGGATGTCGGCGAGATCGGCCGACTCGGTGCGCCGCGGGTCGACGACGATCAGGGTGCGGGCCGGATCGTTGGCGATCTCCTTGAGGATCTTGCGCGCCTGCGGGAAGCCGTGGGATTGCCACGGGTTCTTGCCCCAGAACACTGCGACCTGGGCGCGCTCGTAGTCACCCGTGGTGTGGCAGCGGGACCGGCCGAACAACTGACCATCGACCCAGAACTCGCCGGTCTTCTCCTGCGCCAGCGCGTTGGAGGTGTACGTGATTCCGAGCGCGGCACGCGTCGAGCCGCCGTACCCGCCACCGAGGTGGTTGCCCTGCCCTCCCCCGCCGTAGAACAAGATCTTGTCGCCACCGTGCTCGGCGATCACGTCACCGAACCTGGCCGCGACTTCGGCAATCGCGGTGTCCCAGTCGATCTCTTCGAACGAACCGTCCGGACGGCGGCGCAGCGGGCTGGTCAGCCGGTGCGGACCGTTCTGGTAGTGATCGATGCGCAGACCCTTCTCGCAGGTGTATCCCTGCGAGCCGGGGTGAGCCTTGTCGCCGCGCACCCGGGTGATGGTCGGCCCGTCGATGCGCACCTCGAGGCCACAGTTGATCGAGCACAGCACGCATGCCGTCGGATGCCAGGTGTCGGTGCCGGCCGTGTCGTTCATGTCGCCTCCGAGTCAGTTCAACAAGCGAACTTAGTCGTCTGGATCACGATCGGCAAGCGCTAGCGATATTCACCGAGCAGCCACCAGCGCTGTCGTTCCAGGCTGACCAGCAACAACGAGCCCGACCCGGTCAGCAACTGGAAGCGTGCCGACCGCCGAGCCCTGGCGGCATCCCACCAGCGCTCCTCCAACGGCCACGGACCTGCCCAGGCGACCACGGTCTCGGTGTTCGCGGCGGACGCGACCGTTCCGCCACGTTGCACCGTCGCCGGGGGCGCGCCGACCGATCCCCTGCCGGTCACCCGCACGGCGCGGCCCTCGGCGTCGCGCACTTCGATCGCCAGCGGCTCGGTATGCACGACCGCCGGCGCCGGGCTGGGCAAGTTGCCGGGCCATGGTCCATCGATCGGGGTCAGCCGTTGGGCCGGTTCGGCCAGATCAGCGGTCACTGCCGGCACCCAGGCATAGGCATCGCCCGGCAGCCGACCACCCGTCGCCGCCGGCACGACCACCTGATCGGCGCCTGCCAAGGTGGCCAGCCGGGCGACCGCACGCGCTGCCCACTCGTCGGCCTGGGTACGCCCGCCCCACAAACCCAGTTGCACGCCATCGTCACTGCGCACTTCGATCGGCTCGAGCCGCAGCATCGTCACGCCGGCCGAGAGTGCAGCGCTGTTGACCCACGCATCGAGTTGCCATCGAGCCCGTTCGACCATCGCCGCCGCCGACAACCCCGTCGAGCGATACCACAGTCGCTCGTTGCGTTCACTGTGATCGGTCTCGGCAGTGATGATCAGTCGCGTGCAAACCTTGCCGTCCGCGCTCAGCGCGCTCGACAGTTCGTCGGCCAGTTGCCGGGCGATGAACACCAAGGTGTCGACGTGGTGAGCCGGGTCGTCGAGCACCTGGATGGCGACCAGCCCACTGGGTGGCTCGACGGTGTCGGGTGGACGGTCGTCGCCACCACTCGCCAGGCGATGGGCGAACTCGCCGGTTCGCCCGAACCGGGCCAGCACATCGGCAGTCGACAGCGCCGCCAGGTCGCCCAACTGGCGGATGCCGAGTCGCTGCAACAACTGCACGAACTCGTCGTCGAGGCCCGCCACCGATGCCAGCAACTGCACCGGCAACGGAGCCAGGAACCGGGCGGTGGCGGCCGGTCTGTTCGCCACGATCACCGGAGCCGACTGTGCTGCCTGCCCGGCCGAGCGTTGCGCGGCGATCGTTGCCGCGAATCGCCCATCGGCCACACCGACCCCGAATCCGCCAACGGCCTCCAGCGCCGTGCCGGCATCAGCGAGCACGCTGGTCGCCAGGTTCCTCATCCGCTCGGCCATTGCCGCTTCCCCACCGAAGTACCGCGACGGCCCCTTGGCCAGGAACGAGAGCATGCCCGGCTCGGTGATCTCGATTCGCGGGATCAGCGCGGCGATCGCCGTGACCACGCCCTCGAAGCGGCGAGCATCGCCGTCGGGGTCGCGGGCAACCAGGCGCACATGCGGGCAACACGACTGGGCCTGACGGCGGCGCTGACCAACCACGATGCCTTCTCGCGCTGCCGCCAACGAGTGAGCGACGACCCGGTTGCCGTGCAGCACCACGACGGGCTCGTCGGCCGTGGCCTGGGCGGCGACCACGGCCCAGTTCGGGCACCACAACACCCCGAGTCGTGGAGCGATCGATCGCATCGTTGTCGCCACCCCCGCAGGGTAGCGAACGTCTGTTCGATCTGCAAGAGGGTGGCTACACAACGGTTGGATTCGTCGAGGGTACGCCTACCGACAACCTGTCCGAGTCCTGGAACTCGACGACCTCGTCATGCTCATCGGACCAAGTCGCGCCGGCCAACTCCTCGAATCGGCGTCAGCCGCGCCAACGGAATCGACTTCATCATTCACGCCATGCCCGCCACGCCCAAGTTCATCAGGTACCACCATGCCCCGATCAATCCAAGACATCCTCGATCACGCCGACGAGCTCGCCAAGCGCTTCGGCGACTTTGACCCCGACCAAGCGAGAGAGATCCCTGTCGAGGAATACCTCCTCCAACGCGCCGTCGTCGCTCGCGCCCGCAGCGAACAACAACTACTCGACAACGTCGCCGCCGCGAGAGCCGCCGGCCTGTCATGGCAGAAGATCGGCGCTCTCCTGGGCACCTCAGCCCAAGCCGCCCAACAGCGCTACGGAACCATCGCCGAAGCCTCCTGACCACCGAGCCGATCACCGGAATATCTACAGATATGGCGCCCCCTAGCGATCAGACGTGAACGATCTCGACCAACTCGTGGAGGGCTCGGAAGTCATCAGGATTGCGGGTGTACAGAGGAAGGCCAGCCGAGCATGCTGTCGCTGCAATCAGGAGATCGACGGCTCGCGCTCCGCGTGCCTTTCTGCCCGCCCCGACCACGGCGGCGTAGACGCGGCCATACGCGCGAGATGCCTCCGAATCGAAGGGAAGAGGATCGAAGACGGCTTCTGCGCGTTGTAGACGGTCTTGCCTTCTGGCTCGCTCGTCCGGGTCCTGGGCGGCGTGGGGTCCGGCGGCGAGCTCCGCCATCGTGATTGCACTGACCGCCGACTCGATGGGAAGTTGCTCAGGGTCGAGGCGTTCGAGGTCAATGATCACGGACGTGTCGAGCAGGCCTCGTGGCCGTCGGGGATCAACCACGCGGTTCGGCGTCCTGTGTCGCGATGTCGTCGAGGTCAGTGCGGAACTTGTCGCCGTCGATGGCTGGCGCGTTGCGGAACATCGCTACGACTGCGTCGGTGGAAACGAACCGGTGGCGTCGCATCGGTGTCAGTTCTCCGACTGGGGTGCCGTTGCGCGTGACGATGAAGGTTTCTCCGTGATCAAGGCGACGCATGATCTCGCCACTGTCGTTGCGCAGCTCCCGTTGGGTGATCGCCTTTGTCATGCCTTTTACTGTAGCACTGTGTGCTACAGTACAGCAACCAGGCAGTCCAGATCGCCGAATCTGGCGCGCCTTACTGAGTCATCGTCACTGGCGTGAACTTCGTTCCGCAGATCGCGTTGACCGCATCCACGAGTAGGTCATTCGACCAACCGCCGCTCAGGACCTGTCGCTTCGCGTCTGCGGTTGCACGGGACACGAGCGCCCTTTGACCTGGCGAGAGGCTCGGATCATCGTTCAATTCCGCGATGCGCTCATCACTCGTGAAATCGAACTCACCGCCCACTGCCCTGCTCGCCGTTGTGCAGAACGCGGTGCGCGCCGCCGACTCGGGCGTCGCCGATGAACTCGGCGCAATCCGCAGGGTCGTCGAACTCCCAGCAATCACCTTGGTCTGACCGCTAGCCGTCGTCCCAGCCATCGGCTCGACGCTGGACTCATCTTCGGTGCAGGCAGCCAATGCCGCCACCATGCCAGCACTGACCAGGAACGCAGCCAAGCTGTTCAAGGGCGCATATTGCCCAGTGCGGCGCGTCAACGCAAGCGACTCTGCCGGCGCAGAACAACGTGCGCGAGATCTCACTGGCAGTTCTGGGCGCTTCCTTCAACGTTCGGTGACTAGTGGGACGGCCTCGGATCGCGACGTGAGCTGGGGCGGTGGACGATCTGGCGCAGCAGTGCGCACGTCGCTCATGCGTGCTCGATGCGGATCGAGTTGAGTACGGCGGCGGAATCGGCGCGAGCCGCCGCCGACGGGCCGGCTTGCGCCCTTGCCTCCGGAGTCAACCTTGCCCCCGTGGTCACCGACGGCCACAGTCTCGTGTTGATGACGACGACCGTTCCATCGATGTCGAGGACCCACAAGGTCTCGACCTCGCCCGGCTCGTAGTATTCCCCGCCGAACTGTATTGGTTCGCTCTGCCAGCTTCGGAGCACGGGTAACTGCGGATAAGCCGCCGCGTTTCCCTCCGGCGAAAAGTTCGGCGGCCTGGTGCTGCAGTCCGATAGGTCGGCGGGGGCCGTGCGTTGGAATGCTTTGCCTGCGTAGCCGTCGACGGATATGTCCGACGGGGCGGTCACGTCGACCCATCCGCCCTGCTGACTGAGCGCTGCGACGAGGCCGTCGAGGGTTGCGACGGGCCCCGGGTAATAGCCATCGCGCGGCGATCCCGGCCTTGGCCTCGCCTCGCTCCAATGGCAGGCGTCTGAGAACACACGGTCGGCTCGGCTGAACCCGATGCGGCCGATGTCGCCCTGCAAGATCTCCGGACCGGGCGACATGGCCATCCACCCGTCGCCGATGGTGAAAGAGATCCGCGCTGTCGGTGTTTCGTTGACCTCATCGACGAAGTACGTCCCGGGGACGTACCGCTCGCCGGGCGGGGTGTCATGCAGAGCTCGAGGAGGCGTCGTCGGGGGCACGGTCACGGTCGGTGACGGTTCGTCGGCTGGCGTCACGTCGTCGCCGTCGTAGAGGACGAGCACGCCGACGAGCACGACGGCCGCCGCGGCAGCGATGAGGATCGGCCACCGGCGACCGCTGGTCGGTTCGGTCGGTTCGTGATCGACGAGTGTCACCGTTGTCGTGCGCAAGGAGTCGAGGTAGCCGGCGTCCTCGATCTCCCAGACCGCGTCGAGGTCAGCGCGCAGCCCGGCGACCCAGCTTGCATGAGGTGTGGCGTCGATCGCTGCCAGCAGCTTGACCAGTTCGCGGTCGTCAGACATGATCGCCACCCCCACTCGTGCGCAGGCTCTGCCGTGCTCGTGACAGCAACGACTCAGTCGACTTGTAGCTCTTGCCGAGCTGGTTGGCTACCTCGTGGACCGGCAGATCATCGAGATAGTGCAACACCACCGCCGTTCGCTGGTTCGCAGGAAGTTGCTCGATCCACGCCAGCAGATCGTCATCGACCGACGCCGTCGCAACCGGCTGGTTCGTGAACAGCTGACTCAGCCGGCGCTCCTGGCGGGCCGACCGCCGCCACTGATCGATCAACCGGTTGCGGCCGGCGGTGATCACCCACGGCACTGTCAACACGGACACATCGCCTTCGCGCACCCGCGTAAGCAGAGTAACGAACACGTCCTGACACAAATCTTGGGCCAACTCGCGCTGTCCCCCGCTGGCCCGATACAGGTAGCCGAACAACGGACCCACCGCGGCGTCGTAGAACGCCATGAACTGGGCGCGGATCAGTTCGCCGCCCTCAATCCCGGGCACGGTCGCTGATCCCATACCCCTACAACGTCGCGCAATCACAGAATCCTTCGGAACAGTCCAACAAATGTACTCCCCGAACGGATCGCGAGCCGAGCAGATTGCCCTGATGGAGCGGGTTCGCAACCGTCGGCAGGCGGCGAGTTCTTCCACGCTCAATCACAGGGAAGGCGCCTGGTCGATAGGCAAGGGTTACTACGCGGCAGGGTCAACGGTGATCGCGGTGATCATCCCGTCGATCACGCTGTTCATCGCCGTGGCAGCCTCGTGCAGTACCGCCATCACCACCAGTGCCAGCGCGTCGACCGGACCGATCTTCAGCCGTCCTGCTGCCTCGGCGTGATGCAACGAGGCGCGTACCATGCCGAGCCCGTCCTGCTCGGAGAGCCGGCGGCGCACATCCACCGGCAGGACGGCCGGCGCGTCGAGCAGCACGATGCGGCGCACCTCGCCGGTCGCCGCGGCATCGAGGAACGCCCGGGCAGCGAGACGAAGCTGTTCGATGGGGTCATGGCTGGCCATCGCACTCGTGGCGATCGCCTCGCACAACTCGCGCTCCACGGCCTCGAAGACCGCCTGGAACAACGCTACTTGCAAACCTGATAGGAGCACCAGCATGGCACTCTCTCGAACCGATATCAGCGACGGCCTCGTCGACGAGCTGCAGGCTTTCGAGCAACTCGTCCGGTCGCTGACACCCGCCGAGCTCGACTCACCCACCCGCTGCGCCGGCTGGACCGTCGGCGACGTGGCCCGCCATGTGATCGGCTCGATGGCCGACGTCACCGCCGGGCGCCTCGACGGGCTCGGCACGCCCGAGGTCACCGCCCACGAGGTCGCCGAGCGAGCGGGGCACGGCGCCGCCGAACTGGCCGACGAATGCTCCGCCGTCGCCAGGGGCAGTGCCGATCTGTTGGCGATCTTCGATGACACCGCTTGGGCCGGCGAGGCCGGCGGCGGCTACGACGGCACGCTCGGTCAAGGTGTCGAGGCCCTGTGGTACGACACCTGGCTGCACGGCGACGACATTCGCCACTCGATCGGTCACTCACCCGAGATCGGCAACGGCATCCGCGCCGCCCTGTCGCACGTCGAGTTCGAACTGCGCAAGCGTGACTGGAGCGGCCCGGTGCCGGCACTCGGCGTTCCGGATGCATTCGGCTTCATCCTCGCCGCCACCGGCCGGGTGCCGGCTGCGTCGTTCGGCGCGCAGGCACCCATCGACATCTACGCCGCCTGAGCCCCCGGGGCCAGGCACCGAATCTCCGGTGCAACCGGACGATTCGTGCCTGGCCCCGCCTCCCTCAGGTGATGGGCACGCCGGTGATGGTCACCGGCGAGTGCAGGGTGTAGTCGAGCTCGTCGGATTGCAGCACGCCTGTCGGTGTCAGGACATCGATCACCTTCGGCACGGCACCGGGACTGAAGGTGCAATGCGGGTCGAGACTTCCGGTCGCGCAGACGCCGAAGGCGAAGTCCTGTGGCGTGGCCGCGAACCCGCGGGCCTGGTCGGGACTGAAGCCGTCCTGGCCGGTCTCGACGACGGTGAACTTCCACCCCGGGCCCGGTTGTCCAAGTGCCGCCTTCGGCACGCTGAACGTGATGAAGCGTGACAACGAGTTGGCCCGGATGCTGACCGTGCCCAGCGTGGTGCCGGTCGCGCTCTCGAAGCGTTGGCCGAACCCCTGCACCTGGATCAGGGTGCTCCACGCCGAGTCCGGCGCGATCTGGAAGTTGCGGAACGGGTGCGCCGCTGCTGTCGAGGTGCTGGCGTTCGCGGGATCGTGCACGTAGACATCGATCAACTGCGCGCCCAGCGGGCTGCCGAAGGTCGGTGACTGGTTCCGGTTCTGCACGCGGAAGATGATGTTGGTGCCGTCGTCGAACACCTGGAAGCGCTGCATGTCCCACGCTCCGGCCTGGAAGTCGACGAAGGTGGCGTACGCGTAGTTCCCGGGGCCGTTGTCGTCGCCGTCGGGATCGGTCACGTCGAGCAACGACGTTCCGGGCACGAAGTCGAACACCACAGTGCGCGTCGCGTGCGAGGTCGCGCCGTCGGCGCGAGTTGCCGCCAGGTTGACCACTTGGACACCACCGGTGATGGGCACGTCGACGGTGAACGAACCGTCGGCCGCGGCGATGGTCGAGGCCGATGTAGCGGCCATGTTCGCATCGGTGTTCGACACGAGCACGTCGACCTGGTTCCCGGCTTCCGTGGTGCCGCTGACCGTCAACGGCGACCCGGTGACCGCGGTGTTGTCGGCGGGCGCGTCGACGGTGAGCGTCGTTTGGCCCTGCGTGTTGGCGATGTAGCGCTCGACAGTGTTGGCCGGCTGGTCGACCAACCGGCCGGCGCGCAGGTCGGCGGCGAGTCGCACGAACGACCCGGCTGACCAGACCAGCGGCGAGGCCGACCCGGCCGGCTTGCCGTTCTCGAAGCCGATCGAGGCGATGGTCGGATCCGTGCCGAACGGCGATGCCGCCAGATCGGGCTGCTCCCAGCTCTGCTCGGCGATCAGCCCGACACCTGACGAGTGCTGGGCCATGGCATCGAGCAACTGCGCGGCACCCGCACGATCGCCGGTCTGCAACGACTGTTCGGCGCGCTCGGCGGTGAGCGCCGGCCACAGATGGCCGGTGCCCTTACCGCTCGGCGCCCACGGGCTGCCGGTCACGCCGTCGTCGCCGTACCCGTCGCCGTTGTAGCGGTGCCAGCCGGGCCCGCTGACGGTCTCGCTCTTGATGGTCGCGTCGACGACACCCAACGAGTTGGCGAAGTCAGGGTCGGCGGCGGCGAACATGCCGAGACGCGACAGCTCGAGGAAGCCGGCGTCGATCACGTCGCGCTGGTCGAGCGTCGGCCCGCCGTTGCCCACGTTGTAGGTGACAGCGGCGTTGGGATCGCCGGCCTTGGAGAGGCGGATGAAGTACGGATCAGCCGACTTCGAGCCGTTGGTCGTGACTGTCCATCCCTTGATCGAGCGCTGGTAGTCGTCGGCAACGGCACGCCACAGCCGCGCCGATTCGGCGTCACCATTGATGTCGGCGATGTCGGCGGCTGCCAGCAACCCGGCGATCTCGGCGGCGATCGTCGACGGCGAGAACCCCGACTGCTCCTCCCATCGCTCGGAACCGAACGACGGCCCACGGGCGACCACGAAGTTGGCGGCAGGCTTGATGTGCTGCCCGTAGAGCGTGGCATCGGTGAGACCGAGCTGGTGGGCCATCAGGAGCGGGTAGGCGACCTCGTCGAGTTGTGTGCCGAACGAGTCGGGCGCGGTCTTGCCGTTGACAAGCGAGTTGCGTGGCATCGAACCGTCGGCTTGTTGCTGATGCTCGAACAGGAACAGGGTCGCGTCGCGCGCCGTCTGGCGATCACCCGCGGCCATCAGCCCGGTCCAGGCTTCGTACAGGTCGCGGGAGAAGACCTCGCGGTACGAACCGAAGTAGGTGTTGTTGGGGTCTCCGGCCGACACCGCCTGACCCCACGGCGACGACAGCCCGGCCACGATTGCGCCGGGGAAGGTCTTGTCCTCGGCGGCCTTCACGACGTTGATGCTGAGGTAGTAGGCATCGCGCAGTTCGCGCATGCGGGCGCGGCTGATGCCGGGCAGCGTGCGCGGCGGGGCGTTGAGCTTGTCGTCGTAGCGCTGCCATCCCTTCTCGTAGTCCTTGCGGATGTGCGTGAAGTCGCCGTGCAGCGACGCCTCGGCGGTGGCCACTGCGGTGGCCTGTGTGGCGCCGAAGCCGAGGGCGAACGTGACCGCGTCACCATCGTCGCCGCGGTCGCCGTGGTGGCGGCTGCGCTTCACTTCGGCGACCTGCACGATGTTGCCGCTGGAGGCCGATTCGTTGACGGTGGTCAGGGCGTGGCCGGCGTCGAGTTGGGTCAGGCCGTCGCTGGCTGCGCCGGCGAATCCGCTGGTGACCGTGGTGAATGGGCCGTCGAGCGCGGCGAACACCGGTTGGGCGTAGTCGCGGTTGGCCGCGTTGGTCGCCGTGTTGGTGTCGAAGGCGACCGGGATCGGATGCCCGGTCGAGGTGTCGGTGACGGCCGAGTCGGCACCGCCGTTGCCCGGGCCGCCGCCCCCGTTGCCGTTGACGGTCGGGTCGAAGCGGACGTAGAGCTTGAGAGGACTCGAGTCGTGGCCGGACTTCTTCGGCGTGACGAGTCGCGTGCTCATCAGCAACGTGGCCCGATCGGGATCGGTGACGTAGTCGGTGATGATCGAGTACTTGCCGCTGCGCGCCATGCTGGTGACGCGGCACGACATGCCGCTGCGGTCGAGCGCCGTCGCCGTCGACACCATGTCGCGGGCCTGCAGATCGGTGAACGTGGAGCCATCGGTGACGATGTACTGCAAGGTCTCGACGTTGGTGTTGTCGATCGTCGGGTAGTACACGTCGCTCAACACGCCGCCGGCGACCGTGAACCAGACCTTCGACGAGGTCGTGCGCGAGGTGCCGAGACAGTCCTTGCGAGCGAGGTCGAAGTGCGAGAGCGCACCCGGGCCACCGGCGGCCGGGGAAGCAAGCACCGGCGAGGCGGAGATCGTGGGGAGACCGAGCACGACCAGCGCGGCAGCGATCAGCAGGGGCCAGCGGCGACGACCAGGACGACGGACAGGGCGACGAGAAGAACGCATGATTGCTCCCTCAGTTCAGTACGCCCACTTCGCCAACAATGATGGGTCGGCGCCGCGAACGGTGTCAAGGGTGGTCTCGCTGGCAGCACTCGTGGTGTCGACGGCGGCCAGCGCGCCGCTGGCATCGGGCAACCACACCGTTGCCCGCCGCAGTCGAGGCATGCGCCTGCCACCCAATTCGACCGACACTCGCCGGCCCGTTGCCACCCCGTGACCCTGGCCGAGCCCGACCCATTGGTCGTCGCCGGCGGTCAGTTGCAGATCCGCGCCGAGCGCGGGCACCCCCACGGTGAGCATGACCACCCCACGCGACTGCGCCCTGGCCTGCAGCCGGCGGACGGCGCCGGCAGCCAGCCGGCGGACACCTTGGCCGACAAGGATCACGTCGAACCCGTCGATCATCGCTGCCAGCACGTCGACCCATGGTGGATCGCCGGCGACCATCACCAACCGCTCCAACGCCACACCCATGTCGGCTGCGGCGCGGATGCCCAACTCCGGCAGGCCGGCAACCCCGATCCAGGCACCCTCACGCGACGGCGCTGCAGCGATCGCCAGCGCCAACGACACTCCGGCCCGGCCACCGCAGGCGATGGTGGACCCGCGCTGCAGGGCAGGCAGCAATCCGACCAGGCACGGGTCGACGGGCAACGTGCGCTCGCTGGCCGCGACCGTGGTCAGCGCAGGAAAGCGTTCAGCGAGCGACGTCGACACCTGTTGGAGTGTATCGAACAGGTGTTCGTTCATCCAACAGTGCATCTTCGAACTCATCGAGATCGGTCGGCCCGCCGATCGCGTACACCTCGCCGAGACGGGCCGACGGCATCGGCCTGGCGATCAGGACCCCTTGCGCGTAACTCGTCGCGGGCCAGCGCCTCGGCCAACTCGGCGCGCATCTCCAGCCGATCGATCATGTCTTGGCGCATGCCCGGCTGGAACACCTCATGATGACCCTTGCCCGACTGCTTGGCGAGGTACATGGCGATGTCGGCGTCGCCTGGCGCAGCAGACCCGACAACCGCTCGCCGACCACTCGCTCCACATCGCCTGCTGGGTGACCGAGGCTGTCGTTGACCAGCTTGAAGTCGTCGAGATCGAGGCACAGCACCCAACCGGCACACCGCTGTCGAGGGCGTGGGCGATCTGTTCGCTGAACAGCGTGCGGTTGCTCAACCCGCCGCGGCCGTTCCGTCGATGGCGAGGAAGTAGATCGCCGCCCCTGCCAGGGCAAGTGCCATGAACGCCCGGAGGCGGTTCGTTGATGGCTCGACGGTTCTCACATGGCTGTATCGGCAGCGACTGCCCAAGACTTGAGTCGCTATTGACCGGCCTGCCACTTGGCCAGGGCTGCGGCGCTGCGCTCGCGCAAGTTCTGCGGCACCAACTTGGTGTACGGCGACTCGGCGGTTGCCGGCCCGCTCCCACCATCAGCAGGTGCGGCTGCAGGCGCTTCCTCGGCGGGAGCATCGAACGTGGGCAGGTCCATGCCCGGCTTCCAGTACTGGTACATGTCGCGCACGACATCGGCCAAGCCATCGCCGCTGAAGCCCTTGGCGATGTCGACCGACACGATGTTGCCGTAGACGTACACCGAATCGACCTTGCCGGTCGCCAGCAGTTGCCGGGCGAGGGAGGCGGCCGGCCGCGGCCCGACCGCGTCGGCGACCGAGGTGAACCGCTCGTGACCCATCCCCGTGAGGCTGCGGTTGGTCTCGAACCTCAGCACGCCCGGACGCGGGCTCGGCTTTTCGATGACAGAAACCTGTTGACCCATATGCCAGGGACCCTAGCGGTCGCGCCTGGGGTCACACACGCTCGTCACCGCCCCGCCCTACGCTCGACCCGATGCAGGTGACGCACACGTTCAATGGTGACGGCGGGCTCCCGGCGGTGACGTGGATCGATGTCGTCGACCCGGAGGAAGCCGAGCTCGACGCCCTGGCCCACCAGTACGGCTTGGCGGATCGCACATTCGACGAGGCGTGGCGCCGCGCCGCGAGACCCAGCATGCGCCGCTTCGAGGACCACGTCTACGTCGTCGCCTTCTCCGGCTCGCTGGCCGAGATCGACATGTACCTCGGGCCGGCGTGGCTGATCACGATCCGCCGCCACGACCCCGACGGTCGCGAGTGGGACCCAGCATCGCTGCTCGAGCTCTGCGAACGACACGATGCCGCCACCACCACATCGGGTCAGCTGTTCGCCACGTTGATGGACAGCCTGATCGACGGGTACTTCGACACGACCGATGTGTTGGAGGATAAGCTCGAGGTGATCGAAGACAGCATCTTCAGCGAGGAGATGCGCACCGAGCAGAGCCTGCAGCACGACCTGTTCGCCATCCGCCGCGAGCTGTTGGAGCTGCGCCGGGCCGTGGTGCCGTTGCGCGAGGTGCTGTCGGCGATCCTGCGGCGCGAGGTGCAGTGGATCGACGGTGACGCGCTGGTGACGTGTCGCGACGCCTTCGACAAGCTGCTGCGCTCCGTCGACCTCGTCGACGAGCAGCGCGAGCTCGTCGGCAACGCGGTCGACGCTCACCTCGCGGTCATCAGCAACCAGATGAACTTCGTGATGAAGAAGCTCACCGCGTGGGGCTCGATCGTGTTCGGTGCGACGTTGATCGCCGGCATCTACGGGATGAACTTCCAGCACATGCCCGAACTGGGCTGGAAGCTGGGCTATCCGATGGCGATCGGGATGATGGTGGTCTTGAGCTTCGTCTTGTACCGCGTGTTCCGCAAACGCGACTGGTTGTGAGTGCGCCGGTCTAGCCCCAGCGCACCTGCACGCTGTCGCGCAGCAGGTCGATCACGCCGCGGTCGCCGGTGATCTGCAACCCGTCGAGCGAGCACCGGTTCCACATCGCCAGGTAGATGTCGCCGGCCGGGCCGGCCACGGCACAATCGGCATCCGCTGCCCCTGCCTCGCGCACGGTCACCGGCATCTCGTCGCTGATCGTGACGGTCCAGCGTTGCTCGCTGTAGTTCGGCGCGATCAGCAGCGTGCGTGCCGAATCAGCGCGCAGCGGCGTGCGCGACCGAGGCAGGAAGCCGGTGAGGAACTCGTCGATCCCGTCGAGGGCGACCTCGGGCGACAGTGCGGTGCACCGGTCCAGCGCGGACTCGGCATCGACACGATGCACGCTGGTCTCCATCGCCTGACGCCGCGCCCAGAACCGCACGCGGGGCGTGGCCGGGTCGGCGAGGAAGGCGGCGTACTCGAACGACGGATCGGCGGAGTCGAGCGTCTCGCGCAACGCGATCGCGCCGCGACAGAACCAGTCGATGGTGTCGGCCGGCTCGGGCAGCGGGCCTAGCGTGTCGCCGGGAACGTCGCCGAGCTTCATCGCCCCGCTGGAGATCACGGCCGTTGCCCAGCGATGCACTTCGCCGAGGTGCAGCACGAGGTCTCGTACGGTCCAACCCGGGCACGTCGGCACCGGCGCGTCGAGCCCGGCTTCCTCGGCAGCCGACGCCAATGCATTCGCCTCCGAGGCCAGGACCGCCAGATATCCGTTGAGATCCACGGCCGTAGCTTGCCATGTGAGGCCGGGCTACGGTTCGCTCCATGACGGAGATCACAGCGATCACAGCGGAAGCGTTCGAGTCCGAGGCGCGCGACTTCCTCGACGCCAATGCTCCTCGCAAACAGGCGGAGCGCAAGTTCGTGTGGGGCGAAGGCTCCGACAAGGTGGCGATGTTCGAGGAGCGCAACCGCACCGACGAGTCCAACGATCTGCAGCGGGCGTGCGACTGGCGGCGCAAGAAGTTCGACGCCGGGTTCGGGTGGATCACCGGCCCCGCCGAGTACGGCGGTCGGGCACTGCCCGGGGCGTACGAGAAGGCGTGGAACGCGCTCGAGGCGCAGTACCAGGTCCCGAATCAGTCGGCGTTCACGATCGGGCTGGGGATGGTGGCGCCGACGATCCTGGCCCACGGCCCCGAGCCGGCCAAGCAGAGCTAGCTCGCCAAGATGTACCGCGCCGACATCGTCGGGTGCCAGCTGTTCAGCGAGCCCGGCGCCGGCAGCGACCTGGCCAGCCTGCAGACCAAGGCCGAGCGCGACGGTGAGGAGTGGGTGCTCACCGGGCAGAAGGTGTGGACCACCGGCGCGCACTACAGCGACATCGGCGAGATCATCGCCCGCACCGATCCCGACCTCCCCAAGCACAAGGGCCTCACCGGGTTCGTCGTCGACATGAAGGCGCCCGGCGTCGAGGTGCGCCCGCTGCGCCAGATGACCGGTGGATCCAGCTTCAACGAAGTGTTCTTCAATGAGGTGCGCGTGCCCGACGCCGATCGCCTCGGCGATCTCAACAACGGTTGGAACGTTGCCCTGACAACGCTGATGAACGAGCGCGCCGCGATCGGTGCGGGCGGCGGCGGTGGCGGCGGCGTCAACCTGTATGCGCGGGCGATCGAGATGGTTCGCCACCTCGGGCTGAACAACGACCCGCTGGTGCGCGACCAGCTGGCCGACCTGATCATCCACGCTCGGGTGTCGAACTACAACAACCAGCGGGCGATGGACAAGATCAAGGCCGGGCAGCTGCCCGGCCCGGAGATGAGCATCGCCAAGTTGGCCGGCACCATGAACATGCGCCGCCTCGGCGACTTCGTTTCGCGTGTGCTCGGTCCGCGCCTGGTCGCCGACACCGGCGAGTGGGGTACATATGCGTGGTCGATGCTGGTGCTCGGTACGCCAGGTGGGCGCATCGCCGGCGGCAGCGACGAGGTCATGCGCAACATCGTCGGCGAGCGCGTGCTCGGCCTGCCGAAGGAGCCCGGCATCGACTCCAAGTCACCGTTCCGCGACCTCAAAGTCGGGACGCAGACGACTCAGTAGACGGGTCGGGGCGGCAGCGGTCGCACGTCGCGGGTGCGTTTGATCTCGTAGATCCCGTCGATGCTGCCGAGCACGACGTATGCATCCCACAGCTCGAGGGCCCTGTCACCCGTCGGCGCCGGCGACAGTACCGGGCCGAAGTAGGTGTGCTCGGCGCCGTCGATCACCGCGATCGGGATGCCGGCGTCTTTGCCGACGAGGTCGACGGCCCGACCGGTCGACTCGATGGTGACCGCGTCCCAGCCGGCATCGGAGCCGGGCTTCGATCAGATCGGCGAGGAGACCCGCGGCGGCGATCCCCTCGGCCAGGCGGGCGAGGCGGTCGTCGCCGTCATGGTGGATCAGCGTGCCGAGCGTCGTGTTCAACCTGCCGGCGGCGGCGTTGCCGTGGTGCTGCTTCGTGGCGGCGACGACGCGCATGCCGGGGTACTGATCCTCCATCTCCTCGCGGAGCCAGTCGTATGCCGGGTTGGTCTTGTTGTGGTAGCGCAGGCTGTACTGGTTCCAGGTGATCTGCAGGTCGCGATGATCGGCGACCTCGACCAGCCATCGCGAGGTGATCCACGTCCACGGGCAGACCGGGTCGAAGTAGAACTGCACTGCAGTCGTGATTGGCATCGACCCTATCGACGCGGGCCGCGCGTCATGTGGCCACCGCCGTGTGGAGACCGTGCTCGTTGGCCCAGCGGCCGACATCGCGACGCTCCAGCGCCGCGGCGAGCAGTTCGGGGAAGGCGTCGGGCGTGCAAGCCAGCGATGGCACGCCCAGCTCGGCGAAGACAGCGGCCTGGGCGTGGTCGTAGGCGGGCGCACCCTCGTCGCTGAGCGCCAGCAGCACGACCACCGTCACGCCGGCCTGCGTCAACGCCGCGACTCGATCGTGCAGCAGCGTGATGTTGCCACCCTCGAACAGATCGCTGACCAGCACCAGCACCGTGTCGGACGGGCGGGTGACCAGCTGCTGGCAGTAGCCGATGGCCTGGGCGATGTCGGTACCGCCACCGAGTTGCACACCGAACAGCACGTCGACGGGGTCGTGCAGCAGCGGCGTGAGGTCGGCGACCGCGCTGTCGAAGGCGACCACGCTGGTGCGCAACGCCGGCATCGAGGCCAGCACCGCCCCGAACACGGCCGCATAGACCACGCTGTCGGCCATGCTGGCCGACTGGTCGATGGCCACGATCACATCGCGCGACAGGCTGCGCTGGCGGCGGCCGTAGCCGATCAACCGCTCGGGCACCACCGTGCGCTGTTCGGGGAGGTAGTGGCGAAGGTTGGCGTGGATGGTGTGGCCCCAGTCGATGTCGCTGAGGCGCGGGCGGCGGCTGCGCTGGCTGCGGGCCAACGCCCCCTGCACGGCCTGCTTGGTGCGCGACGCCAGGCGTTGCTCGATCTGTTCGACGACCTGGGCGACGACCTGACGCGCCGTGGCCCGCGTCGCATCAGGCAACAACTTGTTGAGCTCGACCAGCAGCGTGACGAGATGGAGGTCGGGTTCGACGGCGCGCAACATCTCCGGCTCCAGCAGCAGCTGACGCAGGTTGAGGCGGGTGATCGCATCGCGCTGCAACACCTGCACGACCGAGGTCGGGAAGTACCGGCGAATGTCGCCCAACCATCGGGCCACTCCCGGCGCCGACGACCCGAGCCCGCCGGCGCGCCCCCCACCGCCGCGCTTGGTGGGCTTGGTGTCGTAGACCGCGGCGAGCGCGGCATCGATCCGCGCATCGTTGCCGTCGAGCTGCACGTTGGACACCCCTTGGCCCGAGTCGCGACCGGCACCACCATCGCCATCGTCGGTGCCACCGAGCACCATCCGCCACCGGCGCAACCGCTCCGCGTCACTGACGCGGCCGAGCGCCGCCGTGTCGCTCACGGTCCCACGTCCCAGATCGGCACGCCCAGCAGCTGCCGCACGGTCGCCAATGCGGCCGCAGCGCGCTGGCCATCGACGTCGCTGCCGAAGCCCGACCAGGTCGGGGCGGCCTGGTGGGCGATCAACAGACCGAGCTGGCGCCGCTCGCCCGGCTCGAATGCGCCGAAGGTTCGTCGCAGCAACGGCGCCGTGGCGATGAATGCGTCGGGGGCCAGCGACGAAACCCACCCGTCGATCACCTCCAGCAGTTCGGCATCGTGCACCAGCACCGTGCCGCTGCCGGCCAGGAACCCTTCGACGAACGACGCCCCGACCGCCGGCGCGGTGCCGACCGACAGGGCCCTCGACAGGCGCGCCCCCACCAGGGCACGGTTCCACGTGCCGCCGTCGTGCAGCAGCCGCGTCGCCCGCCCTTGCACCAAACCGTGCACGTCGCCGCGCTCGGCGACGATGGTCATAACTGCCGGCCACTCCGCCCGCCGCGCCGGATGATCGACCAGGGCAAGCGCGGCCTGCACCCCGGCCAGCCGCTCGACCATCGCCGCCGCGGCATCGTCGTCGAGCGAGCGGCATGCCATCACCGCGCCGGCCAGCACCCGCACGACCAACCCGTCGAACACAGCTCGCAACGCACTGGCGTCGGTGCCGCGCACATCGCCGTAGCGCAGGGCACGCGCCAGCGGGCCGAGGGTGTCGATCACCTGCACGACGTCGGGATCGTGCGCTGCCTGGGCTTCGACGCGGGCAACCACGGGCCGCACGACGTCGGGGAGATCGGCCAGCAGCGCCAGGTCGAGCACGGCGACCAGATCGGCCAGCGCCTCGACCCCTTCGGCGCGTTCGAGCAGGCGGTGCGTGGCCGCCGCCTGCACGGTGGTGCCGTGGGCCGACAGCTCGATCACCCGAATCGTCAGCTCCGGCTCCCACAACAGCCTCCACGTCTCGCGGAACGTGCCGCTGCTGCCTCGGCCTTCCTCGACCGAGCCCCACGGCACGCCGAGCGC
>JANMNE010000138.1:0-3317 GCA_031373785.1 Ilumatobacteraceae bacterium
CCGCAGCAGTCGACGACGCAGTCGATGCACTGCGTTGGATCGCATCGCGGCCACAAGAGCTCGGCGTGGCACCGGCTGCGCGATCGCCGGCGACAGCGCCGGAGGTACGACCGCGGCACTGGCGTGCGTTCGCGTGCGCGACGAAGCACCCGACGCCGCACCCGATGTGCAGGTGTTGCGCTATGCCAACACCGATCTCGGCAACTCGGGCGCATCGATGCTGGAGAAGGGCCACGGTACGGCCTCGACGTCGCCGACATCGAGTGGTTCAACTCACAGTGGGTACCCGACGCGACGATGCTCACCGATCCCCGCGTGAGTCCGCTCTTCGTGCCCAACCTCGCCGGCCTTCCCGCGGCGATCGTCATCACCTGTGAGCATGATCCCCTACGCGACCAAGGTGAGGCCTACGCAGAGCGCCTCCGCGAGGCCGGCGTCCCGGCGACCATGCGCCGAGAGCCGGGCATGGTCCACAACTTCCTGCTCTGGGACACCGTCTCTCCGGCGTGCGCGGCTGCTGCCGATCGCGTCGCCGCCGATCTGGCAACAGCGCTGCGCCACGCCGCGCGCTGATCAGGCGACGTCGAACCGATCGAGGTTCATGACCTTGGCCCACGCAGCGACGAAGTCACGGACGAACTTGTCTCCCGCGTCGTTGCTGGCGTAGACCTCGGCGAGAGCCCGGAGTTCGGAGCTCGACCCGAAGATGAGATCGACGCGGGTGCCGCTCCAGCGGAGCCCCCCCGTCGTTCGGTCACGACCCTCGAACACGTCCTCGGCTTCCGAGGTCGCCTTCCACGCCGTCCCCATGTCGAGCAGGTTCACGAAGAAGTCGTTGGTCAAGGTCTCCGGTCGGTCGGTGAAGACTCCGTATTCGGACTGCGCCGCGTTGGTGTTGAGCACGCGCATGCCACCCACGAGTGCGGTCATCTCAGGAGCGGACAGGGTCAGCATGAACGCCTTGTCGACCAACAGGTGCTCGGCGGCGAGCTCGTGACCCTTCTGGAGGTAGTTGCGGAACCCGTCGGCTGTCGGCTCGAGGACGGCGAACGCCTCGATGTCAGTCTGCGCTTGGGTCGCGTCGGCACGCCCCGGCGTGAAGGGGACCTGCACGTCGTGGCCGGCGGCCTTCGCCGCCTGCTCGACCGCGGCGCAGCCGCCGAGCACGATCAGGTCGGCCAACGAGACCGTCGTGCCGGAACCGTTGAACTCCTGCTGGATACCCTCAAGGGTCGCCACCACGCGTGACGCGCCGGAGGTCACGTTGACGTCCCACTCGGCCTGCGGCGAGAGGCGGATTCGCGCCCCGTTCGCACCACCACGCTTGTCGGTGTCACGGTAGGTCGACGCCGACGCCCACGCGGTGGAGACCAGTTGCGAGACCGACAGCCCGGAGCCGAGGATCTTGCCCTTGAGCGCGGCGATGTCGGCGTCATTGATCAGCTCGTGCGTGACAGCGGGTACGGGGTCCTGCCACAGCAACTCCTCGTCGGGAACCCACGGGCCGAGATAGCGGGCAATGGGTCCCATGTCGCGGTGCAGCAGCTTGTACCACGCCCGCGCGAACGCATCGGCGAGCTGGTCGGGGTTCTCGAAGAATCGCTGTGAGATCTCCTTGTAGACCGGATCGGTGATCAACGCGATGTCGGTCGTGGCCATAATCGGAGCGTGACGCTTTGACGGATCGTGCGCGTCCGGCACGGTGTCGCCCGCCTCTGGGTTCTTCGGTGTCCACTGCTGTGCACCGGCTGGGCTCCTCGTCAGCTCCCACTCGTAGGCGAACAGGTTCTCGAAGAAGCCGTTGTCCCACCGGGTCGGGTTGTTGGTCCACGCACCCTCCAACCCGCTGGAGATCGTGTCACCACCCTTGCCGGTGCCGAAGCCGCCCTTCCAGCCGAATCCCTGCTGCTCGAGGGGGGCGCCCTCGGGCTCCGGACCGACGTACTTGTCAGGATCGGCTGCGCCATGGGCCTTGCCGAACGTGTGGCCGCCGGCGATCAGCGCCACGGTCTCTTCGTCGTTCATCGCCATCCGCTTGAACGTCTCGCGGATGTCGCGCGCCGAAGCCATCGGATCCGGGTTGCCATTGGGACCCTCCGGATTGACGTAGATCAGACCCATCTGGACGGCGCCGAGCGGATTCGCCAGTTCGCGGTCGCCGCGGTATCGCTGATCCTCGAGCCACACCCGCTCCGGCCCCCAATAGACGTCCTCCTCGGCCGCCCAGATGTCCTCACGGCCGCCACCGAAACCGAACGTCTTCAGGCCCATCGTCTCGATCGCGCGGTTCCCGGCGAAGATCAGCAGGTCTGCCCACGAGATCTTCCGGCCGTACTTCTGCTTGATCGGCCACAGCAGACGGCGGGCCTTGTCGAGGCTGACGTTGTCGGGCCAGCTGTTGAGCGGCGCGAAGCGCTGTGCACCGCTGCCTCCGCCGCCGCGGCCGTCCGCGACGCGATACGTACCGGCGGCGTGCCATGTCATTCGGACGAAGAACGGTCCGTAGTGGCCGTAGTCGGCGGGCCACCACTCCTGCGACTGAGTCATCAGTGCGTCGACGTCGTTCGCCAGGGCGTCGAAGTCGAGGCTGTTGAACTCCGCGGCGTAGTCGAAGCCCTCACCCATGGGATCGGCCTGAGGGTGGTTCTGGCGAAGCACCCTGAGGTTCAGGCTCTTCGGCCACCAATGGTCGTTCGCCGTGATCCCTACAGCCAGTTGCTGGGAGCTCATCACCGGACATGTCGCTGTCGACGGCTGGTCGCTGGTGGTCACCGTGCCGGTCTCTTCGTTGCTCATTTCTCTCCTCGATTGATGTTGGGCGGATTTTCGAACTGTGAATGGTCAGAACTCAGGTGCCGTCGGCAGCCTCTCGGCAGGCAGGGCAGCGACCCCAGTAGATGACCTCGGCTTCGTCGATCTCGTAACCCGAGTCGTTGGCCGCAGTCAAGCACGGCGTGACACCGACAGCGCAGTCGACGTCGACCATGCGGCTACAGGTGCGGCAGATCAGGTGGTGGTGGTTGTCACCCACCCGATCCTCGTACCGCGCTGCGGATCCGGCCGGCTGGATGCGACGGACGAGTCCCATGTCCGCCAAGACGCCGACGGCGTCGTACACCGCGCGCCGAGAGATGGTACCGATGTCGGCCCTGACGACCTCGAACACGTCGTCGGCCGTGAGGTGCGGTCGTCCCGACACCGCACGCAGGACGGCCAAGCGTTGCGGTGTGACGTTCAAGCCTTGTTGGCGAAGGAGCCCAGCCGGGTCGACCGACATTTCCACAGTATGTGCAAATTTCTCACAGATGTAAAGTCCT
>JANMNE010000143.1:0-3676 GCA_031373785.1 Ilumatobacteraceae bacterium
GATGAGGCAGTTCTTCCCGGTCGAGGAGTTGGCCCGCGACGAGCGCTTCCACACCGTCACCAACCGCGAGCGGATGGGTGACCCTCGGACGGTGTTTCAAACCGGTGCTCAGGCGCGCAACAGCAACCGCCTCACGCCGTCGCGCCGCGATGCCAGCGACGCTGCCAGAGCCCTGATGCACGGCATCTTCGTCGGTGAGATCCAGGCGTTGGAAGGTGCCGGGCGCACGTGTCACGACTTCGAAACAAGCACCGGGAGCAGCGCCGGCGCCAAGGATCCAGAGGGCGCGTCGGCGACCGACACGGTGCCGTTCGCGTTGAAGATGGACATGGCCCGACAGGCGTGGGACGAGGCACGTCACGTCGAGATCAGCGTGATGCTCAGCGATTGGATGGGCACCGAGATCGGCCAGTTCGCCGAGAACACGGTCCTGTTCGAGGCCGCGTGCAGCAGCGACCCGGTGTTGCGCCTGGCCGGCGTGAACCGGGCACTCGAAGGGCTGGCCATCGACGTCTTCACGACGATGAAGGAGTTCGGTGACCTGGCCGGTGACCCGTACCTCGAGTTCTGCGAGGACTGGATGCTGGCCGACGAGGTGACCCACGTGAAGATGGGCAGCGACTGGCTGCGCAAGGTCACCGAGAACGACCCGCAGCGGCGTACGAAGGCGCTGGAGTTCCAGTCGGTCGTCGACAAGTTGTTCAGCTACGGCGGCACGCGCAGCGACAGCGAGGAATCACCGATCGGGTTGGCGCGGCGGTTCCGCGAGCTCGCCGGTTTCACCGACAACGAGGTCGAAGAGATCGCCGACGTCAGCTTGGCGGCACTGAACGAGCGCAAGGCCTTCGTCGCCAAGGCGCGCGCCGCGTCATGAGCGTCACCGTCACCCCGCAGACCTTCAACTTCGTCGCCTACGACGCGGCCTCGATCCAACACGTCGCCGAGGAACTGCTGGCTTCGTTGGGCATGAGCGATCGAGACGTGCACATCGAGGTCGACGAGACCACACCGCTGGCCCGGACGCGAGTCGTGATCAGCGACACGATCGCGATCCGGGCAGAGAGTGGTGCGTTCGAAGACACCAAGCGACCGCGACAGCAGAGCGATGTCGCCACGGCCACGTCGCTCGGGCGCGTGCTGTTGCGCGTTCGCGACCGCCTGAGCGGTGGCTTCGGGGAAGCACCGCCCGACGACGAGTTGACGTTGGCACAGGTCGCTGCCTGGGAAACCTATTCCGTCGGTCGGTTGTCGCGGCTCGGCATCGAGGTCAACGAGCAGCGCTGGCGGTACAACTTCCGGAACCGGCACGGGTTCACCGACGACGCCGATCTGGCGTTCAACCGCCTGTGGTCGAGCGACGAGCTGACGTGGGGTGAGCTCGGGGCGATCTGCGCGCAAGGCACGCCCGCATGACGAAGGTCTCTGTCAGCGACATCGACGTCAACGGTGTCACCCTGCGCGTCCACCAGGCCGGCAACCCTGCCGACCCCACGGTGATCTTGTGCCACGGATTCCCTGACCTCGGCTACGCGTGGCGGCACCAGATGGCACCGCTGGCCGAGGCCGGCTATCACGTCCTGGCACCGGATCAGCGCGGCTACGGACACTCGTCGAGGCCCGCCGACATCACCGCCTATGGCATCGGTCAGCTCACCGACGACCTGCTGGGGTTGCTCGACCAATTCGGCAAGCGCAACGCCGTGTTCGTCGGTCACGACTGGGGTGCGCTGATCGTGTGGGACATGGCTCGCCTGCACCCGGATCGGGTGCGATCGGTCGTCGGTGTCAGCGTGCCGTTCGTCATGTGGCCGGCGCCACCGACCGCGCTGATGAAGATGCTCTCCGGCGATCGCTTCCTCTACATCCTCTACTTTCAGACGCCCGGTGTGGCTGAAGCCGAACTCGATGCCGACCCGTACGACTCGATGTCCAAGGTGCTGTGGAACGCCAGCGGCGTGGGGTTCGCCGGTCGAGACCAGTCGGGCGAAGTTCCGCCGATGGAGGGCACCGGGTTCCTGACGATGATGCGCGACGCACCGGCCAGGCCATGGACCGGGCCGGAGGGACCGTGGCTCAGCGAGGCCGACGTGCAGACATACGCCGACGAGTTCGCCCACAGCGGCTTCTTCGGGCCCGTCAGCTACTACCGCAACCTCGACGCCAACTTCGACGTCATCAACGGCCTCGGCCCGGAGCGCGTCGCCATGCCCACCTACTTCATCGGTGGCACCGACGACGTGGTCAACGTGATGGATCCCTCGGGCATCGAGCGGATGACCAACCTGCTGCCCGACTTCCGCGGGTCAACGGTGCTCGAGGGTGTGGGTCACTGGACGCAGCAAGAAGCCCCAGCAGCGTTCAACGACGCACTGCTGGGGTTCTTGCAAACGCTGTGATCGTTATCGCCGCTGCAACTTGCTGAGCAGGCGCAACAGCTCGAGGTACAACCACACCAGGGTGATCACCAGGGCGAAGGCAGCGAACCACTCCATGCCCTTCGGCAGACCCTGCTTGGCGCCCTTCTCGATGAAGTCGAAGTCGATCGCCAGGTTCATGGCGGCCAGACCAGCCGCGAAGATGCTGAAGCCGATGCTGAGCAGGCTGGTCGAGTGCAGGAACGAGACACCGCCACCGAACAGGTTGAGGATGAACGAGAACAGGTAGAACACCATCAAACCCATCGTGGCCGTGATGACGATCCGGCGGAACTTGTCGGTGACCTTGATGATCTTGGTGCGGTATAGCACCAGCATCACTGCGAACACGCCGAGCGTCGCGCCGACCGCCTGCACCACGATCCCGTTTTGATAGCCGTCGTACGCCTTGGAGATCACACCGAGGAAGAAGCCCTCGCCGACGGCGTAGATCGGAGCCAGGAACCTGGCCCACATCGGCCGGAAGTACACCGCGATAGCGCAGGCGAATCCGACGAGGATGCCGACCAACGCGAGAGCGGGAAACCCGCGGACCTCGCCCTGGTTGTCGGGCCCGGTCTGCCAACCGACCACTGCGGCGGCGAGCAACACGACCATCAACACGCCGGTGGCGCTGATGGTACCGCCGACGGTCATGACCTGCGAATGCCATCCGCTGATCGGCCCGTCGTTGATCGGCGTGCTGCGGGTGGTCGGGTCGGGTGCACCCCAACCGGGATTCTTCGCCGCCTTGTTCCAGGTGTTGTCGTTGAGCATCGGGTTTGCCATGTGCGCCTCCTTGGGCGAACGAGTAACAAATCGAACGCTACAGCCGCCTATCACCGGTCGTGCGTGTGATCTTGGTTAGATCAGGTCATGGGCACTGACCCCGTCCCACAAGTCGAGGTCGGGGGCGACGGTCAACAAACCGTTGCACGCCGCGGCCATCTCGACCATGACGGCGCTGTCGAAATGGGCACGCTGCGCGGCCACGGACTCCCACTTCTGAACGACGAGGTACCGACCCGGTTGGGTGACGGAGGCGCACAGGTCGACGTTGCGGCATCCCGGCTGCATGCGGGTCAGCACGACGTACTTCGACAGAACGGCCAGCAGCGACGCCACGTCGGCGGCATCGAATCGCATCGTCACGATCGCCAGTTCGACGGAGTCGCCCTCTGGAGCGGCGTCCGTACTGGCCATGCCCGCGAACGATACACGGTACGTCTGTATCAGAATCCTTGATGCGGGGTGATTTGACA
>JANMNE010000240.1:0-4008 GCA_031373785.1 Ilumatobacteraceae bacterium
GTTCGCGTACATCGACTCGCTGGGCACGCGTCGCCTGCCCATCAATGACCCTGCTCACGTTCGTAACGCGCTGGTCCGCTTCGGCCAGGTCACATTCGAAGACGAGGCGGCGCGCGAGCGAGCTCGCATGCGATTGCTGAACGCGGCCAAGAAGTTCAAGATCGTCCCGGTCGGGTTCATCGCCGGCCAGCTGCAGACCGAGCGTGCGCTCGGCGAGCGGGCCGGGCCTGTCGTGCTGCCGTCGGGTTTCGTGACCATGTTGATGACCGACATCGAGGGCTCGACGGCGTTGGTGCAACATCTCGGGGCTCGATATCGGGAGGTGATCGGCGGGGTCTGGTCGATTCTGCGCCGCGGTGTCACCGACGCCGGCGGCTACGAGGTCGAGGCGCGTGCCGACGAGTTCTTCGCGGTGTTCGAGTCGCCGCGGTGCGCCGTCGATGCAGCCATCAGCGTGCAGCGCGACCTGTTGGGGCGTTCATGGATCGACGATCTCCAGGTTCGGGTGCGCGTCGGCATCCACAGCGGCTATCCGACGTCGACCGAAGACAACTACATCGGCACCGACGTCAACATGGCCTCGAGGATCACGGCCGTCGGCCACGGGGGACAGGTCGTTGTCTCGGCCAACACTCGCGAGGGCGTCAAGGCATCAGCCCCTGCCGATGTTCGCTTCAAGGCCCTCGGCGCGCACAAGCTGCGTGGTCTCCCCGAGCCCGTGCCCCTGTTCCAAGTTGCCGCGAAGGGCCTGCCGCACCGGTTCCCGCCGCTGCGTACGTCATGAAGTGCTACTGGATAGCGGATAATTCCGCTATCCAGTAGTATATTGCCCGTGGAGATCTCCCCGTTCCCGTTCCAGGGCCCGCTCGAGCCGTCGCAGGTCAAAGGGCGTGGGGAACTGATCGCCGACCTGATCGAACGCGTCACCGAGCGGCGCGTCTCGGCGCTGATCGGACCGCGACGGTATGGCAAGACCAGCGTGCTGGTCCGCGTTGCTGACGACCTGGCCAACGCCGGCACATCCGTGGTGTGGGTCGACCTGTACGAGGTCACGTCGGTGGCCGACATCGCCTTGCGGTTCGACGCTGCCCTCAACGGGGCGACCGGGCCGGTGCGGGCTCGTTTGGCCAGCATCGCCGCCTCGGTTGATCTCAACCTCGGCCTGTTGAAGGTCGGCTTCGCTCGACGCAAGGACGAGCGCCCCGATGCGCTGGCCACACTGCACCTGCTGTTCGACACCATGGTCACCGCGGCGGTCGAACATCCGACGGTGTTCATGTTCGACGAGTTCCCCGGCATCACGCGGGTGGACGGCGCTGCGGGGTTGATGCGCACCAAGTTGCAACACCACTTCCAAGACATCGGAATTGTGTTCGCCGGCTCGCAGCCATCGCTGATGCGGGCGATGTTCACCGACAAGGCCATGCCGTTCTACGCCCAGGCCGATCTCGTGCCGGTCGGGCCATTCACTGCCCGCGCCGTCGCCGAGATCGTCGATGACGGCTTCGCGTCGACGCGGCGTGACCCGGGTAACCTGGCGACCGCCATCTACAGCTACGCATCAGGTCACCCGCACCGCACGATGCAGACCGCCGATGCTGCGTGGCGTTCAGCGGAGCCCGGGTCTCGGTACACCTCGAAGGTCTGGGAAGACGCGCTCGCCTCCGTACGCACCAGTACCGATCTGGCCAACGAAACGGTGTACTCCAGTTTCGTCGCGGGGGAGAAGATGGTGCTGCGGCTGGTTGCCTCGCAGCATTCCATGTTCGGTGCCGGCGCAGAGTTGATCGGGCTGGCCAGCGGTACGGCCCAACACGCGCGCGACAGTCTCCTCGCCGCCGGCGACGTCGTGAAGAACGCCAACGGCCTCTCGCTGGTGGACCCGGTTCTTGCGGACTGGATCCGTCGTCGCCTACCGGTCTGAAGCGCTGCCGCCACTCACGGCACGACCTGGTCGCCAGTCGGCTTCCACGGTTGCATCCACGGCGACTCCGGCCAATGCTCGGCCGCAGCCATGATCGGGTACATCGTGCCGCCGTCGATGTGCTCGCGCAGGATGTCGGCATGGCCGGCGTGCCGGGCGAGCTCCTCGATCAGGTGCAGCAGGACCCATCGCACCTCCCACGACTCCACGTCCTTCGGGAACCACGGCACGTCCTTCGGCACGGGAACGGCTTGGCCGAGATCGTCGATGTCGGCGATGATTGCCTCGGTCTCGCGACCACATTGCTCGTTGTCGTCGAGGATCTCCGGCAGCGTCTCCTCGGGACGCATCGTGAAGCTCTCGCCGTATTGCGCCGCGCCATCGTCGTCGACGGCGAGCTGGAGCACATCGCGCATCCAACTGCGTTCGGTTGCCGTGACGTGCTTGATCAGCCCACCGACGCTCAGCGCGCTGGCCGTCGGCGTTGAGCGGGCTTGCTGATCGGTCAGTCCGAATGCGGTGAGGCGGATCCCATTGCGCTGCTGCTCGAGGTAGGCGAGCAGGTTGGTGCGCTCGCCTTCGACTGGCGGGACGTTCCAGGCATCGGTGATCTCTCCTTGGTCGGGCTGGGTCGCAGCCGCTGAGGACAGTGTGCACGACGAAACAGGCCCGGAGTGTCCGGTTCAGAGCGGCTCCGGAAAGGCGTGCCCGACCTGGTCGCGACCTGCTGGGCTGTACACCGAGAGGTAGTGCGTGACGACGACGTCGTGACCGAGGTATCGGCGCACCGGGTCGAGGAAGCGGTCGGCGTTGACCGTGATGCGCCGGTGCTGGCGGAGGTGCTCGCCCCACGACTCGACCACGAAGGTTTCGATGAACTGGTGTGGCGCGGCAAGGTCGCGGAACAGACCCCATCGGTACGCACCGGTTCGACGCCGGTGCCGCTCGACCAGCCGCATCGCGTCGGCGAACGATTGCACATCGTCGCCGGGCACCTCGTACATCACGGTCACCAGCACGGGACCGTCGGTCGGGTGGGGCACGATGGTCACCGTCGGGTCATCGCTCGGCAGCAGGCGCTGGTCGAGTTCAGTGACGGTGCCGAGCACCCAGCGTCGGGTGATCGCCAGGCCGAGGATGAGGGTGCCGGCGGCAATCACATGGGCAACCGTCAGGCTCCTTGCTGCCAACGCTCCCCACGCTGCGCTGCCGAGCGCAACCCCGCCGGCCAAGACGAGCATGTACAGACCCATGCCACGGGCGCGCACCCACTCGGGCAAGGCAGCGAACGCGGCCACTCCGGTGCTGGTCAAGGCCGTGGACCACGCCAGTCCACCGAGCAGCATGGCCATGCCGATGACCCACGGCATTCGGCTGGTGCCCTCGACGACGAGCGCGCCGGCCAGGGCAACCGACGAGAGGAGCACGAGTTGATCGTGCTTGAAGCGTTCGTCGAGCCGCGGGCGGATCACCGCGGCGCTGGCGGCGCCGATGCCGAAGCACCCGAGCAACACGCCGTAGCCGCCGCTGCTCAGGCCGAGGCGACTGCGGGCGACGACCGGCAGGAGTGCCTGCAGCGCCGCGGCCGGGATCGTGAAGAAGGCGGTTCGGTTCAGCACCAATCGCAGGGCCGGCGAATGCACGGCGTAGCGGAGACCTGCCCGCATCGCACCGCTGAACGTCTCGGCCGGAGAATCCGACTCGGTGACGGGTCGTCGCCACCACACGAGCACGCCAACAATGGCGAGGAACGAGATCGCGTTCAGCAGGAACACCCATCCCGGGCCGCCGATCGCCACCACGAAGCCGCCGATCGCCGGTCCGATGGCACGACCCACGTTGAAGGTCAGCGAGCCGAGTGCAAATGCCTGACGGAACTCGTGGGCCGGCACGAGGTCGGGCTGGATCGCCTGGAACGCCGGAAAGGTCAGCGCCGACCCAGTTCCCAGTCCGAAGGTCAGCGCCAACAAGCTGGCGGGGGTGACGACATCGAGAAACGACATCACCGCGAGCGCCGCTGCACACGCGAGCATGAACAACTGGCCGCCGATCAGCAGCCGGCGCCGATCGAAGATGTCCGCGAG
>JANMNE010000248.1:0-4264 GCA_031373785.1 Ilumatobacteraceae bacterium
GGCCCGTCGACCACCAATGACAGAAACCTTCGGACCACAGCACGCTGCCGTTGACGACCCGTCGACAGGCTGGCATCGCATCCTGCGCAAGGCCGGGTTGGTCTACATCTACTCACGTCTCTGCGTGCTGGCCGGTGCGGCGATCGTCGCGGCCGAGCTGCGCAAGGACGTCGACCAGGTCAAAGGGATTCCGAACGTCCCCTTTGCCGATCCGAGCCTGGTCGGCCGGGCGACGCCGAAGTCCGCGCTCGGGCCGATGCTCGACGTGCTGTCGTCATGGGACGGCATCTGGTACCTGCGGATCGTCCGCGACGGCTACCCGCGTCACGTGCAGCCCCACGTGACCTACTTCGTGCCCGATGCCCGCGCCGCGTTCTTCCCGACGTACCCGATGCTGGTGCGGTTGGTCGACAAGGTGCTGCCCGCCGGCGACACGGCGGCAGCCCTGGCCACCAACTTCGTGCTGGGCGCGATCGCCATCTTCTTGCTGGGCGTGATCGCCCGCCAGTTGTACGGCGACCAGATCGCCGCAAAGGCGATGGTGCTCGGCGCGATGTTCCCCGGCAGCTTCGTGTTGTCGTTCGCCTACACCGAAGCGCTCCTGTTGGTCTTCGCCATGGGGTGCCTGTGGTGTCTCATGAACGAACGCTGGGTGGCCGCTGGCCTGCTGGCCGCCCTCGGCACGGCGACGAGACCGAACGGGTTGGCCTTGGTGCTGGCCTGCGCCGTGGCATCCGGTCTGGCGATCCGCCACGATCGCACCTGGAGATCGCTCGCCGCACCGCTGCTGGCACCGGCAGGCTTCGTCGCCTTTCAGCTGTGGCTCGGTCATCACACCGGCGAAGCGGGGGTGTGGTTTCGCGTCCAGACCGAGGCGTGGGGCGAAGGTGCCAGCTACGGGTTGACGGCGATCCGCAAGACGTTCGAGGCGTTCGCCCACCCGTTGACGTCACCGACCAACATCATCACGGCCGCCTCGGTGATGGCGATGGTGATGATGGTCTACTTCGTGAAACGAAAGCCACTGCCACCACCGATGCTCGCCTACAGCATCGGGATCCTGGCCCTGATGCTGCTTCCGAGCACGGTCACGGCCCGCCCGCGTTTCTTGTACACGGCCTTCCCGCTGTTCATCTCGGCGGCAGCCTTCCTGCACTCCGTGCGGCGCGACTGGTGGCCGTACGTGATCGGTGCGTGTAGCGCGGGCCTGGTGACCCTCACAGCGTTGTACGGCGTCTTCGGGGCGATTCCGTGACATGGCGCCGCCACGTGTCGGGCCAGCGGCTCGGCGTGTCGGCGCTGGCGCTGCTTGCCTACCTCCCCGCGTTGCTCGCTGCCCCCGGGCGGATGCCGAGTGACACGAAGCTGTACCTGTACCTCGATCCCGGTCGCCTGATCTCCGACGCCCCCTACACGTGGGACAACCGCCAGTTCGCCGGCTGGGTTCCGCACCAGACGGTCACCTACTTGTGGCCGTCGGGTCCGTGGTACTGGCTGTTCGAGCAGCTGCGCGTCCCCGACTGGGTTGCTCACCGACTGTGGATCGCGACGCTGTTGTTCGCCGGTGGGCTCGGTGTGCGCTGGGCCGCCCGCCATCTCGGCTTGGCCGGCGCCGGTGCCATCACCGCGGCCTTCGTCTACCAGCTCTCGCCGTACATCCTGCCGTACCTGTCGCGCACGTCGCTGATGCTGCTGCCATGGGCGTCGGTCGGCTGGTTGGTTGGGCTGACCGTGCGGTCTGCGACGCGTACGAGGTGGCGTGACCCGGCGGTCTTCGCGTTGGTGATCTTCACCGTCGGGTCGCCCAACGCAACGGCGCTGGCGATGATCGCGCCGGCACCAGTGTTGTGGCTTGTCCACGCGGCATGGCAGCGATCGGTGCCGTGGCGACGGGCCGTCGCTGCGGGATTGCGCATCGGCGGCTTGAGCCTGGGGGTGTCGTTGTGGTGGATCGCCATGCTGGCCGTGCAGGGCCGGCACGGCGCGGATGTGTTGTCGTACTCGGAGACATTGGAAGCCGTCTCGTTCACCTCGGTCAGCACCGAGACGTTGCGCGGGCTGGGCTACTGGTTGTTCTACATCCGCGACCCGACGGGCTTCGCTACCAGTGCCTCGGCCGATTATCTGGAATCCGGTCGGATCATCGCCATCGGGTTCCTCCTCCTGATCTGTTGCGTGGCGGGGATCGCGCTCACGCGGTGGAGCCAGCGCCGGTACGCAGCCATGCTCGTGCTCGTCGGCATCGTGCTGGCTGTCGGCGTGCACCCCATCGCCAGCCCCTCGCCATTGATGTCCCGGCTGGCCACCTCGTCGCGCTCGACCCTGTCGCTGGCCGTCCGCAGCAGCACGCGAGCGCTGCCGTTGAGCAACCTGGGTCTCGCCCTGGGGGCGGGTGCGTTGGCAGCAGCGGCATCCACACTGATCGCCCGCCGACGGCCACGCCTCCGCCTGCTGGCACCATCGATCGTGATCTGGTTGGCGGTCCTCAACCTGCCCGCACTGTTCAACGGTGGGTTCGTCGATCCGGCGCTGGAGCGTGACCAGAACCCGCCGGCAGCATGGCAGCAGGCTGCGGCCGCGCTCGACGAGGGCTCGATGGAGAACCGGGTGATGCAGCTACCCGGAGCAGAGTTCGGTGCCTTTCGCTGGGGCTACACGGTCGACCCGCCATTGCCGGGCCTGACAGCCAAGCCGCTGATCACACGCGACCTCCTGCCACTGGGATCACCTGCCGCCATGGACCTGCTCTACGCGCTCGACGATCGCGCCCAGGCCAACACGTTGGACCCGGCCTCGATCGCACCGGTCGCCCGGTTCTTCGGCGCCGACACGATCTGGGTCAGCAACGACATGGCGTTCGAGCGCTTCCGCACCCCGCGGCCCGAGTTGACCAACGCCCTCTTCGCGGCCCGGCCCCCAGGACTGGGGGAGCCCACGACGTTCGGCACCCCGACACCGAACGTGCCGGCACTGGCGATGCTCGACGAGACGGCTCTGGCCAATTCCGCGATCGGCGAGCCGATACACCCGGTCGAGCTGGTTACGGTGGACGACCCCGTCGGCATGGTGCGCGCCGCGAGGCGACTGGTCGTGCTCGCGGGCAGCGGCGATGGGGTCGTCGATGCGTCCGCCGCTGGCCTGTTGCACGGTGATGAGGCGGTGCTGTACGCAGCCGACCTCGGCCCCACCGACCGCGTCGACGACGCCGATCTGCTGATCGTGACCGACTCGAACCGCGACCGTGCCCACCAATGGCGCGGGACGCAGGATGTCGTCGGCTTCACCGAGACTGGCGGTCCGGGAACCGACGTGTTGCAGCGGGATACCGCGGATCAGCGCCTGCCTGTGTTTGCCGATCAGTCACCGAGACACCAGACGACAGCCACGGTCGACGGCCTCGACGTGCGCGCCACGAGCTACGGCGAGCCGTTCGCCTACCGGCCCGAGGACCGGCCGGCGATGGCCGTCGACGGCGACCCGGCCACCGCCTGGCTCGTGGCCGATCGGTTCAACCCGATCGGCCAGAGCATCGAGGTGTCGGGCGACCTCTCCGGGCTGTCACTGCTGCAGTCGCAGCAGTCCGGGGCCTCACGCATGATCTCCGCGGTGCGGCTCGACTTCGGCACCTCCACGTCGATCGTCGATCTCGGCGACGAGTCGTTGCGCGGCGGTGGCCAGACGATCGACGTGCCGCCCGGGTCGACCTCGGTGCGGATCACCATCGCTGCCGTCGCGCCGATGCCTGGTGCGACCGATCCCGGTGGGTCCGCCGTGGGGTTCGCCGAGCTCGGTCTCGGTCGGCACGCCGAGACCGTCCGCTTGCCCGACGATATGCGCGAGGTGGCGCCTTCGACACCGATGGCCATCGTGCTCACCCGCCTGCGAACGGATCCGCTGAACCGATGGCGCAGTGATCCCGAACCTCGGATGATCCGCCGGTTCGATCTCGGCGAGGGGCGCCATTTCACCGCCCAGTTCGTGCTTCGCCGTGATGCGCGTGCGCCCGATGACGTGCTGAACCGCTTGGCGGGAGTCGAGGCGGCCGTCTCCAACCGGCGGCTGGAGGGCGATCCGAACTCGACCGCCGCGCACGCCTTCGACGGTGACCCCAACACGGCGTGGACCTCCCCGTTCTCCGACGTCGTCGGGTCGACCCTGACCACTGCGCTCGTGCCGTCGGAGTCGACCACGTCATTGACGCTCACGCAGCCCGTCGATGCGTTGCACAGCACCATCACCGGGGTCACGGTCACGATCGGCGGCG
>JANMNE010000264.1:0-12617 GCA_031373785.1 Ilumatobacteraceae bacterium
TGACGTGCAACTCGCCGCCCGCCACGCCGACCCCCGCACCACCACGCTCTACGACCGCCGACGCAAGAACTTCGACCGCCACGCCGCCTACGTCGTCGTCGCCTTCGTCGCTGGAGCCTGAACCGGCACTTCGGTGACGCGGCTACACGGGAGATCAACGACGCGTTCTCGGGCGGCGTGGCAACGCAGCTCGCCGGAAGCTGCGTCTGGCACTTGAGGGAATGGCCGGTCGGTATCGAGCCCAGTGCTGCACGCCAACACAGGCGACGCCGGCGGCGATCGGGACTGCACTGCAGCTCACTTCGACTCACTCGTCGGCCTTGCGGTACCAGGTTTCGGCGCCATCGAGATCGCCCCGCTCCGTGAGGAGAACACCGAGGTTGCACATCGCGCATGTGCGGCTGACGTCGGCGGCCTTGGTCCACCAGGTTTCGGCGCCGTTGAGGTCACCCCGCTCCTTCAGGATCGTGTCATCGTTGCCTCCTATCGTCGTACATCACGACGAAAGGAACGCTGCCGCTGATGTGAACCTGTACGCCATCGACCAGCATCATCCGCGGCGACGACCGCGGCACCGCCAACCGCGAAAATTCCTAACTGCTCATGAAATCCCGACTCAGGTCACTAGTCGGTCCTACGCAGAATCCAGAGCCCGGAGTTCATGTCGCTCGCGTAGATGAGGCCGGTGGCCTCGTCGACGGCGACGCCCCAGACCTGGGGCATCTGCGAGAGGACGCTGCGTTGAGGCGGCTTGACGGGGTTCTGTCCAGCGGGTGGCACGAAGTACGCGACCTCGGTCGGATGCGTTGGGTCGGCGGCGTCGATGACGCGCACGCCGTCGGAGTACCACGAGGTGTAGACGTCGGTTCCAACGACGAGCGCGTTGTGGATCGAGTAGTCACCCGAGCCCTGCGCTCCCAGCTCCAACGAATTCGGGGTGCGGAATTGACCGACCTGAATCGGCGCCGAGAGGTCTGAGTAGTCCCACACCCGCAGGTAGCCCTCGCCCGTCTCGATGGCGGGCCCCGAGTTCTTGCAGAAGTCTTCGTCTGCGGAGAAGAGCAGCTGTCGCGCATCGTCGTAGCTCGACGAGTGCCCGTCGCCGTCGGCGTTGGACGGGTAGATCGTGCGGCCTTGGAATACCGGATTCGCGGGGTCGGTGACGTCAAGCGCGACGAAGCCGCTGTCCCAGTACGAGAGGAAGACGAGCTTGCCGTCGTCCGACGGCTCAGCGCCATGGCCGTAGTTCGGGTCAGCGTCGCACCCCTGTCCAGGCCCGAACGGGCCTCCGGCGTCCTGGATCCCGAAGTCGGAGACCTGGAACGGTGCCGCGGGGTTGGTGATGTCGATCAGTCTGAAGTCCCCGTCCCCGTTGACGTCTCGATATCCGCTCGGGCTGTCGCTCTCCGGATACCGTGACGTTGGCACAGTCGCGTAGGCGAACGTGCGGCCGAGGTCGGAGCGAGACTGAACCTCGAACTCGTGGATCCCGCGGGTGCAGCAGGCGGTGTGGAAATATCCGAGCTCGACGGGCGCTGCGGGGTCTGTCACGTCCCAGAGCATCAGTCCGCGGTCGGCTTGTGGGTCAAACCGCGACTCGCAGGTCTGCAGGCCAACCGCCGCAATATCTCTTCCCGCTTGCGGGCCGAAAGGCGCCGTGTAGACGACGACGTCCTCGGCGGACGTGCCGGCAGGGTTCTGCAGCGTCGCGACGACCTCGGGATTCGCGGGGTCGGTCGCGTCGACGACGGCGACGCCGGTGTCGGGCGGCTCCGGGCAGAAGCGGTTCTTTGTTCCGTTTGCCCAGTCCTGGAAGCCCCAGTGGCCAATGTACGCGTATCCCTCGTGCACCCACACGTCGCCGTTGAAGCCACGTCCGCCGAGGGTGCTGTGTCCGACGACCTCCATGTTGAAGGCTTGGGCAGCCTTCTGACCGCCCGTGTAGGTCTTCGACGACTGTTCAAGGAAGTGCCGCGCGTCCTTCAAGAGCTCGTCCTTCGGCGCTGCCACCGCTGTCGTGACGCCAACTGCCAGCGCAGTCACCGCGAGACCTAAGCCAAGGCGTGAGTACATCATCAATCCTCCCGATCGGTTAGGCCGATTCTGCCGTCTCAACCAGTACTCGAGCGAACTCTAACTCGGCGCGGTGGGGTCGATGAGCAGACCGTCGATCAGCTGTCGTGCGCCGCGTCGCGAGTGATCAACCACGTAGGCAGGAAATGTTCGCTTGGAGCGGGGCTTGTGATGACTGCGTCCAGTGAGGCGCCCAGATCGACCGGCGAGTCGATGACGACCCCTCCGCCAGCGCACGATGCTGATCTGTATGCCGAGCAACGATCTGCAAGAGTCGAGCGCGTTCCAGCGCTGTATCGAACATTCGTGATGTCACAGAGGCCGAAGAGATCCTCGACGAGGACTGCGCGCTCGGCTTCTTCGCTCTGAACGCTGGGGATGTGCGATCGTGGGTTGCTCGTAGAGAGGGGGTTCGCGATCGGTGCCGGAGGACTCGTCATTCTTGGGGGACGGCCGAGCACACAAGGCGCGAGACAGACGACGGTCCGAACTTGATATCCGACCCGCCCAGATCGGTGCCGGCGCAGCGTCTCATAACCCCGCTCGCACAAACGCCATCCTGCTATCCCGGATCGCCGGTTATACGAAACGAGCGACGAGAACGCCGGAACTCGAGAATCCATCGCGCCGAGCGTTCATCACGACAAAGAGTCTGGTGGCCGGCTGTGGGCAGTTCTGGTGGCCGCTGACACTCATGGCACCGCCTGCAGACCTGGCGAGGACAGCTCGGTCTGTACACCCGCGTCGCGTAGGGCTGCGTCGAAATGGGCTTGTCCACACTCCCTGGGGAGTGTCTCGACTACCGCATAACACCCCTTGCGTACCATCGGTCTATGGAAACAAACGATGCATCTTTTCGCCCATTGGAGCAGCTAGAGGCCGTGATTCACCAGGGTGCGGCCAACCTGACTGCGTTCGAGCACGGCTGGCTGTTGGCTGTCGCGGAGTTCGATCGCCGGGAGGGTTGGAAGCTGTCGGAGTGCCAATCGTGCGCGGCATGGTTGTCGTGGCAGGTCGGCCTCGACATCCGCGCGGCACATGAGAAAGTACGCGTCGCGCGGGCGTTGGAACGGTTCCCGGTGATCGCCGCGGCGATGGCCACTGGGCACGTCTCGTACTCCAAGGTGCGGGCGATCACTCGCATCGCAACACCCGAATGTGAACAGGCCCTGGTCGACATGGCCTTGGCTGGCACCACCAATCATGTCGAACGGATCGTCAGCGCCTATCGACGCGCCGAACCCATCGCCGTCGCACGCGAACAGATACAGCACGCGCGGCGCAGCCTGTTTCATCGCATCGACGACGACGGATCAGTGGTCATCACCGTCCGTCTCCCCGCCGAGGCCGGCGCGACGGTGCTCTCGGCAATCGAACACCTCGTGGCGCCCTCGGTGGCCGAGCCAGACGGCACCCGCGATCCGGTGTCGGCTCGCCGGGCCGATGCGTTGGTCGATCTGGCCATCGCCGGCCACGCCGCCTCGGGCAAACCAGGCTCGACAACTCGCTACCTCGTCCATCTACACCTCAGCGAATCTGCCTTGAGTGGTGGTGACGGCCGCTGCGAGATCCACGGCCATGGCGACAGCTTGGACCAACCAATCGGGATCTCGATCGACACGGCGCTGCGGATGTTGTGCGATGCCGACGTCGACATCGTTGTCCCTCACGAAGATGGCAATACGAACGGTCCCCCTCGCCGCCAAGGCATTGTTCGTGGCACGCGACGCCGCGAAGTCGAAGAGCGCGACGAACACCGCTGCCAGGTTCCCGGCTGCGCTCGCCGCGGATACCTCGAGGTGCACCACATCAAACACCGAGCCCGCAAAGGCAACAACCAGCTGCTTAACCTCACGTTGTTGTGCCGGTTCCACCACCACCGTCTGCACGAAGGCGGCTGGCGCGCCGTGCGCACACCCGACGGACTCGAGCTACACGACCCCCATGGGCGCCGGATCTGCTGGCGACCACCCACGACGACCGGCAACGCCACCGCAGTCGCAGCCCACGAGCGCAAACCCGCCGATGGTCGGTGCAACTGGGGCGGCGAGCGACTCGACATCAACATGGCACTCGACGCCCTCTTCTCCCGCACCCACACTCCCCAGGGAGTCGCGAAGCGGTAAACCACAGTGCAGCCTGGAGCCGTGGTGCTCAGCCGCGTTGGACCGAGAGTGCCAGAACGACGCAATGGTCACGGCACGCGGACGTCATTCGCAGGCGATGCCGTCGTTGTCGCGATCGAGCGCTTTCCGATATCCCGGTTCGCCGATCAGGATGGGCGCTGCACCGGCGGCGCGAGCGGCCGTGCAGTTCTCGTAGTACACGTCAGTGTTCGGTGGAGCAGAGGGTGGTGCCGCGGGTGGGGCTGAGGGCGCAGATGCGGTCGACACCGGGAGCGGCTCGAGTGGCGCCATCACGAGTCCCACGCAGGGACCGTTGAGTAGGTTGCGGATCCTGCCGTACTCGCTCTGATCCATCGAGAGCCCCCACCGCGCCTTGATCTCCACCCAGTCAGCGATGTACGGGCAAACGGCGGCGGCGCTGGGAGGCAGCCAGTTCGACGGGTCCCTGTCGCCCTTGGAGCGGTTGGTCGTCATGCTGACGGCGCGCAAGCCGCGTTGATCGCTGAGATCGTTCGCATAGGCGACGAGCGCCAACCCATTCCAAGCCCACGCCCCGGAATCCCACGCCTCCTTGAGTGACACGACGTGGTCGATCTCGAACTCGCCAGGGTTCGATGACACCATCCCGTCGTATGGCGATATCCAGTCGCCCTGCACGACAGTGCAACCGAAGACGTCGACCTGG
Source organism: Ilumatobacteraceae bacterium (assembly GCA_031373785.1). Classification (GTDB taxonomy): domain Bacteria; phylum Actinomycetota; class Acidimicrobiia; order Acidimicrobiales; family Ilumatobacteraceae; genus JAENVT01. The sequence continues at coordinate 4,885 of JANMNE010000264.1, forward strand.
GCGGGTGTGATCGACTCCGCCTGCAACACCTCGGAACGGGTGTCGCATCCGTCGCCATCGAGATCAGCGGGGTAGTCGAACAGATCGCGCACATATCCGCCGGCGTGTTCGTTCTCAACCGCGACGAAGGCAAGCACATCGATGGATCGAAGGTGCCCGGTGCCGATCGTTGTGTCCGGCCCGGCGACCATCGTGGTGGTGCTGGGTGGCACGGTCGTCGACGGCAGCGTCGTCATTGGCACGGTCGTCGCCGGCACGGTCGTTGGCGTTGGCGAGGTGACAGCAGACGTGACGATTGAGTTCTGTTGACTCCCGGACGAGAGGACACCGGTCACTGAAGGATCACCGCACGCGACAAGGGCCACGAGCGCGACGACCACAAAGACGCGTTTCAATGCATCTCCTCTGCCGGCGCCGGACTTCACTATCGCGTTGGCCAACACGCCCAACAAGAGGCAATGGTCCTCTCTGCACAGCTCTCAGGTCGACGTCAACCCTGTTGCGAGCCGATCCTGTCTGGCGCGTACCAATGCATGATGTCGGTGACTCTGTGAGGCTTTGTATCAGGCGAAGCCAACGCACTCTCCTCAAGTGAGAGATGCTCAAAGGAGAACGAGATGCCGCAACGCATTCCGAAGCCGATGTCGACGGAGAACTATTCACAGCTGGAACGTCGGCCGGCGCTGACCTCGAATCGAGGCAAGGTCACGCAGTCGTTCTTCGTGCCGGGCGACAAGGAACAGCCAAAGCTCGACGCAAAGATCGTGCGGACCAAGCGACGAGACGCCAAGGGGAACTACATCTACGAGGTCCGGCTCGACCTCGACGGGTTCAGCCTCGGCGAGCGGGCACTTCCACCGGGGCTGGCCAGCGTCGCTGTCACGAAGCGGCTCCCCGCCAAAGTCGTCGCCCAGCAGGCCGCGCTCCTGGAGGCGTTCATCCCCGATCACCTCGAATTCATCCCGACCCCGACCGACATCGTCAAAGCCCGCCCGAGGCAGCCGAAGCGAGCGAAGCGCGACGTGCGGTACAACACGACGATCTTCGGTGCTGATGATCGTGCCGTGTTCCGCGACACCTCGTATCCGTGGAGCGCGTTCGGGCGATGCGAGACCAACTTTGGTCCGTTCAGCGGCGTGATGATTGGGCCTCGACACATCCTCACCTGCAATCACGGAATCGACTGGACACCGCCGCCCGGCTACGACGCCGATTGGCTGACGTTCACCCCGGCCTACTACGACGGCACGGCGCCGTTCGGGTCGACGTATGCGACGCACGTCTACTACGTGAAGAAGGACAACAACGACGGCTTCTCCAACGGCGACGAAGGCCAGTACGACTACACCGTGCTGGTGCTCAACGACCGCATCGGCGACCGGACCGGATGGCTCGGCACCCGCCGCTACACCGATGCTTGGGACCCGCTGGCCGCGTGGTGGCACATCGGCTACCCGCAGGATCTCACGAGCCTCGAGCGTCCCACGTTCCAGAGTTGGTTCACGATCAACGGCGACGACAACCAACCCGACGCCCACGAGGCGATCTACCACCAGGCCGACGTCTTCCCCGGCCAGTCAGGCGGAGCCGTCTTCGGATTCTGGAACGGCGACGTCGGCCCCCGAGCCGTAGCCGTGCAGTCGTGGCAGAACACCACGACCAACGGAGCCAGTGGCGGCGGCGACCTCGTCGACCTCGCGATCCGCGCCCGAACCGACTTTCCGTGAGAGTCCACTGATCGACTCTGGTCGGTCACTGCGTGACTTCCTTCAGACCTCAGCCACTCAATCGGACGCCCACCAATACACCTTGAGTTCGCTGGACCAGGCTGACCGTTCGAGTCTCTTCAGGTGGGCCTCCAGGTTGGATCGATGCGCCTCAACGGGAAGCACCAGGAACAGCCGATTGGTTCCTCGTGAGGCTCGCACGGCAGCCAACGGTTCGATCTGTAGCTCGTGGGCAGCGTCGGCCAGCCGCAGCTGCGCCTGACGCTCCACTGTCGTTGAGCGATCGGCGTGGTGGTACGCGACGAGGCTTTGGGCACGCCCGGTGAATTGACCGAGTTCATCAAAGTACGCATGCTTCTCGGTCTTGCTCCGATGCGACGGAACGCCGTGGTCGCTCCGGCGTACACCGTTGTCCGGGTCGACAAACACGAGGTCACAGTCCTTTGTCGCGACGAGAGCCCGGGACAACCAGTCGTTCCGCCATGCCACCCGTCGTGTCTTCGCCGATGGTGGGAGATGCCCGAAGCCGAGAGCCTCCGCAAAGCATGGGGACTCCATTGGAAGGACGCCAGCCGACTCCAAAGCCGCCACCGATCTCGTTCCCGAGTGGACCACACCACTGAGTCGGTCATAGAGGTCAGGGTCGAGCGAACGGAGTGAGCGGCCGACGGCACTCGCCCGAGACAGGTACGCGACATGCTTGCCATCGGCGTTGTGTACCTCGTCCTCTACGCGATACCAGACGACACCGAGCCGGAGGGGCGGCAACCCGGCATGAGGCGAGGTCAAGTACCTGAGGAGTCCGAGCTTCAAGAAGTCTCCGACATCACCTGCGTAGCGATCTTGCACCTCTGTAGCGTCGCACAGCACGTGGGCCGCTAGGACGCTGACGGGCTGAACCAGGCGTCCGGCTCGTGCGTCGGTTGCGAATCCTGAGGTTTCGGTCACGATCGAGTGCCGGTGTGCCGATGTCTAGGCATGACCGATCTCGTCACCACTCGATGGACCGGGTACGGGAAGGACCGGCTCTACGTCAAGACGCCGGACGGAACAGCAGTCGGCCATATCGATCTGCTCACCGGCGCCGTCGAGGTTCAGGTGGCTGAGTTCGACAGCCAGGTTCGCACCCTTGCGTCACAACACGAAGCCCGGACGACCGTGTCGGTCTCGCCTCGACTTCCGACGACCACGCTGCCGATCAAGGTGGACTTGTTCCCACAGCCCGAGCCTCTGACCACGCCACCACCGACCTCCATCCCGTCACCCACGGGGTTCGACCTCGTCGACACTGCGGCCGGTGCCGCTGCGCGGGCGAAGCGTCGGGAAGTCAACGGCCAGGCGCCGGTATGGAACCTGGTTGCTCGGGCGCTGGGTGTGAAGACCGACGAGCGAGCTTGGCGTGTCGGTGCGAAGGGCGAGGAGAAGGTCGGTCACGAATTGGCCAAGCTCACTGCCGGCTGGCACGTACTGCACGCAATCCCGATCGGCGAGAACGGCAGCGACATCGACCACGTCGTGATCTGTACTCGCGGTGTCTTCACTCTCAACACCAAGAATCACCCAGACGGGGCGATCTCCGTGTACGAACACGCTCTCTGGGTGAACGGCCACAAGACGGACTACCTACGCAACTCGCGGTTCGAGGCAAAGCGCGTCACCAAGATTCTGACGGCCGCCTGTTCGATGCCAGTCGAAGCTCAGGCGGCAGTCGTGTTTGTTGATCCCTCCAAGCTCACGCGCAAGGGCACGGCGCCCGACGTGCACGTGATCACTCGCAGAACTCTCCGTACCTTCCTCATGCAGCAACCCCAACGGCTCACGCCATCGCAGGTCGAACACATCTTTGCCGTCGCCCGGAACAGCGTCACCTGGCTGCCGGCCTGAGCCGGACCGCGTTTGGAGTATCAGCTACCGCAGGCCGACGAACAACGGCTCATCAACCGCCGGCACTCGCTGAATGACCACGTGTACTGCGGGCATGGACGACAATGCGCGATGCAAGTCTTCGAGAGTCGCCGCGTCGGCGACCACTGAACCATCATCCCCGACTGCCACCCAACGATCGCGGGCGCTCGAGGTCCAGTCGATCCATGCGCCCAACACTATTACCGGCTCGCTCACGCAGCTGCGGGCAGTCCGGCGCCGACCACTCTCGCCAATCTCTCCAACTCGGCGTTGGGGATCGCGTTCCAGTCCAGCACCAACTCGGTCAGCTTCTGGGCCCAGGTGACCCAGACTCCGTTCAGGGAGAAGGGTTTGGCGAACCAGCCCCACTCGGAGTTCACGAAGCACAGGGCGGCGTGGACGGGCACCAGGTCCAGACCTTCCTTCGCCAGCACGTTCTCCACGGCGACCACTTGGCGGTCGATGTGGTCGACCAGGTTGGTGCGATCTTTGCCGGCCACGTACAGCCGCTCGTCCATCTTGAACCAGCCGCCGATGTCTCGCCGCTCGACACGACCGTCGTACTCGTTGGCGTCGACCACCCACACGCCCGATGGGGCGATCACGATGTGATCGATGTGGGTCCGCGAACCGGGGACTTTGCGGTCGTCGAGCACCACTGCACGATGACCCAACTGAGTGTGCAGGTGCGTCGACAGCATGCCGTCGCGCTGCACGCGCTCGGCGCCGTCATGGGCCTCGGTGTCGGCGAAGACCTTGGCGACCTTGGCCATGCGACTGGTCGCACGCCGTTCGGCGTGACCGACCGAACGGCTGCGACAGCCCGCGCATTCGACCTTGCCGGCGTCGGAATCCCACCACGCCTGCATGCCGACGGAAAGCTGGTTGCCGCAGCAACGGCAGGCGTCGGATCGCTGGAGAGCGAGCAACTTGGTCGGCATACCGGGAGTATCGGCCACCTCCACGCTCTCTTGAGGTCATCGGGCCCAAATTGAGTCGTTCGACTCCCTGAACGGTCCGAACGACCTACTCCTTGCCCCGGGGGTAAGGCGTCAGCCCCCCGGCGGGTTGTACGAGCCCGACTTGGCGACAGCGGCGTCGACATCCTCGGGCGTCATCAACGGGGTGAACGAGACCGAGACAGCGCCCGACGAGTTGATCAGCAGCGAGATGGAAGTCGCGCTGGCAGCATCGGGAATGTCGCAGATCGCGTAGATGTCGGTATCCCCGAATGCGAAGTACATGCAATCGAGCGAGCCGCCCACCGACTGGACCGCAGCCGATGCGGCATCTCGCCGCTTCGAGCCTCCGTCGGCCATCAGCCCTTTGATGCCGGCACCGACGTAGTTCCCCTTGATCAAGTACTTGGACATGAGCAACCCCCTTCAGATCCCGCCGCGCGTGCGGCGGGATCAAAACGGTACTACTGCTCGGAGCGGGCCTCGACCGGCGGACGGCTATAGACCTCGGGACGATGCCTCGAACGCGTCGACGTCCTTCGCGTCGCCCTGCACGACCACGCGCACCTTGTCGATCGGCCGGCCGTAGGCGTGGATCAGGATCTCGCCGGGCAGGCCGACCAGCACCACGCCGCGCTCGGCCTTCTTCACCACGATGTCGTCGCGGCCGGCACTGCGCAGCGTGACACCGACCGGCGACTTGCGGAACATCATGCGGCCCATCACCTTCAGCGGGTTCCACAACGCATCGTCGCGAGCTGCGTCGTCGGGGCGCGGCTCCCACTCCGGCTGGGCGCGGCGGATGTCTTCGTGGTGGATGAAGAACTCGGCGAGGTTGGCCTTGTCGCCGAGCACCGGGATCGCCCACACGGTCCAGATCGGCGGGCCGCTGCGGAACTGCTCGATCATCTTGTCCCACGGCTGGGCGGCGAACGATGCCGACACGTCGGCGGCGTGCTTGCGCAGGAACGGCACGAAGATCCCTGCGGCGGCATCGGGGCGGCGCTCGCGCACCAGGAGGTGAGCAAGCAGGTCACGGGTGTTCCATCCCTCGCACAGCGTCGGCTCGTCGGGACCGAGCTCTTGGAACAGGTCGCACATCTCGGCACGTTCGTTGGCGGTGATGCTCATGACCCCAAGGTACCCATCTCGGTCGATTGTCGAACACGGACGGCCAGCGCGTCGGGCAGAATGCGTGCTTGCCCGCTTCACTCCATGCCCGCAGCATCTCGTTGGCGCTCGGCGCCCGGCACATCCTGGTCGACGTCGACCTGTCGCTCGACCCTGGGCATCGCATCGGTCTGGTCGGGCCGAACGGCGTGGGCAAGTCGACGCTGTTGCGGGTGGTGGCGGGCATGCAGCGACCCGACGCCGGCGCGGTCACGCTGGCGCCGCCCACCGCGACCGTCGGCTATCTCGATCAGGAGCCGGAGCGCGGCGACGAGACCGTGTTGAGCTACGTCGAGCGCCGCACCGGCGTGACCGAAGCGCACACCGAGCTCGACGCGGCGACCGCGGCAATGGCTGCCGGCGCGCCCGGCTCCGATGATCGGTACAGCACCTCGCTCGAGCGGTGGCTGGCCTTGGGTGCCGCTGATCTCGACGTGCGCGTCGGTGAGATGTGGGCCGAGCTCGGCCTGGCCGAGCGACTGTTACAGCAACCGATGTTGTCATTATCGGGAGGAGAGGCAGCGCGGGTCAGTTTGGCTGCGCTGATGTTGACGCGCTTCGACGTGTTGCTGCTCGACGAGCCGACCAACAACCTCGATCTCGACAGCCTCGATCGGCTCGAGCAGTTCGTCAACGGTGTGCAGGGTGCCGTGGCGTTGGTCAGCCACGACCGCGAGTTCCTGCGGCGTGTGGTGACCGACGTTGCCGAGCTCGACGAGTTCACCCACGGCGTCACCGTGTTCGCCGGCGGCTACGACACCTACATCCACGAGCGCGAGATCGCCCGGCAGCACGCCTGGCAGGCGTGGGAGGAGTACGACACCAAGCGGTCGACCTTGGCGCAACGCTCGCAGCGTGAACGCGAGTGGGCGACGCAAGGTCTGTCGCGGGCGAAGAAGAAGCCCGACGACAACGACAAGTTCATCAAGGCCTTCAAGATCAACCAGACCGAGCAGTTGGCTGGGCGGGCGGCGCGCACAGACCGAGCGATGGAACGGCTGGATGTCGTCGAGCAGCCGCGCGAGGCATGGGACCTGCGGATGACGATCGCCACCGCGCCGCGCAGCGGTGCATTGGTGGCCAGCCTGATCGATGCAGTCGTCGATGTCGGCGCGTTCCAACTGGGCCCCCTCTCGGTGGAGGTCAACTACGGCGAACGGGTGGTGATCGTCGGGCCGAACGGCAGCGGCAAGACCACGCTGATCGGCGCGTTGTTGGGTGAGGTCGCGCTGACCTCCGGCACGCAGCGGTTGGGGCCGTCGGTGAAGTTGGGCCGGCTCGAGCAAGCCCGCACGCAACTGGCAGGCGCCAGTGGTCAGTCGACGCTGGCCGCGTTCCAAGCGGTGACCGGGTTGACGGTCAGCGAGGCGCGCACGTTGCTCGCCAAGTTCGGTGTCGGCGCCGAGCACGTGCACCGCCTCGCCGAGTCGCTGTCACCCGGCGAGCGCACCCGGCTCGTGCTGGCGCTGTTCATGGCGGTGGGGTGCAACTGCCTGGTGCTCGACGAGCCGACCAACCACCTCGACCTGCCGGCCATCGAGCAGATCGAGCAAGCGGTCGAGACGTTCCCCGGGACGGTGTTGCTGGTCACCCACGACCGCGTGCTGCTGCAACACGTCCGCCGCACGCGCACCATCGAACTGCGTGATGGTCGGATCGTGGCGGATCAGTCGGAGTAGCTACCCGCGCTTCGCCTTCGTCCTGCCGAGCGGCTCGGTGGGGAACCGGGCGAACACGATCTGCCCGGTCAGGAGCTCGGCCGTCGTCGGCTCGAACCGGCCATCGGCCATCAGCAACGCACCCTTGGCCAGGCGCCGGTGCCACCGAACGTCCGCCGTAGATCGACCTTCAGTCACGCTCATTTCACTCGTCTCCTCTTGCTGCACCCCTGCAGTCGGACCGGGGAATTCCGGATACGAGAAGGAGTCGCCGGCGAGTTCGCTGATACGTGAAGTCCTCGGGAACCAATCGG
>JANMNE010000293.1:0-3268 GCA_031373785.1 Ilumatobacteraceae bacterium
TTGGCGCGGGCGTTGCCGAACGCAATGGTCGGGATGGCGATCGCCGCGGCGAGTCCGACTGCAGTCATGGCAGCCAGCGTTCTCTTGTGCATGTCAGTCCCCTTTGTAGGAATGCTCGTATCGTCAATTTTCCGCGGCCGCTGACACGACCCTAGGCGAACTCGATGCATCGGGGCGCGACAAAGGCGCCGGGGCCTCCAAAGAGGTCCCGACGCCCGAGTCGCCACTCGCTAGATGAGGATCAGTACAGGTAACCGATAACGTCGATCACGAAGTGCGTTGCGTTCGCACCCGCGGCGACCTTCACCGAACCGGAGGCGTCAACCGACACCTGCGTGCTGACCGCAACGTTCTGGTCAGCACCGGCCCAGTTGATGTTGCTGGTTGCCGGCTGGGCGATGCCAGCGTTGAACATCGTCAAGAAGCCGCCGTTACCGCCGACACCGACTGCCGTCTCGGTGACGGTCAGGGTGACGATGGCTGCTGTGGCGCCCGGGGGCACGGCGATGGTCCGCACGGTGGGTGCGGCCAGCGTGTGACCGGTGGCCAAGCTGATCGTGCGGGTCTCCCCGGCAAGGATCTTGGCGCCGGCGGCATCGCGGGAGTCATACGCACGAAGCGGGGTCGGCAGCAAGTGTGCCTCACCAGCGGGTGCCGGCCCAGAGGCCAGCTGACCTCGTGCCGCGCCGCCCCCGAAGTCGGCATTGTGGATGTTGACGTAGTAGCTCGCCGGGTTGGCGACGACGTCGGGGGCCGCCAAGATCTCCGGCGCGGTCAGGTTCTTGCATCCGGTTGCCGAGTTGGCTCCGAAGGTAGCTGGTGTGAAGGTGATGATCGGCGGGTTGGCCACGCCCGCAACACCTGGGTGGATGTGCGCTGCGGCGATGGGGGTGGCGATGCCGCTGAACGAGAAGTCCCAGCACACCGTGGGGGTTCCTGGTGCGAGATCGAACGTGATGGCCGCGGCGCCGGAGCCGTCGGGGTCGCCGAGGACGGGTGTTTCGTTGGCACCGATCAGCTGGGCAACCAGCGGCGTGTTTGTAGCCGCAACTGGATTGGGGCGAGCGTTACCGAAGGCCATGGTTGGCACGGCAATCGCCGCGACCAATCCCACTGCAGTTAACGCGAACAGTCTCTTGTTTTCCATGTCAGGTTCCCTCTCGTTGGCTTGGATGTCCGCCAAACGACAGGGGTACCCGTTACGCGCCCGCTCTTAAACCCATTCGTGTCAGATACCGATGCGCTGGGCGAGCAGTTCCCGATGATAGGTCGGATCGCCGAACAGGAGTTCCGATGACTTGGCACGCTTGAAGTAGAGGTGCGCTGGGTGCTCCCAGGTGAAGCCGATCCCGCCGTGGATCTGGATGTTCTCGGCGGTGGCGTGGAAGTAGGCCTCGCTGCAATATGCCTTGGCCAATGATGCAACCGAGGGCAGTTCGTCGTTCAGTTCTGCGGCGCACCACATCCCGTAGTACGCGGCGCTCTTGGCCGACTCGACCTCCAGCAACATGTCTGCGCACTTGTGCTTGATCGCCTGGAACGAGCCGATCGGGCGACCGAACTGCACGCGCACCTTGGCGTACTCGACCGCCATCTCCAGCACCTTCTGGGCGCCACCGACCTGCTCGGCAGCCAATCCCACCGCAGCGAGGTCGAGCACCGTCGACAGCACCTTCCAGCCATCACCCTCGACACCGATCAACGTGGCCGGGGTATCAGCGAACTCGAGCTTGGCTTGCTTGCGTGTCTGATCCATGGTCGACAGCGCCGTGCGGGTGAGGCCGGTGGCCGAGCCGTCGACCGCGAACAGGCTGACGCCCTTGGCGGTACGCGCCGCGACGAGGATCAGACCGGCGGTGTGGCCGTCGAGCACGAACATCTTCGTACCGCTGAGCGTGAAGTCGCCGCCGGAGCCCGTGGCCTGCATCGTGATCCCTGCTTCGTCCCACTTGCCGGACGGCTCGGTGAACGCCAAGGTGGCGATGGTCTCGCCGCTGGCAATGCCGGGCAGGTGCGTCTTCTTGGCGTTGTCGTCGCCGCTGTGCAGCAACGTGTTGGCCGCCAGCACGACGGACGAGAAGAACGGCGCGCACAGCAGGGCGCGGCCCATCTCCTCCAGCACGATGCCGAGCTCGACGTAGGTGTACCCGGAGCCCCCGTACTCCTCGGGGATGTGCAGGCCCTGCAGGCCCATCTGCTCGCCCATCTGGCTCCACACCGCCGGATCGAACCCGTTCTCGGTCTCCATCTGCTCGCGGACCGCGGCCTCAGGGCTCTTGGCCTCGAGGAAGGCCCGAACGGTCTTGCGCAGTTCGTCTTGTTCTTCGGTGAAGGCAAAGTTCATGTGCGCAGTGTTGCCGACGCCACTCCAGCGGTGCCAGGCCCGAGGTGTACACTCGCGTACTCATGATCGGGATCCGCCAGTTGCGCTCCGACCTCGCCGCCCACGTCCGCCGGGCCGCTGGTGGCGAGACCACGGTCATCTCGATCGCCGGCGCACCGGTCGCCGCCCTCACCCCACTGGCCATGAGCGACGAGCCGGCCGGCGATGCACCGATCTCATCGCTGGTCGCCTCGGGGGCGCTGATCCCTCCGCGTCGGCCCGACGGGCGCGTGGCCGACGGCACCGTGTCGACGTGGGCCAACGTCCGCCTCGATCGCCTGCTTCGTGAGATTCGGGGATGACGGTCTACCTCGACACCAGCGCACTGGTCGCCTTGCACTTGGAGGGTCCCGCCCGAGCCGTCGTCGTCGCTGCGCTCGATCTCGACCCGGACTGGTGCAGCAGCGGATTGACGCTGATGGAATCGCTGGCGCTCGTCGACCGCGTCACCGAGGAGCCGGTGCTGCGATCCGACCTCGAGGACCTCGTGCGGCTGTCGTGGGATCGCGTGGCTGTCGTTCCCGTCGACCAGCGGTGCCTCGATCGCGCCGGCGCGTTGATGCGCGAGCAGCCGTTACGGCTTGCGGACGCGATCCACCTGGCCGCCGCCGACCGGCTGCCGCGCCCGGTCCGGTTCGTCACGTTCGACCCGGCGCAGATACCGGTGGCGATGTCGATGGGCTTCGACGTGACCTCGACCTGACTCACTACGGTGGCCGGCGTGCAGTTCGGCATTTTCAACCTGACCACCCTGTCGGCGCCACGCGGTGACACCGCCCGATTGCTGGCCGAGACCCGTGCCGAGGTGCAACTGGCGGAACAAGCCAACTTCGACATCGCCTGGTTCGCCGAGCACCACTTCTCCAACTACTCGATCATCACGAG
>JANMNE010000082.1:0-12413 GCA_031373785.1 Ilumatobacteraceae bacterium
GCCGGCACCTGCTCGAACACCTTGGTGATCTCGTCGACCATCACCGGTTGGTGGTGGAAGGGTTCGGTCATCGCACACCATCGCGATGTCGTTCGCTCATCTGCAGTCCCCCGGCCCGCCGGTGTCGCCGGGATGTCTCCCCGGTCAAACGAGACGGAAGCGGGCGGAGTAGGGGCTGTCCATCTTGCAGACCGGAGGACTGCAGATGAGCGAACGGATCGGATGATCCGTGTCGTCGGTCAATTCGTTGCCTTGCTCCTTTCTGTGAACTTTCGTTCCGTGAGGCGTGTGGATCGGCGTGTGTCATTGCCGTTCACGCCGGATCTCCGGCGATGTCGTCGGTTCCTTCTGCGTCGATTCGGGCATACCGCTCCGGCGACCAGATCTCCAGCCGGATCAGGTTTCCGGCCACCACGACCTGGCTCTCGAGCGAGAGATCGGCGTAGTCGCGTAGCTTTTCTTCGACGTTGATGCGGCCTTGCTTGTCGAGGGCAACCAGCACGGCGCTCGAGGCGATCGCTCGCTGCCGGTTGAGGGTCAAGTCGCCGCGCTCGACCTTGGCGATCAGTTCCCGGCCGAATTGCTCGAACGCGTCCGACGGCACCACTTCGACGCACTTGTCGGTGCCCTTCACCAGGTAGCAGTGCTCGCCGAGATGGGCGCGATAGGTCGCAGGCAGGGCCACTCTGCCCTTGTCGTCGAGTTGGCGCTCATGCGCCCCAACGAACATCACCTCGCGCCTCACCACCTCTCAACTTGGTCGACCTGCCTCGACGCGGAGATGGGTACAGACGCCCACACTCCCCACTGGCCGCCATTATGTACCCCTAAATACCCCATTGTCAACCATTCTTCCCCACAACGACCCACAACTCGCCATTGGACACGGCAAACACACTGCGCCTGACGACTGCGGCCCCCGCTACGGGGCGTCAACCATCAAGCGCTGCGGCGCGACGCTGCGATGTCGTTCACCTGCTGCGCAAGGTCACCAGTGGCGAGGGTGGGACTCCATGTGACCGCGGTGCGACGATGCTGCCGACGAGACCGACGGAGCCACCGTGGTGGTGGGGCAGCCTGGGAACCGTGGCGGCTCCGGAGGAACCGTGCCACTCAGGGTCGGCGCCACCCGTGCCTGCACGAGTTGCTCGATCGCGAAACCGAGACGGATCAACGTCGGCTCCTGCATGAACCCTGCAGCAAGCCAGAGGCCGACGGGACGCCCCGTCGGCGTGTACCCCACCGGCACCGCCATGCTCGGATATCCGCTGACTGCGGCAGGCGACGTGCCGAAGCTGAACGACGGGGTGATGATCGCGTCGAATCCCTTGCTCAGGAATCCGTCGATCACATTCTTGCCGAACCCCTGGTTAGTCGCCTTCGCGGCGAGGTACTCAGGATCAGTGAGGTCGCCGCTGGTGGCCTCGGCCAAGTCGAAGATCTCTTGACCGAAGAACCGCAACTCCTGGTCGCAGTGATCGAGGTTGAACTGGATCAAGTCAGCCAGCGTGCGCATGTCGGTGTGGCGGAGTGGCGCCATGTACTCGGCGACCTGCACCTTGAACTCGAACAGCAAGACGGTCAGTTCGTCGTCGAACGGGATGCGCCCGCTGGCGTCGGGCAGTGTCGGATCCACCGACGTCACGTCGACGACATCTGCGCCAGCGCTGCGCAGGCGACCGAGCACTTCGTCGACAACCGCGAGCGATGCATCGTCGCCCGGGCCGAAATCTCCTTCGACGTAGCGGAGGTCGTAGGCGAGCCGCGCTCCGTTGAGCGCCCCCCGGTCGAGGAAATCGGTGTACGTGCGCGGAACGGATTGTCCCATCACCTGCGTGCCAGGAACGCGAATCGCGTCGAGCAGGATTGCCGCGTCGCGGACGGATCGAGTCATCGGGCCGGCTGTGTCCTGCGAATGGGCGATCGGGATGATGCCGCTGCCCGACACCAGCCCGACGGTGGGCTTGATGCCGACCAATGACTGCTCGCCGGACGGGCACAGGATCGATCCGTCGGTCTCGGTGCCCACTGCGACGGCGCACAGACTGGCCGCAGCCGCGGCTGCCGAGCCCGACGACGACCCACACGGATCGAGATCGAGCACGTACGGGTTGCGCGTGAAGCCGCCGCGGGCGCTCCAGCCGTTGAACGAACCGAAGCCTCTGAAGTTGGCCCACTCGGAGAGATTCGCCTTGCCGAGGATGACGGCGCCGGCGGCACGTAGCTGACCGACGAGATCGGCGTCACCGGGCACTCGACTGCCGACGAGAGCAAGCGACCCGGCCGTGGTCTCCATCTTGTCGTCGGTCGCAATGTTGTCCTTGACGATCACCGGGATGCCGTGCAGCGGGCCGCGCACGTGCCCGCGGCGACGCTCCTTGTCCATCCGTTTGGCGATCTTCACCGCCTCGGGGTTCGTCTCGATGATCGCGTGCAACGTGGGATTCAGTTGCGCGATCCGGTCGAGGTAGCCCTCGGTCAACTCGCGGCTCGACAGCTTGCCCCTCCGCATCAAGCGTTGCAGTTCGGTCACGTCCTTCTCGACGAAGGACACGTCGCCATGCGTATCACCCTCGTCGGATCGCGACGCCGCTGACGACGTGGTCGCACTCACACCTCCGGCCGCGACCACCACCACTCCGGCAGCGCCCAATTCGATGAAGGTTCGTCTCGTCAACCCAGCGGTCATGGCCCCTCCCATTCCCCTCGAACGACCGCAACGTACCAGAGTCCGACCAGCCCAATTTCCGACGGCAGCGCGGGGCGTCTAGAGCCGGTGCAGAGCGGCCGTGAGAGCGGCCATGATGTCATCGGCGGAAGCAGCGGCGGTCTTCACGATGGGGATCAGATCCGCGAGGGGCGGCTTGTCGGCGACGAGCGACGCCACGACCTCGGGGCGCCATCGAAGGTGCGCCATCGTCTGGAACCTGGCCGCCTGCCGAGTTCGGCGCTGCGAGATGCCCACCAGCTTGGCCGAGTCGACCAGCACCTCACCGGGGCCTGTGCCGGCGAAGCAGACATCGGATGACCAACGCGTGCGTTGCATTCGTCCCTGATACACCGTGGCCCGCGGCTCGGAGTCAGCGAGCGCGGCGCGCCACAACTCCCCCACCCACCACATCGAATGCCCGATGTCGTTGCTCCACAACGCGTCGCCGGCCGGGATCTCGAGGTCGAGCCAGACGAACTCGTCGGGCCAGAGCAGTACGCCGCCACCACCCGATCGGCGGCGAACGACGTCGACACCCAGTTGCCTTGCCGCCTCGTCGTCGACCGATTCATGCCGTTGCGACGATCCGAGCACCAGCGTCGGCGAATCGGCGCGAAAGAACGTCGCAGTGCGGTGATCAACCGGGATGTCGCGTGCGTGGAACGCACCGACATCGCCGGCATGGTGCTGGATCCGCCATGACGGCATCGTCAGCTGGCGAGCGCGAGATATCGCTTCCACGCCTCCGGGACGCGATTGACCGACACGCTGATCCACGCCAGTTCCTTCGGTGCGCGAGCCGGTCGTGCCAAACGCATGCCAGCTTCGTCGGGAGTCCGGTCGCGCTTGCGAAGGTTGCACGGCCGGCAGGCCGCGGCGACGTTCTCCCAGATGTGTTGCCCACCGCGCGACCGGGGCATGATGTGGTCGATCGAGTCGGCCATCTCGCCGCAGTACTGGCAACTGTGCTCGTCACGTACGAACACCGCCCGGCGCGACATCGCCGTGCGACGGTGGTACGGAACCTTGACGACGTAGCGCAGACGGATGACCACCGGGTTGGGCACGCTGAGCGATTCGGAGTGCAGATGGGTGCCGTCATCCTCGATGATGTCGGCCTTGTCGGCCAGCACGAGACACGCGGCACGTCGGGAGGGCACGACGGAGAGCGGCTCGTACGTTGCGTTCAACACCAGCGCGCTCCTCATGACGTCAGACCCTACTGATGCCTGCCGTCGGGCGGGAACGAATTCCGGCGCGCGCCGGGCGGTATCAAGAAGCCAACGCGCGGTGAAGTTTGCACCATGAGAGGTAGTTCAGCACATCGACGGCCTCGATGCGATGGTTCGTCGACCCATATTGGGTCTGCAGTCGGAATCGGACGTAGTCGCCGGGCGGGATCGGCAGGAACGGACGACGTGCCCACCAGCGTCGCGGCAGCACAACGCGGTACTGGCGGAGTGCCGTCAACCACAGCCGCGGACGAGCGATCACCACACCGATGCAACGCAGCACAGCCCACAAGCTCACCGAGGTTCGGGTGCCTTCGGCGCCGCAGCTTTGGGCTCTTTCGGCAGGCCGAGGACCATCTCACCGATGATGTTGCGCTGGATCTGCGACGATCCCGCATAGATCGTGCCGGCCCGGGCGTTGAGGAACGTACCGACCCAACTCGCAGTGCTGTTCGGTGCGCCGGCATCGTCGGTCTGAAAGGCCGTCGACGGGTGCCGGCCCGACGGCGTCATGGCGTTGGCCCCGAGGATGTCGAGCGACAACTCGGTGACGATCTTGTGGTACTCGCTCCAGTACAGCTTGGAGATCGCCCCGTCGGGCCCAGGGTGGTGACCCTGCAGGAACTTCGTCAACGTGCGCATGCCGTTGTACCGCATGATCTGGACCTTGGCGTAACACCACGCCAGTCGCTGACGAATGATCGGGTCGTCAATGACACCGGACTCTTTCGCCAACAACAACAGTCGGTCGAGCTCGGCCTGGTACCTGATGGGCACCGTCGCCGCGGCCTCGCCGCGCTCGTATCCGAGCAGGGTCATGGCCACCGCCCAGCCGTTGTTGACGCCGCCGACCACCTCGTGCTTGGGTGCCGTGGCGTCGGTGTAGAAGATCTCGTTGAACTCGCTCTCGCCGGAGATCATCTTGATCGGGCGGACCTCGATACCGGGCTGGCGCATGTCGACCAGGATGAAGGAGATGCCCTTGTGCCGCGGCGCGTCGGGATCCGTGCGGACCAGGGTGAAGATGTGGTCGGCGAGATGGCCGGCCGATGTCCAGATCTTCTGACCGTTGAGCACCCACTGGTCACCGTCGAGCACGCCGCGCAGCCCGACGTTCGAGAGATCGCTGCCGGCGTTGGGTTCGGAGTATCCCTGGCACCATGTGTCGTCGCCCGACAAGATGCGCGGCAGGTACCGGTCCTTTTGTTCGTCGGTGCCCCATTGCAACAGCGTGTTGCCGAGCATCTGGATGCCGAACACGTCGTTCGGTCCGCCGGTCGGCACGCCCGCCTTGGCGAACTCCTCGGCGATGATGACCTGCTCGAGGGCGGACAAGCCGGCACCGCCGTACTCGGTCGGCCATCCCGGCGCCAGATACCCGGCGGTGTACAAGGTCGCCCGCCAATCCTTGACGAAGGCGCTGAGGTCGTCGCCCTCGAGTGCACCGATCCCGCGCCACTTGGTGGGCAGCTTCTCAGCCAGAAAGGCCTGGACCTTCTCGCGATAGGCCTCGGCATCGGCGGAGTACGTGGGGCGCATGGTCGTAGGTTACCCGCCGGTAGCGCTGTGCTCTTGATCCGAGCGATCCGCCCGACGACTCACGCGCTGGGCGTTCGTGCCAAGGCAGCGGCGCCGATCAGCGGGGCCCGTTGACCCAACGCAGCGGGCATGACCTGAAAGCCGCTGGTGAACGGCAGCCGGGCCCGCTTGTCGAGCTCGTCCTGCGCAGCGTGGAAGAACGGCTCACCGAACCCGAGGGCCACCGAACCCCCGACGATCGCCAACTTGAGGTCACACAGCGCCCCCACCGAGGCCAGCGCCCGGCCGACCATCACGCCGGTGCGCTCGACGATGGCACCTGGGGCCCGCTGTGGCGGTCGGCCAGTCTCGGTCTCGATCGCCCGGCCTCCGCAGTACGCCTCCAGGCAACCCTTGCCGCCACAGATGCACGGCCGGCCGTCGGGCTCGACCACGACGTGGCCGATGTAGCCGGCGTTGCCGACGCGCCCCTGCAACAACTGACCACCACTGACGACTCCCCCGCCGATGCCTGTCCCCATGACCACACCGATGAAGTCGCTGACGCCCACGGCCCCGCCGCACCATGCCTCCGCCAGTGCCAGTGCCCGAGCGTCGGTGTCGACCGCCACCGGAAGTTGCACCAGTTCCTCCAACTCGGCGGCCAGGGGAAAGTGGACCCAGCTCGGGACGTACAGCGGTGACACGGTTCGGGTCGTCGGGTCGATCGGTCCACCGCATCCGACGCCACAACCCACCAGCTCCGTGGGTGCCGCCGCCACCACGCGGAGGATCAATCGGGACAACGTCGGCCACACGTCGCGTGGTGGCGTCAGCAGGCGATCGCGCACCAGGATCTGGCCGGATTCATCGACGACGCCTGCGGCCAGCTTCGTGCCACCGACATCGATCGCAAGGTAGCAACGAGTCACACGGCCAGACCGTAGCGTCCCGCCATTGCATTCCGCTGTGCGCCGTCTACCCTTCCACCCGTGACGGCGATCCAAACAGAGACAACTCGAACCTTCGCATCGCTTTTCGATGCCATTACGAGCAACATCGCTCGGGTCGTGCAGGGCAAGAAGGACGCGATCGATCTCGCAGTCTCGTGTCTGCTGGCTGAAGGCCACCTCCTCATCGAAGACGTGCCGGGTGTGGGCAAGACCAGCCTCGCCAAGGCGATGGCGGCATCGGTGCATTGCACATGGAAGCGCGTGCAGTTCACCCCCGACCTGCTGCCCGCCGACCTGGTCGGCGTCAGCATCTTCCAACGCTCGAGCGAGTCATTCGTCTTCCAACGCGGCCCACTGTTCGCCAACATCGTGTTGGCCGACGAGATCAACCGAGCATCACCGAAGACGCAGTCAGCCCTGCTCGAGGCGATGGAGGAACGACAGGTCAGCGCGGATGGCGCCAGCCACATGCTCCCCGAGCCCTTCATGGTCATTGCCACCCAGAACCCGGTCGAACAGGAGGGCACGTATCGCCTGCCCGAGAGCCAACTCGACCGCTTCCTGATGCGACTGTCGCTCGGCTACCCGGATCGCCAGGCCGAACTGGGCATCGTGCAGACCCACGGCAGCAATGCGGCGATGAACGATCTGCAGGCGGTCGTGACCACCGAAGAGGTCATGGCCCTGATCGAAGCGGTTCGCACGGTGCACCTGGCCCTCACGCTGCAGGGCTACATGGTCGATCTTGCCGAGGCCAGCCGGCGACACCCGGCACTGCTGCTCGGCCTCTCGCCGCGGGCGACGCTGCAACTGTCGCGCGCAACCCGGGCGCGGGCAGCCAGTCAGGGTCGCGAATACGCGACGCCCGACGATGTCAAAGCCGTTGCCGAGCCAGTGCTGTCGCACCGCGTGATGCTGCGGCCGGATGCGATGTCTCGGGGTGTCACGGGCATCACGGTCATCCGCGAGATCGTCGCCGCCGTTCCCGTACCTGCCGGTCGCTAGATGATCACCCGGCACGGCTGGACAGCGATTGTCGCGGCTGCTGCTTCCTTCGCGATCGGGCGCGTCTTCGGCCTGATCGAGTTGTACGTCGTCGGCGTCGGCGTCGTGATCGCGGTGCTCGTCGCGGTGATCTCCGTGCAGCGGCGGTTGCCGCCGCTCAGCGTGAAGCGCATCGTCAGCCCGTCGATGGTCGCGGTCGGCGAACCAGCACGCGTCGACATCCAGCTCGCCAACCTCGGTCGTCAGGCATCGCCGTACCTGCAGCTGTGGGAGCCGGTTGGTAACAACGGCGGGGCGCCGATGCAACTGGCCAAGCTCGGGCCCGGGCAGGCGGCCAGCGCCGCCTATCGCGTGCCGACAGCGCGTCGCGGGTTGATCCGTACCGGGCCGCTCCGCGCCCTCCGCCGCGATGTGCTCGGCCTGACGCAGCGAACCACAACGCTGGCCGGCACCGAGGAAGTGCTGATCGTTCCCCACGCTGTTGGCCTGCCATTCCCTTCGGTCGGCTCCAGCGGGCGACTCGGACAGCACCTGCGAATGAAGTCGTGGGGCCAGACCGGTACCGAGTTCCACTCGCTGCGCGAGTACCAGCGCGGCGACGACATCCGTCGGATCAACTGGAAGGCGTCGGCTCGAGCCACCTCGCTGATCGTGCGGGAGACCGCGCTCGAGGGAATCCGGCGGTGCACGGTCGTGCTCGACCTATCGGCATCGGAGTACGTGGGAAGCTCGTTCGAACAAGCGGTGATCGCGGCCGCGAGCATCACCGCCAGTTCGGCGCACACCGGCGTCGCCACCCGATTCGTCACCCACGGAGTCGACCTCCGCGGACCCGATGTTGCCGCCAACGCGCTGCGCTGGCTGGCGACCGTCGAACCGATCGCCGAGATACCCGAGATGGTGTCGATGAACGGCGGGATGTCGGAAGGCATGGGTCTGCTGGTGATCGTGACCGGTTCTGTCTCCAGCGCCGCATCGGGGCAGCTCCGGGCAGCGACGACGCAGGACGAGACGTTGGTCGTCGTCTGTGCGACGGAGTACGCGGCCAGCAGTCGATTCGTGGTCGATGCCACCTCGACGGAGTCGTTGATCGCCTCCTGGTCGCAGCTGATCGTCGGCTCGGGTCAGGCAGTGACGGCATGACCGTCGCAGTCACGACACGGAGCCGCACCACCAGCGACAACCAACTGTCAGAGGCCCACGCGCCCGCAACCGTTGCGCTCACCTTGCTGACCGTCGTCACGGCGATCAGCATGTGTCGGGTCTTCCCGGACTGGGCCTACCTGCGCCCGATGCTCGTGGTGTGCATCGGTGTGCACGCCGTGATGGGCGTGCTGCGGATGCTGAAGGTCACGGCATGGTTGGCCTTGCCGACCGGGCTCGTCGCCCTGGCGGTCCTGATCGGACTGATCTACTTCCGCGACTCGACGCGGTTCGGCCTACCAACCGGCGACACCATCGAGCAGTTCCGGATCAGCATGCGGTTGGTGTGGCGGCAGTTCCCCACCGCTGTGTCGCCGGTGCCGAGCGAAGGAAGCTTCGCCATCGCGGCGACGACCGCGTTGGCCCTGTGTGCCTGGCTGGCAGACTCGTTCGCGTTCCGCGCATTCGGTCGGGCCGAGGCCGTCGTGCCCGCCGGGGTCGTGTTCATCTTCACCTCCGCACTGGGGGTCGACCGCAACCGGGTGCTCGTCGCTGCATTGTGGATCGGCGCGGCGATCCTGACGGTGGCTGCATTGCGCATGGCTCACTCTCGCGACGACTCGGCCTGGATGGGCAAGCGTCGCCAGTCGCTGTGGTCGGCGTTGCCGGCTGCGGTGGCGTGCGCGTTGTTCGCCACCACCGGCGCGGTTGCCGTGGCCCCCCAATTGCCGGGTGCGGGTGACAAGGCGCTGCTCGACACCCGCAACCGCGACGGTGGCACGACCGAGGTCGTCAGCCCGCTGGTCGACATCCGCTCGAAACTGGTCAACCGGGGCAACGTCGAGTTGTTCACGGTGGCCACGACCAACCCGGACTACCTCGGCCTCACCGCCCTTGCTCGCTTCGACGGCACGCGCTGGACCCCGTTGGCCGAGGACGCGCGTGTTGCCGACGGCACGCTCACCCCGCCGGCGCCGAATGCCGAACTCGTACTGCAGGAGATCACCATCAAGAAGCTTGGTGGTCCCCTGGCTCCAGCCGCGCGTACGGCCACCTCGGCGTCGTGGTCGGGTCGCACGTTGCTCTACGCGGACGAGGCGGGCGCCCTGTTCGTCGACGGCGGCCTGCAGCCGGGCTACCAATATCAGGTCACGTCGGCCAGCAGCCAGGCAACCGCCAGCGAACTTCGCGGCACCACGGTCGACCGGGCTCCCAACTCGATCTACTACGACCTGCCCCCCGGTATTCCGCAGGAGATCTACGACGTGGCGCAAGCGGTCACCGCCCAGGCGACCACGCAGTTCGACAAAGCCCTCGCGTTGCAAACGTGGTTCCGTACGCAATTCAAGTACTCGACAACGGTCCAGCGCGGTCACAACGACGACGCGATGCTGAACTTCCTGCGCATCAAGAAGGGCTACTGCGAGCAGTTCTCGGCGACGTTTGCAACCATGGCCCGTGCCATCGGCCTGCCGGCACGGGTGATGGTCGGCTTCACCCAGGGCCAAAAGCGATCCGATGGCTTGTTCCACGTCGCCGGCCGTCACGCCCATGCCTGGGACGAGGTGTGGTTCGACGGCTACGGATGGCAGGTGTTCGATCCGACCCCAGGTCGCGGCTCCGCCAGTGCCGAGGCGCACACCGGCGTCGGCCCTGAGCAACAGGAGGGCAACGGCACGCCGGGCGGTACCAACTCCGACAACGTGCCGACCCCGTCGTTCACGCCGCCGTCGATCCCCCGAGATCGCCCCGAGAACGAAGGACCGACCGGTCCGACCACACCACGCAACCCCGTGGTCTCCTCGTCGTCGGGGGGTAGCTCGTCAGGCGGGTGGATCATCGCCGCAATCTTGTTGGCGATCGCTGCCTGGGTCGTCGCCATGCCACGAGTGCTCACCAGGTGGTCGCGGCATCGGGCCCGAGACCCCGTTGATCGGGTGACCTCGGCGTGGGCGGCAACGGTCCGGTCGCTGACCATGGCCGGTGCACCGCGTGTGGCCGGGGCGACCCCGATGGAGTACGCCCGCTCGGTCGATGTCGGACGCTCGGAGACGGTCGAGATCGCCCGCCTGGTGACGCGCGCCGTGTACTCACCCCGGGGTGTCGACGACAGCGCTGCGGCCCGCAGTGAATTGCTTCGCGGCGAAGTCGATGCCGCCTGCCGCGCCAGGATGGGCCTGGCCACGCGCTTGCTCGATCACCTCGATCCCCGAGCGGCGTGGGGACGCATCGCCGGCTAGGTGATGCCAGCGGTCACTCGCCGCGACTACCGGCCGAGCCACCCAGTCGACTGCGCACGCTGTCGCTGAGGTGGTTGAGGCCTGCCTCGCCGATCGCGGCAACGTGCCGCTCGGCGATCACCAGTGCGGCCACCGCACCGACGAAGGCCACGAACGCCAGGTACGGGCTGACGGCGAGGAGCACGACCGTCGCCACCAAGCACACGACGGTCGAGACCGAGCTGACGATCACTGCACGACGGGAGCCGACGTGGCGCGGCTTGATGTCGCGACCGAAACTCGGGTCGCGCTGGAGCTGCTCTTCGATTTGTCGCAGAATGCGTTGTTCATCCTCTGAGAGCGGCATGGCGAACTCCTGACCGAACTGCCTGGCGACATCTTTCCACGATTCCGCGCTGGAGACAACGCAGGACCTCAACGATTTACGCACCCGGGGACTCATCCGGACCCCATTGCTGCGCGCCGCGACGCGCGACCCGCAGGCCTCGGTCACTCACGGCACTCGCCGGACCGATCGCAGTGGTGCCGAATCGACGTCGAATCGCATCCACCGTCTCCTCGGCGAGCAGCCATTGGTGCTCGTCGTCGAGGCGGTCGTCGAGCAGGTCGTCGAGGCTCAACTGTTGCGATCCCGAGGCAAAGTTGCTGGCACTCACCCCCAAGAGACGCACCCCGGGTGAGGCATCGATGGCCTGCAGCAGCGGCTCGACGGCCGCGACGATCCCATGTGCCGTGGAGACGCCACCTGCGACCGTGACGGATCGGGTGATGGTCTCGAATCCGGCAAAGCGGATCTTCAGGGTCAGCGTGCGCGCCGCACCGGCGTGTGCCCGCAGCCGCGCCGCAACGGCATCGGAGAGTCGCACCAGTTCGCGAAGCAACTCGGCCTGCGTGTGTCGATCGGTGGAGAACGTCTCCTCGTGCCCGATCGACTTCATCTCGCGATCGACCTAGACGGGCCGGTCATCGACGCCCCAAGCCAAGCGGTACAGATGCTGACCGTGAGCAGCGCCGACGCACGCCACCAGGCTCGCTTCATCGAGCTCGGCAAGATCGGCGACGGTGTGCACGCCCATTCGCTGCAGCCGCTGCAACGTCGCCGGGCCGACCCCCCACAGGGCCTCGACCGGCAAGGGGTGCAGGAACGCCAACTCGCTTCCGGGCACGACTTCCACCACGCCGGCACCATCGCGTACGCCATCCGCAGCGGCGATGGGCTTGGCCGCGACCGAGGCGAGCTTGGCGAGGAACTTGTTGGGCGCCACGCCGACCGAGCAGCGCAGCTGCAATTCGTCCCACACCCGATCGCGGACCAGCTGGGCGATGACGGCTCCCGGGCCGTGCAGCCGGAGGCCTCCGGACACGTCGAGGAACGCCTCGTCGAGCGCCAACGGTTCGACCAGCGGCGTGAACTCGGCGAAGATCCGATGCACATCGGCACTGACCGAGGCGTACAGGGCGTGATCGCCGGGCAGGAACACAGCCTGTGGGCAGAGTCGTTTGGCAGTCACGCTCGGCAACGCCGAGCGCACCCCGTACCGACGGGCTTCGTACGATGCGGCGGCGATCACACCTCTCGAGCCAGTGCCGCCCACGACGACCGGCTGACCGA
>JANMNE010000344.1:0-6210 GCA_031373785.1 Ilumatobacteraceae bacterium
GCTGTCGATCGTCTGGAACGACGCACCATCGTCGCTCTTCACCAATCGGGTGATGCGGTGCTCGAGCATCTCGTTGCGAATGCGCGTGGGGATCACGTCGATGAACTGCTCGCCATTGAGCAGGCGGCCGAGGTTGGTGTCGTCGAAGATGTGCGCGGTGCCAGGAGTGCCGAGCGCGGCACCCGTGATGACCACCGGCTCCTCGGTAGGGCGAGTCGGCTCGTCGGCTCGGTGCTGCTGTGCGCCCGCGTAGACGGCACGGCCGCGGTCGAGGAAGTCGGCAAACAGATGGCCGAGCTCGACGTAGACGTCACCAGTTGGCGACGTGTCGCCCGTGGGTGTAACTGGCTGCTGCATCGGCGGCTCTTGAATCACGAGCAGCGGCGGCATTGCAGCTGCGCCTTCCCGGCTGTGGCCGAGTCCAGCGGCGTAGAGGCCGCACAGTGCCTGGTTGAAGCTCACCATGTCGCCGGCTTTCGGGTGGTTGGTAGCGAGGTTGACGACGTCGTTGCCGAGGACGTCGGCGACGAAGCCGCGCAGGGCCCACTTCGGGCCGACCTCGACAAAGACCGTCGCGCCCGCAGCTGCGAGGTGGCGGAGCCCGGCGACGAACTGCACCGGAGAGGCGACCTGCCGGGCGAGCAGGTCGAGCATCTCGGGCACGACATCGGGACCGCTCGGGTAGAAGTCGCCGGTGACATTGGCGATGATCGGCAGCACCGGCGACCGCAGCTCGAGATGTTCGAGCACGCGGCGCAGTGGCTCGCTCACGGGCGCGACGATCGACGTGTGGAACGCATGACTCACGGGCAGCCGTGCCGTCGTCAGCCCGCGTTCGGCGCAGGCTTGCTGGGCGGCGATCACAGCGTCGGTGGCTCCGCCGATCACCGATTGGCTCATTGAGTTCACGTTGGCGACGACCACGTTGCCGTCGATCGACGCGACGACTTCCTCGACCGCCTCCAACGGCCCCATCACTGCGACCATCAGTCCGGCGTCGTCGATCGTCAGGCTGGCCATCTCGTGACCTCGGGCGCTCACCGCTTCGAGGGCGGCGGCGAACGACAGGCTTCCGGCGGCGACGAGAGCCCCGTACTCGCCAAGGCTGTGGCCCATCACCATGTCGGGCGCGACGCCGTACTCGCCGAGCAGACGGGTGAGGGCCATGTCGACCGCCAGCACTGCAGGCTGGGTGATCTCGGTGCGGCGCAGTTGCTCCTCGGCATCCGCCACCTTCTCTGGCGATGCCGGATCGACGAAGATCACGTCGGTCAGCGGCCGACCCAACAGTGGTGTCATCACCACGTCCGCCTCGGCGAAGGTCGTGGCGATCGCCGGCTCGTCTGCCCGCAACCCGGCCAGCATGTTGACGTACTGCGATCCTTGGCCGGTGTAGAGGAAGGCGACCTTGCCGGGCCGGCCGTGGCCGCGGAAGACGCCTCGGCCTTGGAGCATCTTCCACGCCAAGCCACCCTGCGCCAGCGCATCGAGCGCCTTTGCCGACTTGTCGGCCAGTTCGGCGGCATCGCCGTAGTCGATGGCGACGCGCTCGACTGCGGCCAGCGCATCGGCGCTCGGCGCCTCGGGCGCTGGTGCTCGGCCGGCAGCGGCCTCGGCCCGAACGGCGCGCAGTTGCTCGCCGAGCTCGGCCTCGGTCGCCGCACCGAGCAGCAGCGCCCCACGCAGCGGTGCCTTGCCGACGGGGGCCTTCATTTCGCTCGTGGCGAAGTCGGCGCCGACGGCGACGGCGCGGCGGCGGTTGGTGGGCAGCCGACCTGGCACGTACTCCTCCAGCACCGCGTGGAAGTTGGTGCCCCCGAAGCCGAACGCGCTCACCGCGGCGCAGCGCACCTTTCCGGCCGGCACCTTCCAGTCGGTCAGCTCCGTGTTGACATGGAACGGCGAAGCGGGCCAATCGATGTTCGGGTTGGGTTCATGGAAGCCGAGGCTGGGCGGGATCTTCTTGGCGTGCAGGGCCAGCGTGGCCTTGAGCAGTCCCGCGGCGCCTGCCGCTGCCTTCAGGTGACCGATGTTCGACTTCACCGAACCGAGGGCGATGCTGCCGCGGGCAATGTCGGCCGAAGCGAACACGTCAGCGATGCTGCTGGCCTCGACGACATCGCCGACCTTCGTCGACGTGCCGTGCGCCTCGACCATCGAGCAACACTCCGGTGACAGACCGGAGTTGTGCCAGGCGCGTTCGACCGCCAGTCGCTGGCCAACCGGGTTCGGAGCGGTGATGCCCTTGCCGCGGCCATCGCTTGCGGCACCAATGCCGCGCACTACCGCGTAGATGCGATCGCCCGCCTGCTCGGCGTCGGCCAGTCGCTTGAGGATGAACAGCGCCGCCCCTTCGCCCATCACGAAGCCGTCGGCACCGGCGTCGAACGGTCGAGTGCCAGTGGCCGAGAGTGCGCCGATCTTGCAGAACTTGACGAACGTCGATGCCCCCATGTTTCGATCGATGCCCCCCGTGATCGCCACATCGAACTCGCCCGCAGCGAGGCCGGCGATCGAGGCATCGAACGCGGCCAGCGCGGAAGCGCAAGCGGCATCGACGACGAAGTTGGGGCCGTGCAGGTCGAAGAGGTTGGCGACGCGCCCGGCGATGCAGTTGCCCAACTCGCCGGGCATCGTGTCTTCGGTGAGTGCGGGTGTGATGCCGTCCATCCGACCGTGCAACTCGTTGGTGATGGCGACCCGAAGGTCGTAGGGCAAGCCGGCGAACGAGGGTGCATCCCCGAGCTGGCGAGCGATTTCGGGGAAGGCGATTCGGAGGGCGGTTTGATAATGCTGCTCGCCACCCATGGCGTTGCCGAAGATGACAGCGGTTCGCTCGTTGTCGAGTGTGCGGGCTGGCCAGCCGTAGTCGACAAGTGCGGCGTGGGTGCAGGCAACTGCCCACTTCTGGGCGTCGTCCATGGCGTCGCCGACCTTGGGCGGGATGGGCAGGCGCCACTCGAGCGGCGCCCAGTTCCAGTCGCGCACCCAACCGCCGATCTTTGAGTAGGTGCGATCGGGCGCCTTGGGGTCGGCGTCGTAGTACAACTCGGGATCCCAACGGTCCCGTTGTGTTTCGCTGATCGAGTATCGGCCCTCTTCGAGGTTGCGCCAGAACGCAGCGACATCGGGGGCGTCAGGCAGGATGGCGCTCACGCCGACGATTGCAATGGGCAGTGTGGGCTCGCTCATGACGTCCTTCCGTAGAGCGCGGCGGCCACCGCGTCCATGTCGTCGATCAGGCCGTGTTGCGCGGCCAGCACTTCGGTGAGCCCGACGCGCCGGGCGAGGTCTGCGTCCACATCAGGGCTTCCGCCGTGCACCCAGCGAAGGCCTTCACCCGCCACCTTCAGGGCAACTTCGCGCCCGAACACACGGCCCATCGCCGCCAGCGCGGAGCCATCGAAGCGATGGTCACCTTTTTCGGTCAGGGTGCCCGAGGCCGCACGTGCCGCGCGGCGCGAGAGGGCGGCGGCACACTCGGTCCATGCCACGAATTCGCCAAGGCGGAACAACACATGCTGGTTGCGGGTGAGACGGCCGACGCGGCAGGCCTCCATGATCTCGGCGAGGGCGTGGTGAGCCAGGCCCGCAACATCGGCGCCGACAGCGGGATCGGTCCGGTGGAGCGCTTCGAGGGCCTCTGCCTGATCGTGGTAGTAGCGGCCGGAGGTCTTCAGGTGCTGCTGCCAACGGTCGCGGCCGATGGTCATCTCCATGATCTCCGACGTGCCCTCGTAGATCGTGGTGATCCGCACGTCGCGCTTGATCTTTTCGACCATGTAGTCGTGGGTGTAGCCGTACCCGCCAAGCGCCTGGATCGCCGCGTCGGCCGCACTGTTCCCGGCCTCCGTCGCCATGTACTTGGCGATGGCCCCCTCGGTGTTGAACAGCCCGTCGTTGTGGTCGATGTGCTCGGCCGTCTCCTCGATGTAGGCGCGGGCCGCCTCGAGGTGGGTGGCGTGCGGGACGATCAGCTTGTGGGTGTAGCCCTGCTTCTCTGAGAGGGGTCCGCCCGCCTGGATGCGTTCGGCGGAGTACGGGATCGCCCGGTCGAGCGCCGCCCAACCTGCGCCGAGGCCAAAGGCCGCCACCATCAATCTCGTGTACCCGAACACCTGCTGAGCTTGCACGAGGCCTTGGCCCTCGACTCCGCCGACGAGTCGATCAACATCGACCAAAACGTCGTCGAGGAAGAGGGCAGCGGTGTTGCTGAGCCGAATGCCGTGTTTGTTCTCGTGTTCGCCATGGGCGAAACCGGGGAGGTCACGATCGAGCACGAACCACGACGGTCCACCCGGTGCTTTGGCCAGAATCGAGTACAGATCGGCAACGCCCCCGTTGGAGATCCACTGCTTTTGCCCGGTGATGCGATACCCGATGACCACGTCGTTCTCGATCACGGGCACCGCCACGGTCTTCAGGGCCCCGAGGTCGCTTCCGGCCTCGGGCTCGGTCGCCCCGTATGCCATCAGCAGGCCTTCGTCGGCGATGCGGGTCATCCATTGCTTCACCTGTTCTGGCGTGCCACCGACGAGGATCGGGTCGCTACCCAAGAACGTGGCGAGCACGGCCGTGGCGACACCGACGTCGATGCGAGCCATGCGTTCGCAGACCCGGTAGATGTCGAAGGTGCCGCCGCCCATGCCGCCGTACTCCTCGGCGATGAACAGGAGCTGGACGCCCAGTTCGCTGCTGCACATCTTGTGGATCAACTCGGCCGGGAACTCGTCGGCTTCGTCGAGTTTGATGAGCACATTCTCTGGCAGTTCTCGACGGGCGAATTCCGTGATCGAGTCAAGGATCATGTCGAGGGTCTCCGGATCGAGACCTGGACCGAAACCGAAGGTCATTGCTTCCACCTTTCGGGTCGCGGCCGAGTGTGGCCGCAGGCCTCGTGGTTCGAGTCAAACGTACGGAAGATGGGGCGCAAGGGGCAGTGCCGATGTACCCGAATACCGAGGAAATTCGCGGTGCTGGCATCGTGTGTGTGCGATGCTGGCCCGATGCTCCGGTGGCACTCGCTCGGTGAGCGCAGCGTGCCCGAGGCCCGCGACTGGCTGGCCGCCGGTGAGATCGCACGAGTGGCGGCGATGCGGTTCACGAAGCGTCGGAGCGAGTGGCTGCTGGCCCGATGGACGGCAAAGCAGGCACTTGCCGCCGAACTCGGTCTCGCTGACGATCCGGCGTCGCTGGCGCGGATAGAGATCCGTACGATCATCGGCGGGGAAGCACAGGGGGCACCGGAGGTGTTCGTCGACGGGCTTCGCTACGAGATCGGTGTCTCCCTGACTGACCGCGCCGACTGGGCCGTCTGTGTCATCGGTGCCATCGACGAGTTGGGCTGCGACCTCGAGCTCGTCGAAGCGCGTTCGGATCGCTTCGTGAGGGACTACTTCACTCCTCCTGAACAGGCGGCAGTCATCAACCCACCGTTCGATTCGTCGAGTGATGCCGTCGCCAACCTCATCTGGTCCGCCAAGGAGAGCGCATTGAAGGTGCTGCGCACTGGCCTACGACGCGACACCCGGTCGGTCGAGGTCAGCTTCCCGCTCGAGAAGTCTGTCGACGACTGGCACTCTCTTCGAGTGCGAACCGAGGAAGGTCGCCACCTGTCCGGCTGGTGGCGGCAGTACGGCGAGTTCTTACTGACGGTGGTCACCGGTCGACCCGTACCCCCGCCGCGATCATTGGTCGACCCTCCCAGCCTCGCCACTGCCGAGCCGTCACACCGCTGGCTCGCTGCTCCGCTCGCCGATCGACCGGGCGGAGTCCTGCCGCCTCAATCCGGCCGTGACCTCCGCCCCGACAGCTAACTAATCGCCCACGCCGACATCGCTGAACCCGCGTGCGTTCACGTCCGGCGTGATGTCTGGAGAGCAGTTGCGCCGTTCGGCCCGACTTCACAGGCATGCTCGTTGGGATCGATATCACGCCACCGGCGGCAAGAATCGCGCCCAACCGAGCTCCGCGCGAAGAGGCCATAGTGACTGCGGAGGCCCTCGTTGCGCAACGCCGCGAACACCAGTTGGCGACGGGTTTCGCCGTCAGTGGCTTCGAAGGTCGAACACCAGCCGGCCGTCCACGGAGCCACTGAGGACCTCGTCCATGGCCTCGTTGACCTGGTCGAGTTGGCGTGACTCGCGCACGATCGTGGTGCGCCCCGCAGCATGAAGGGCGAAGGTCTCGGCCAGATCGAGTCTGGTCCCG
>JANMNE010000413.1:0-11978 GCA_031373785.1 Ilumatobacteraceae bacterium
GACTACTTGATCGCCAGCGCGTTGGGCGGTGTCGCCACGCCGTGCGGCACGTTGAGTGGGGCCGACACGAACAAACACGCGTAGCGCCCGTCTGCGGCGCAGTCTGCGGCGAGCGCCGACAGGTCGAACAACTCGCCCAACGGGATGCCGAGCATCGGCAGCAACAACGAGTGGGCGAACACCTCGTGCATGCGCTCGGGATGATTGGCCTTCAGCTCGGCGACGTGCTCGGCGTCCTGGCCGGTGCCCTGCGGCCACACTTCGACACCGGGGTTGTCGGCGCCGATCGCGGCGATGTGGAGGTCCCACAGGAACTCCGCGGTGCGCTCACCCGACGGCAATCCAGGCGCCTTCAGCGCGGCGCGGTTCGCGGCGGTGGCGCGCATGGTCTCGTCGGTCGACGTCTCGTACCACTCCGTCCAACCGGTGCGCATCAACAACACGTCGCCGACCTCCAGCGGCGAGCCCTGCGACTCGAGCGTGGCCATGATGTCGTCGGGCTCGATCACGTCCGACTGGTCGTACTGAAGGGGCCGTCCCTGCGCAGCGCGCCACCGGCCGACGTCGCACAACACCGCCCGCCCGGCGATGCCGCGACGAGCCCAGTGATCGACGCCGTGGTCCTCATCGGGAATGCCGTCGTAGAACCCGTTCGGCACGTTCTTCACGTGGCGGAACCCGTCCCATTGAGACGACGATTGGGTGTTCCATCCGTGCAACACGTCGTCGTGCCCGGTCGCCCGGTCGAGCACCTCGTGGGTGTGCTTGAGCCTGCCGAACATCGGCGGGTCAGGGAGGTCGGCCGACCAGTTGAGAGCGAAGATCGCGCCACGAGTCACGAGTTGCGCAGCGGCGACCAACTTCTCCGGCGTCATCAAGTTCAGGCACCCGAAGTAGTCAGGCCCTCCGGACCCCAACAGCCCCCAGCTGGCAGGCAGGTCATTGACCTTGGGAAGGTCGCGGTACGAGGGCAGCAGTGTCATGTGTCGCATCGTAGGTGTCGACTCCGGCCGGTGAAGGCTGCCACGATGTCGGCCGTGATGAACGTGGTCAGAGGCGACGACAACCGGGAGCGCTGCAGTTGGGGAGCCTCGACGCCCGACTACGTCGCCTATCACGACACGGAGTGGGGCTTCGGCGTTGCCGACGACCACCGCCTGTTCGAGAAGCTGTGCCTCGAAGGGTTCCAGTCCGGTCTGTCGTGGCTCACCATCTTGCGCAAGCGCGAGAACTTCCGCGCTGCGTTCGCCGGTTTCGACCCTCGCCTGGTCGTCGACTTCGACGAGCACGATGTCGACCGCCTGCTCGACGACGCCGGCATCGTGCGGCATCAGGGCAAGATCCGATCGACCATCAACAACGCGTCGCGCGCGCTCGAACTGATCGACGAGTTCGGCTCGATCGCCAACTACATGTGGCCGCACGCAACGTTCGACGGCCCGCCGACCGAGTTCCACGCGTTGACCCCCACCTCGACAGCGATCTCCAAGGACTTGAAGAAGCGCGGCTGGTCCTTCGTCGGACCGACCACGGTCTACGCGTTCATGCAGGCGATGGGCTTGGTCAACGACCATCTCGACGGATGTTGGGTGCGGCAACGGTCGGAGCAAGCACGACGCAAGGTCTACAACGCGCACGGAAAGGGCAAGAGATGAGTGACTTCGAACGCTTCGAGGCGATGAGCTTCGACTGCTATGGCACCCTGATCGATTGGGAGACCGGCATCGCCGACGCGCTGCTGCCATGGGCCACGCGAAACGGCCTGGCCCTCGACGACCAGGCGCTGATCGCCGCTCACGGTCGGCACGAAACGCACGTGCAAGATGACATGCCCGCGGCGCTGTACCCCATCATCCTCGGCGAGACGCTACGCCGCGTCGGCGCCGATCTCGATGTGCCGGTGACCGATGCCGATGCCGCGATCTACGGCGCCTCGGTGAAGGACTGGCCGGCATTTCCCGACACGGCGGCCGCGCTCTCGCGCCTGGCGACGAAGTTCAAGTTGATCATCGTGAGCAACATCGACCGGGCCTCGTTCGCCGCCAGCAACCCGCGTCTCGGTGTCACGTTCGATGCGATCATCACGGCCGAGGACGTCGGTTCGTACAAACCGCATATTGGACACTTCGACCGGCTGTTCGCCGAGATCGCCCGTCTCGGTGTCGAGCGCGACCAACTCGTGCACGTCGCCGAGAGCCTCTTCCACGACCACGAGCCGGCCGCCGCGCTGGGTCTGCCCTCGGTGTGGATCAACCGCCGTCACGACAAGGGTGGCACCGGCGCGACCGCCACGCCATCCAGTGACGTGTCACCAACGTGGCGGTTCACGTCGATGGCCGAGTTCGCCGAGGCGGCCGTACCGGCGTAGAGCTCGACGAGTTCCGCTGCGACAGTGGCGAGGCGGGAGCGTACCGTTGCCGGTTCCAGCACCTCGACGCACCGGCCGTATCCGGCGAGCTCGCTGGCCACCGAATGTTCGTTGTGACTGCGGATCTCGACTTCGACGCGCCCGTCGGCGATCGCCCTGCCGATGCGCAGCCGCGTGCCCAGCGAATAGCGGACCCACGACAGCGTCGCCGGCTCGATCAGGGCTCGCACGACGACCGGCAGGCGCACCTGTTCGACCTCGGTGGTGATCATCTGCCAGGCATCGGCGAGTTCGAACCCATCCGGTCGCACCACATCGTCATCAGTCAGCGCGACCGACTGGATGCGGTCGACGCGAAACGTGCGCCGGCCGGCATCGGTCTCGGCGACGAGGTACCACGACCCGGCCTTCGTCGCCAGGCCGAGCGGGTGCACCGTGCGGGTGGTGGGCGCACCGGCGCGGGCGACGTAGTCGAGCACGATCTGCTTGCCGGCGACCACTGCGGTCTGCACCGCGTCGAGATGTACGGGCGTCGGCCGCTCCACCCCCGTTCCGCTCCAGCCTGTTGCGTCGTGGACCACAGCGGCCGACGCTGCCTCGGCCCGCTCGCGGAACGGCTCGGGCAACGCCCGAACCAGCTTGCGCAATGCGGCGCGCAGCTCTGGCGTCGTCGCCCGCGGTCCGGCCAGCAGGAAGAGGGCCTGCGTCTCGGCTGAAGTGAGGCCGCTGAGATCGGTGCGGCCATCGCCCAGCAGCCGCCATCCACCGTTGCGGCCCTGTACCGAGTACACCGGCAACCCGGCGACGCCCAACGAATCGAGGTCGCGGCGAGCCGTGCGCTCGGATATCTCCAGCTCGGTCGCCACCTCGGCCGCGGTGACCTGACCCCTCGTCTGCAACATCAACAAGATGGCCACGAGTCGGTCAGCGCGCATTCCGGCATCTTTCCACGGAAACCGGACAGCAGGTGGCCGGTTTCACGGCGCACACTGCCGACATGACCACCGAAACGCTCCCGTCCCCAGAAACCACCACCGACCACACCAGCACCGCCGCCGACCCGCGACCACTGTTCGTCGCCGCGGTCGACATCGCCAGTCCGATCATCGCCGGGGTGCGCACCGACCAGTTCGACCTGGCCTCACCGTGTCACGACTACAACGTCAAGGGCCTGCTCGACCACCTCGTGTTCGTGCTCCACCGTGTCACCGCGATCGGCCGTGGCCAAGAAGCGTTCGCCCCCGGCTCGCTCGGGGATCCCTCGATCGAGCACCTCGACTACGAGGCTGACTGGCTGGTCGCTGCCGACGGCGTCGACGACGTGTGGTCCGACGATGCGCTGCTGAGCAGCACCGTCGTGTTGCCGTGGGCGACGATGACCGGCGCCGAGATGTTGGCGATGTACGTCAGCGAGATCACCACGCACACGTGGGACATCGCCAGAGCGACCGGCCAGCACCCGAAGTGGGACGACGGCGTGTGCCGGTTGTCGCTCGACACCATGCACCGCGATCTCCCGATGGCCGACAGGACCCCGATGTGGGAAGCGTTCAGGGCCACCGCACCGGCCAACCTCCAGTTCGACGCACCGTTCGCCAACGCTGTTGCGGTTGCCAGTGATGCTCCGCTGATCGATCAGTTGGTCGCCTGGACAGGACGCCAGCCCTGACGCCGCTGCTCTTGATGCTGCACGGGCTACTGCTGCACGACCGACGTCGAAGTGCCCCACGTGTCGGACAGCACGTAGCCGGTCGGCCATGGATCATCGGCATCGACGAAGTACTGATGCAGACCGGTGATCCATGCCCGGCCGCGGATCGTGGCCTCGATCGCGGGGAACGAACCAACGGTGGTCTCGCCGACGATCGTGCCGTGGAACTGCGAGTCGATGATCGATGAATGCGTCAGCCCTCCGCCGACCTGCAACACCCCACGGGCGTGCAGCACCGCCATCCGGGCGGTGGTGCCCGTCCCCGTGGGTGAGCGATCGGAGCGACCCGGCGACACGATGCAGGTGTTGCGAGCACTGACCCGGTTTCCATCGCGGGTCAACGGCCCGGCGAACTGCACGATCGACACACCCGCGATATCGGGCAGTTCGGGATGCGTGACCGGGTGCTGCTCGCGGGCGGCCACACGGATCTGCTCGCCGAGCACGGCGAGATCGCGTGCTTCGTGCGCGGCGATCTCGAAGCCGAGCGGGGCAGCATCGACGATGGCGTAGATCATGCCGCCGTAGGAGATGTCGACCGCCAGTGTCCCGTGGCCGGGCACCTCGAGTGCGGCATCGAGGGCGAACACGAACGCCGGGACGTTCTTCAAGGTGACCGAGACGCACTTGCCATTGCTGCACTCGGCAACGATGTCGACCGGGCCGGCAGGCATGTCGAGGCGAAAGCGGGTCTGCGGCTCGGTCATCGGGATCACACCGGTCTCGAGCAAGACCGTGGCGATGCACATCGTGTTCGATCCCGACATCGGCGGGTATTCGGTTGGCTCCATCACGATCGCCCCTGCTGCACAATCGGGGCGAGTGGACGGCACGATCAGGTTGACGTGGCGAGCAACCGAACCGCGTGGCTCGCAGATCAGCATGCGGCGGATGTCGTCGTGGTCGCGTTCGAACGCCACCTTCTTGGCCATCATCGTGTCGCCCGGCGGAGGCAGGACTCCCCCGGTGATCACATCGCCCTGCTCGCCCTCGGCATGGCAGCCGACGACCGAGATGATCCGTTTGGCCACCATCAGATTGTGTGCGCGTCGATCAGTGCTGCTGACCGAGCGCCGCCCTCAACCCGTCGAGATCCTGCGAGCCGAACACGACGCGGTTGTTGGTCGCCACGTACACGAGATCGATGTCGATCCCCGCCTCGGCGACGATGCGGGCGAGGTCGGCAAGTGCCCCAGGTCGATCCTCGACATCGACGACCACCACCTCACGCTCGCGAGTGACGACGGCCTGATGGGTGATGGCAAGTGCGTGGCGCGCGGCCTCGGCGTACGGCACGAGGATGTGGAGTTCGGCGCGATCGCCCATGCCCACACACGTCGCCGCTGCGAGGTTGACCCCGGCATCGCTGATCGCTGCCGCGATCTGAGCGAGCGTGCCGGGCTGGTTGTCGACCTCGATGACCAAATCCATCGCCATGAACTACCCCCTGTGTGTCGTGGCCGCGATTCTGTCACTCCCGAAGGCCCGTGTCGTCCTCCGGGTGGGCGGGTCGTCAGCTGACGGCTCGCGCCTCGTTGCTCCAGGTTCGTCCGAACCACCGCTGAATCCGGCTGGAACCGAATTCGGCCTTGTCCGCGGAGAAGAGCTCGGACGGGCCCTGCATGTCGCCGAACGGGGTCTGGCCGCTGAGGAAGGTCACGTCGACGATCGCCACCTGGCGCTCACCGAACTCGAGGTAGCACATGCCGCGGCCGTCGTACGTCGTCGACGACGCGTCGCCGCGAATGGTCGCCGCGATCTGATCGGCCACGACTGCCGCTTGACCTTCGGCGAAGACGCCGGCCTTCGGGGTGCCCACACTGGTCACGTCGCCGACCGCGTACACGCCCGGGAACGATGTCTCGAGGGTCAACGGATTGACGGGTATCCAGCCGCCGACCGCCAGGCCTGAATCCACGACGACTTCGGGGGCGCGGTGCACCGGCACGCCGAGGAACAGGTCGTACGGCATCTCCCCACCATCGCTGAGCAACGCGACCTTGCGTGCCGGATCGAGCCTGGTGACCAGGCGCTCGGGATGCCAATCGATGCCTCGCTCGGCGAAGGCGGTGAGCAGCGCCTTGGAGGCCGCCGGCGATGGTGGGATCGGCACACCCATCGGCATCACCAATGCGATCGAGGAGGCATCGCGACATCCACGTGCGGTGAGGTGATCGTGCATCAGCAGTGCTGTCTCGCTGGGTGCCGGCGGGCACTTGAACGGTGTCGACGTGACGGCCACGATCACTCGCCCACCGTCGAAGTCGGCGAGCACGTCGCGCAGCGCGAATGCGCCGGCGACGGTGTAGAACTCGTTCCCGCCCTCCACCAGCCCCGGCGTCAGCGCGGGATGGAGATCCGCGCCGAGCGCGACGACGAGCACGTCGGCGTCGAACTCACCCGCATCGGTCACCACGCGCTTGCCGATGGGATCGATCGAGCGAATGGTCGACTGCACGAAGCTCACGCCCGGCTTGACCAGGTCTCGGTACGGGTGGTGCACCGCGTCGGGTCGCGACTTGCCGAACATCACATCAAGCTTCGAGAAGCCGAAGACGAACCCGTCAGCCTGGTCGATCAACACCACGTCGACGTCGTCGCCGAAGTGATCCGACAACCGCGTCGTGAGCTCCAATCCACCGAAACCTGCACCGAGAACAAGGACCCGCATGGCACTGGAGAATATCCCGTCGGGAAATCACGGCCCGGGTTGGCCGTACCGGCCGATCACCGGTGCAGCGAAGGCTGCAGACCACCCCCGGGCGATCAAAGTCCACGCTTCTGTCGACCGCTAATGCTCTATCGTCTCGTCCGTGTCAACGGAGCACGTGCGCGTCGCACTACCTCGCGACGACCATGCGCTTGTCGAGTTCCTGTGCGCGGACGAGTGGCCGTTCCACGGTCAACGCCGGCTGTCACAGGCCGATGTCCACGAGATGGACGTTGCGAGTCCGGACGTGACCAGTCATTGGATCGTCGACGATGGACAGACCATCGGCCTGATCCGACTGGTCGATCTCACCGACATCGGTAACGGCGCGCCCCAGTTCGATCTGCGAATTGCCGGCCCTCATCGAGGCTGCGGCCACGGCAAGGCGGCTGTGCGCTGGATCGCAGAGTTCCTCTTCACGACGTACCCCGAGCTCCATCGCATCGAAGCCAACACCCGAGACGACAACGCCGCGATGCAGGCGGTCTTGTCGCACGCAGGTTTCCGCCACGAGGGCCGGCTGCGGCACTCCTGGCGAGGCGACGAAGGACAGTGGTTCGACACGATGGTCTACGGGATCCTCCGTTCTGAGTGGACACCTGTCGCCGCGCCTCGGGGCGAGCGATAGCTGATGCACGCGCCAGCGCTATGGCGCCGTGAACCCGTGCGGGCGGGTCAGCAGATCGAGGTTGTGCTCCAATCGGCGCCATCGGTCGAAGCCCCAGGTATCGACCCCCGGCCGATCCACTTCATCCGCGATGCGTGCGGCGAGGTCACCAACCGCACGTCTGAGAAGCGCGTATTCGAGGTGTGTCGGGTTCAAGTCGACGGCCCCATACGCTTGAAGGAACTCTGTGGCCATGGGTCCTTCGGTCGCGATCCACACATCGTGCTCGCACGGCGCGATCTCGGCGTGATCCCAATCGAGCATCGCCACGACCCGACCATTGTCGCCGATCAACAGGTTGTCACCGATGAGATCGTTGTGGCACAGCACACCTTGCCGCTCGACGCTGCTCGCGAGTTCGATCACCACTTCGAGCCGATCGACCATACGCGTCACCTCGTCGCGACGATCTCGGATCCACGGATGATCAAGGCGATCTCGAAGCAGTTCGATGCCCGATCGGTCGAGCACCCCACGCGTTGCTGGGAGGCACTCGACGTCGAGGTCGTGCATCCGGCGCATGACTCGCGCGATCTCGGCCCAGTCGGTCCAGTTCGCAGCACGACCGCGCACGTATGGGTAGACCGCGTAGCTGTGTGCATCGGCCGTCGCGACCAGGACGCCATCACGTGTCCGCAGCGGAGCTGGCACAGGAAGGTCGAGACGTTCGAGTAGCGCGAGGTTTCCTGGCGGGTCGTGACGCCACACCTTCACGAACCAGCGGTCATCGGCGATCCAGCACTCGCTCTCGAACCCGAACGGATGCCGCAGGAGTCGTTGGACCTCAATGCCGTAGGCATCGAGCAAATCCTCCTTGAGGGGCACGTGTGCTGTGGAGCCCGTCACGTCTTGACCGTAACCGTGAAAGCGCGACCACGACGCAGGTCGGTTGCCCTTCCACCCTCATTCCCGAAAGCGTTCACGGCCGGCGCACGCTCCAGCGGCGCTGGGGAAAGTCGAAGCACCAGTCGGCTTGAACGATCGCCGGCATGCCGAGGACGAACGAGATCGGTTGTTCCAGTGCGGCGTTGAGCGGACCGAAGTCGACGATCGCGCACGCACTCGGCTCGATCGCGATCCCTCCGACCCGAAGTGCTGCCATTCGGCACAGCTGGCTGGGCATCTCGACACCAGAGGCATCGACGCCACGGGTGGCCCGAACAGGCTCGAACAAATGCGGGTGTGCGTGGGCGAAGTCGACATCGACGGCAGTGAGCCCGGCGCCCGTGTCCCAGCATGCCGAGGCAACGACCGATTCGAACTCGACCGGCACCATCGGCTGAGTGCCGACGTGCGACGTGAGGTCGAACCAGTCACCCCAGTCCCCACCTGTGCGGCCATCGAGCTCCAACCGATGCTCGCTGAAGCGGAACTCGCACCGAAACCGCCCGAGTGCAGTCATGCCGAGCAATGCTGAGAGCGACGATCCGGCGACCGATCGGGTTGCCGCGACGTCCTCCATCATGCGGTCGCCCAAGCGGATCCGCGGCACGACGACCTTGTCGTCGCTCAGCCCGGTGCCGCTCAGCGCCACTCCCGAGTCGATCCCAGTGACCGTGAGCATCTTCGTCGAGTCCAG
The DNA here is from genome assembly GCA_031373785.1 of Ilumatobacteraceae bacterium. Lineage (GTDB taxonomy): Bacteria > Actinomycetota > Acidimicrobiia > Acidimicrobiales > Ilumatobacteraceae > JAENVT01. The sequence continues at coordinate 9,036 of JANMNE010000413.1, forward strand.
CAGCGGCACAACGCAGTCGGCTGCCCCGGTATCCAACCGGAACCTGACTGGGCAATCTCCGACCAACCCGTCGACCCACACATCGATTGCCTCGGCGTCGACCGGGTCGTTGGCCAGCACCAGTCTCACGGTTGCCATGATCGAGTTTCGCTCAGCTGGCGCGCAGTTCTTTCACGCTGGTCTCTGTATCGAACGTGTGTTCGTTACCGTGTCACACCCCTTTGGCAGAGTGGAACACATGAGGTCCGACGACGCGCACAGCCTGGTCAGGCGGGTCGCAGCAGTCGATGCGTCGTGTGCCGATTTGGGTGTGTTACAGGCTGCGGTCGATGATCTGCGCCGGTTGCGGTCGTGGGTCGATGGACGCGAGGTCGCGTTCGCTCGGTCGATCGCGGCGTTGTCGTCGTTCCCTGAGCAGTCGCTGGCCGAAGCCGGTCGCACGTCGTTGCGACATGGTCAGCAGATGTTGGAACGTGCCGGGACTGCCGAGGTGGTGCCATCGTTGGGTGCCTCGCTGGTTGCTGGCAACGTGTCGGGTGAGCATGTCGATGTCGTGACTCGTGCGTTGCGCCAGGTCGAACCGGCGGTGCGCGACCGGTTGATCGAGGCGGTGGGCGGGTTGGTGGCGGTTGCCGAGCAGTCCACGGCGGACGAGTTCGCGCGTGCGGTGCGTGCTGAGGCGCGACGGTTGGAGCGTGATGGTGATGGGTTGGAGCGGTTGGAGCGGCAGCGGCGGGCGATCCGGGTCGCCTCGTGGATCGACACGATGAGCGGCATGGGGCGCTGGTCGGTCACCTTGGATCCGGCGACATGGGCGAGGTTGGAAGTCCGTCTTGATGCTCAGGTCGAAGCGATGTTCCACGACGCTCACCCCGACGGCTGCCCCAGCGACCCGGTCGACAAGCAGGCCTATCTGCGGGCGTTGGCGTTGTTGGCGTTGCTCAACGGTGACGGCGTCGGGGTCGGTCGCCCGGAGATCATCATCGTCGAGGATCACACCCGCCCACAGCCCGATGGTCGACCGACCCTGGATTGGGGTGTGGAGGTCGATCTACCGCGCGAGTTCTTGGAGGAGTTGCGGCCACGGGCCCGCGAGTTCACGGTCCGGGTTGGTGGCGGGGTCGTCATCGACGCCCCGGGAGAGTTGAACCTCGGACGCTCGACCAGGTTGGCGAACCGGGCCCAACGTCGGGCGCTACGCGGGTTGTATGCGACCTGCGCGATTCCGGGGTGTCGGGTGCGGTACTCGCGTCTGAAACTGCACCACGTGATCTGGTGGGAACACGGCGGCACATCGGATTTGGACAACTTTCTGCCGATCTGCGAACGACACCACCAGAAGATCCACCACCACGATTGGCAGATCTCTTTGGGTCCGAACCGGGAGTTGACCATCCGGCTCCCCGACGGACAGATCATGACCACCGGACCACCCAAACGAGACGCGGCGTGAACCGCCGCCAAGCGGTGCCGATGGATGGTGTTGCGCGCTCGCGCGGCTGTGCGTGTGCGGGTTCGTCTGCGCCGGCTACGCGGCGGCGTCGATGCCGAGGTTTAGCAGGCCGAGCGTGCCGGCGCCGAGCGACGTCTCGCCTGCGGTCGTGTGCAGCAACGTGCCTTCGGCCTGGGGATCGCCAGCAATGCGGTCCGACGAATTCGGGGTGTCGGGCAGACCGAACTCGGCATACGGCGCTGCCGCGTACACGCCCGCGGTGTAATCGGCATCGAAGAACATCTGCGAGGTCAACACCGTGGTGTCAGCGAGGTGGACCCGGAGGTGGATGTGCACGGCGCGGCCCGAATACCAGCCGGGATAGACGGTCAGGAACTCGACGATGCCGTTGTCGTCGGCGGTCTGGGTGCCGCGTAGGAAGGTCGTGCCGGCACCCGCGTCCTTGCCACCGCCGTTGTCGATGAAGGCGGAGTAGTCGCCGGTCGCGTCGGCATGCCAGATCTCGACCGCCGCGCCGGGCACGGCGGCGCAGGTCTTGTCGACCACGCGCAGACCGAGGCGCATGGGATGACCGGGAAGGCCCTCGGTGACGTCTCGGCGGTCGAATTGCTGATCGAGCGGAAACGGGCCTGCCGTCTTGTCGGGCATCAGCGAACACGTCCCCAGTCCGTCGAAATCCGTAGCAGTCAACGCTGACTGTGCGGATGGCACAGCGGATACGGAGGTCGGCGAGTTCGAGACCACCGCCGTGTCGACAACAGAGGTCTCGGCAGCGACGGGGTCGGTCGCGGCGGGCGCTGCGCTCGTTGCCGCGGTCGAGTCCGGTGGCGCAGCAGAGGAGGCGAGCGACGAGGCCGACGACGAAGACGAAGACGACGGCGACGTGCTCGAGCACGCTGCAGCAGTGAGTCCGAGCGCGGCGATTCCGCTCAGGCGGAGGAACGATCTGCGGTCGGCGGTCACGCCGCGCGCAGGATCGGGAGTCGGTGCATTCATGGCCAACATCCAACACCGGATCCGCAAGCACCAGCCAGGAGCACCGTGAGAATCAGTTGGGGAAGTCGTCGACGGCGTAGGACCAAAGTCTGATGCCGACCGCCAATCCGTCTCGCCGTCCGGCTGCGAACGACCGCTATTCCCGGCCGCTACGCCGGGACACGCCCATCACTTGGAGGAGAACTGATGAACGACGAAACAACTGCAACAACCGCGACACCCGCACCCACGAGCACCAAGCCGAGCCGCCATCGGCGCCGTCGATCGATCATGGTCACCGGCGGTGTCGCCCTGACCGGATTGGCAGCCAGCTTTGCGCTGTACGGCGTGACCGCCTCGGCCACCACTAGCGCCACGGCCGATCCGTCGCGTCCGATCCGGGTCGACCAGACCGATGGCTACGCCGACGGCAAGGTCACCGTGTTCACCTACGGCCAGAACTACCAGTGCGTGCACGAACCGTTCGACGACCGCGACGGCAACGGCATTCCTGC
>JANMNE010000414.1:0-6183 GCA_031373785.1 Ilumatobacteraceae bacterium
TGCCGCCATCCGGCGTATCCTTGGCGACGTGAGAACACCGACTCGAACCCGTCGAATGCGCACCGGCTTCTAACCCAGCCGTCGTTTCGCCATTCTTCGAAAGGATCCAGTCGTGAGCAACTACTTCCTCACCACCCCTATCTACTACGTCACCGCCAAGCCGCACCTCGGCCACGCCTACACCACCATTGTCGGCGACGCCCTGGCTCGCTGGCATCGCCTGCTCGGCGACAACGTGCACTTCCTCACCGGCACCGACGAGCACGGGCAGAAGGTGCAGCAAGCTGCCGAGGCCGCCGGGCAATCGCCGCAGGCGTTCACCGACTCGATCGCCCCGCTGTACCAGCAGGCGTGGCAGCAGTTGAACATCTCCAACGACGACTTCATCCGCACCACCGAGCAACGCCACAAGATCGGCGTCGCCGAGCTGCTGCAGCGTTGCTACGACGCCGGCGACATCGAGCTCGGCCTCTACAAGGGCAAGTACTGCATCGCCTGCGAGGAGTACTACACCGACGACGAGCTCGACCCCGGCGACCTGTGCCGGATCCACCATCTGCCGGTCGAACACGTCGAGGAGGAGAACTACTTCTTCCGGCTCAGCCGATTCCAGGACCGCCTGCTGGAGTGGTACGCCGCTCACCCCGGAGCGATCGTGCCCGAGTTCCGCGGCAACGAGGCGCTCGGGCTGATCCGTGGTGGCCTGCGCGATTTCTCGGTCAGCCGCACCAGCCTGACGTGGGGAATCCCGTTGCCATGGGACGCCAAGCACGTCGCCTACGTGTGGTTCGACGCCCTGGCCAACTACCTCACCGCCGTCGGCTACGGCACCGACACCGAACGGTTCGAGAGCTGGTGGCCGGCGCATCACCTGATCGGCAAAGACATCATCCGCCACCACTGCGTCTACTGGCCGGCGATGCTGATCAGTGCAGGCATCGAGCCGCCTGCTGGATGGGCCGTCGGCGGCTGGCTGCTGGCCGGCGGCGAGAAGATGAGCAAGACCACCGGCAACGTGGTCAACCCACTCGACCTCGTTGCCGACATCGGGGTCGACGGGTTCCGCTACTACATCCTCGCCGAGACCCCCTATGGCAACGACGGCGACTTCACCTACGAGGGCCTGATCGGCCGGTACAACTCCGATCTCGCCAACAACCTCGGCAACCTGCTGGCCCGCGTCGCCACCGTCGTCGCCAAGAAGTGCGGCGGCATCGGGCCGGCGCCGCGCCCCGACTCGCCGTTGGCTGCAGCTGCTGCGTCGGCCTACGCGGCGACTGCGACGGGATGGGCGGAGTCCGCACCGAGCCGCGCCCTCGACGCGACGTGGAGCCTGATCCGCGCCACCAACGCCCATCTCGAAACCAACGAACCGTGGAAGGCCGAGCCAGGCCCGGAGGTCGACGCGGTGATGGGCGATGCACTGGAGGCGCTGCGCATCGTGGCGGTGCTCGCCTCGCCGGCGATCCCCGAGACATGCCAGACGGTGTGGGAGCGGCTGGGCATCACCGGTCGCGTCGACGATCAGCGCCTTCCGGTGGCAGCCGAATGGGGCGGTTACCCCGGTGGGCTCGCCGTGACCAAGGGCGAGTCGCTGTTCCCGCGCAGGGCGGTGTGACCCGGCGGTGGCCTACACCGACAGCCACTGCCATCTGTTCGACACGCGAGGCGTGCCGGTCGATGATGTGATTGCCGCGGCTCGCGCCGCTGGGGTCACCACCATGATCAACGTCGGTTGCGATTCGGCCACGACCCAACAGGCCATCGCCGTTGCCGCGTCGCACGACGACATCTTCGCCACCGCCGGCCTTCACCCGCACGAGGCCAAGTACGGTGTCGAGTCGATCCTGTCGTACATCGACGACCCTCACGTGATCGCCATCGGCGAATGCGGTCTCGACTACTTCTACGACCACTCGCCGCACGACGCGCAGCGCGACGCGTTCGCCGCACAGATCCAGTTGGCGCACGACCGATCGCTGCCGCTGGTGATCCATACGCGGGACGCGTGGGCCGAGACCTTCGACATCCTCGATGCAGAGGGAGCGCCCGAGCAGACCATCTTCCACTGCTTCAGCGGCGGGCCCGACGAGGCCCGACAGTGTCTCGAGCGAGGTGCGTACCTGTCGTTCAGTGGCATCGTCACGTTCAAGACCGCGACCGATCTGCACGATGCAGCGCGGTTGTGCCCGATCGATCGAATGCTCGCCGAGACCGACAGTCCGTACCTCGCTCCGGTCCCGCACCGCGGTCGTCCCAACCAACCCGCCTTCGTGACACACGTCGTGCAGGCACTCGCCGACCTGCGAGGTGCGCCCCTCGAGGCGGTGCGCGCCGCTACGGTGGCGAACACATGCCTTGCGTTCCCGGGTATTCGTCCGTAGCCTTTTCCCTGTCCCACGGACGGGAATCCCCACAATGAACTCCTACGACCGCCGTCGCCTCGCACTCGCCTCCATCTTCACGGTGGCAGCGCTCCCGGCGTTGTGGATCATCAACCGCAACGATGCGGGTTCGGCGGCGCCGGCATTGGGCGCGGCGGGGGTTCCGCAGGTCGGCGCCAACCAGGCTCCATCGACGTCGGCATACACACCCGATCCGCCGATCTTCCTCAACGGTCCGCCCTCGGGCGCTGACCCGGCGGTCGTCGACATCATCATTCCCCCGGGGCCGACCGCCACCGAGGCCAGCGGGAAGGCCAGCTTCCGCCGCTATGCCGACGCCACCAAGCGGCAGTGCACGACGGCGCTGGCACCGTGGGGATCCGTGCTGACCGTGACCAACACCGACAACGGGCAGACCACGACGTGCACCAACAGCATCAGCACACCGCTGCCTGCAGGCGTCGACATCGTCTTGCACACCGACCTGTTCACGGTGATCAGCGATCTCGCCGACGCACCCGTGCCGGTCCGTATCAGCTGGTAGGCGTGCACTCGCGCAACGACATCGGGACGCTGCTCAGCGAACACGGCCTGGCCCCACGACGCGACCTCGGGCAGAACTTCGTTGTCGATGCCAACATCGTCCGCAAGATCGCCCGCCTGGCCGACATCGGGCCGCAGGACCACGTCGTGGAGATCGGCGCAGGCCTCGGCTCGCTGACGATGGCGTTGGCCGAGACCGGGGCAACCATCACCGCGATCGAGGTCGACCACGGCATCGCCAACGTGTTGCGGACCGTCGTTGCGGACCTGGCCAACGTGACGGTCGTCGAGGCCGACGCGCTTCGGCTCGATTGGGGTTCAATCCTGGCCGCAGCTCCGCGATGGGTGCTGGTGGCCAACCTGCCGTACAACGTGGCCACACCGCTGGTCTGCGATCTGCTCGACTTCGTGCCGGCGGTGGAGCGGATGCTCGTGATGGTGCAGCGAGAAGTCGCCGATCGGCTCTGTGCGGCCGCAGGCTCCGACGCGTACGGCGCGGTCAGCGTGAAAGTCGCCTATTGGGCGACCGCGCGGATCGCCGGCACCGTACCGGCCAGCGTGTTCCTGCCTCGCCCGAAGGTCGAGTCGGCATTGGCCGACATCCGCCGGCGGCCCACACCCGCCATCGCCGTGGACCCGGAGCCGTTGTTCACGTTGGTGCGCACGGCCTTCGGGCAGCGGCGGAAGATGTTGCGGCGTTCGCTGGCCGATGTGGTCGCGCCCGAGGTGTTCGACGCGGCCGGCATCGACGCGCAACGGCGCCCGGAGGAACTGGATGTGATCGAGTGGGGCGCGCTGGCCACTGCCTGGCTGGCGGCCCGTCGAGCGGCCCGATGAGCCCGGTCGTCGTGACGGCACCGGCGAAGCTGACCTTGAGCTTGCGTATCACCGGCGTGCGCAACGACGGATATCACCTCATCGATGCCGAGATGGTCTCGCTCGACTGGCACGACACGTTGACCATCGATCCGACCTCGACCGGGTTGACCGCCGACGGGCCCTATGCGAAGGGCATGCCCCTCGACGATTCGAACCTCGTCGCCAAGGCGCTCCACCTCGTCGGGCGTGCCGCTTCGGTGCACATCGCCAAGTCGTTGCCGTATGGCGGTGGGCTCGGTGGAGGGTCTGCTGACGCCGCAGCCGTCCTTCGTTGGGCCGGTTACACCGATGTGGTGGGAGCCGCTGCCCTCGGCACCGATGTGGCGTTCTGTCTGTTGGGAGGCCGAGCCCGGGTTCGCGGCATCGGTGAACTGGTCGAGCCGCTGCCATTCCAACCGCTCGACATCACGCTGGTCGTTCCTCCGCTGAAGGTCAGTTCGCCGTTCGTCTACCGGGCGTGGGACCAACTGGGCGGGCCGCGCAGCGATGGCGAGAACGATCTCGAGCCTGCTGCAGTCTCAGCGTTCACGGCGCTCGCCCGCTGGCGCGACCGCATCCGCGAAGCATCCGGGTCGAGCCCGACCCTGGCGGGCAGCGGGGCGACGTGGTTCCTGCGTGGTCATCACGATCTTGCGGCAGCGCTCCCCGAGGCGGTCGTGGTGCTCACCGCAACGTGCCCCTAGACGCGCAACGGCCGCCCGCTGTGCTGCGGGCGGCCGGTACCGAGATCTCAGAGGGTCACTTGCCGCGTTGGCGCTGGTGACGAGTACGGCGAAGCATCTTCTTGTGCTTCTTCTTGCGCATTCTTTTGCGGCGTTTTTTGATCAGCGAACCCATAGCTCGTGAGACGCTACCGGCCAGCGACGTGGTAGCCAACGCCAATCGGTCGCCAGTTGCCGGCGAGTTGCCCGAAGAGGCGGTTGCGCCGACCCGATCGACCGCCCGGGTCCCGCTGGTCAGGGCGTCGAACCATCCCTACGGTGAGAGACGAGCCGAGGACGACCCGAGGAGGAGCGATGCCCGACGAGATGGACCTCAATGCGCAGATCGAGGTGGAACTGACAGCGTTCGGATCCCTGGACCTCGACCAGGACTGGGTCGCCTACCTGGCCGAGTCCGCCGAGATCCCCGAAGCAGTCGCCGGCGTGGATCCCAGCATCACCTACGACGACGACGGCACCGACACCGCTTACGCCTGAGGAGCAGCACCATGGCCAATCCAGAACTCCGACGCGACAGCCCAGAAGCCGATTGGGTCCGTCATCTCCAAGAACTGCTCGAAGGCGCGCTGCGCGATTCGGGCATTCAATTGAGCCAAGTCGACGGCATCTTCGGGCCGATCACGGAAGCATCGGTCACTTATCTGCAGGGCCAGAACGGCCTGCCCCAGACCGGTGTCGTCGACGATGCCACGTGGGCAGTGCTGGAGGGAGGCGGAGCACCGTCATCGTCATCGTCGTCATCGTCATCGTCCACGCCGTCGGCACCGACGACACTGCGGATGAGACCCCTCGACCTCACGGTGCCGTGGCAGTTGCGCATCGATTGGCAAGAGGTCACGCTGCAGCAACTGACGCTCGATCTCGGCACGTTCACCGTGCACTCCACGCCGAACACGCAGTTCAGGTTCCTCACACCGGTCGGGAAGCTGTTCGGCGCCGGCGGCATCGAGGTGCTGCATCGTGAAGTGCAGTCCTGGCCGAACTGGTTTTTCGATTGGAGCACCAAGGCGACGATCGACTGGTCGAAGACCGCCGGTTTGCAACTCGGCGACGAGAACCACCTCACCATCGGTGTTCGACCATTGCGCGGTGTCAGCGTGACGGCCGAGGGCAATCTCAACCTCAAGTGGGAACCGATGCAGGGCACCGGCAGCATCACCCCGTCAGGCGGCGTCTTCTTGAAGCTCGACATCTTGCAACTGCTGCCCAACTAGCTAGCGCTCGCCCGTTGCCGATCTCGTCGCCCAGTGTTGTCGGGTGACCAACCAGCGACAGTCGACGCCGACCTCACCCGGCGATGTGACCGAGTGATCGAGGTTCTCCAGGACGGCTGCGGACAGGTCGGGACCGTCGGTCGGAAGCCATCGCCGCAGGGTCAGCCGAGGTGCGGGGATGCTGTCAGGCACTCGAGGCACCCACCCAGTCTTGCCGGTCGGAACCATCTGTGCGGCCGGATTTCGCGCGCTGAGCAGGTGGAACGAACCGTGTAGCACCCCCTGAGTACTCTGATCGCCAGCGACGTTCCCCGTCTCAGTCAACTGGTTTGCAGCGTGTGGAGGGGGTTGTCGTGTCGGTCGTTGGGATGGTCGAAGCACTGGTCGGTATCGACTGGTCGGCGTGCGATCAGGGTGCGGTCAGTTCGGCGTTGACCGAGG
>JANMNE010000428.1:0-5200 GCA_031373785.1 Ilumatobacteraceae bacterium
ACGAACGCCCACGGGCTCCACATGAACAAGGCGACGAGCAGGCCGATGATCACTGCGAAACCGATCACCGCGGTCGACCCACCAGCGGTCGGCTCGAGTTCGGGGCTGTCTGCCCCGCCGGCCATCACCTCGTTGCGAAACTTGGTGTAGGTGTCACTCACGCTGAAAGAACCTCCGTGGCCACCCGACGCGCACGAGCATCGGCAGCAATGATGTCGTCCACTGTTCTATCGGCAGATCGCTCGAAGCGCTGGAGCGATGCGTCACACACCTCGGCGATCTGTGACCAGCGGATGCGCCCGGCCAGGAACGCTTCGACGGCCACCTCGTTGGCGGCGCTCAGCCAGGCCGGGGCCGTCGAGCCGATCCGGCCGGCCTCGTAGGCCAGCGGCAGGCACCGGAACGTGGCGGTGTCGGGTGCCTCGAAGTCGAGCCGGCGCAACGCCGCCCAATCGATCCGACCGAACGCCGTGGCGATCCGGCTCGGGTAGGCCAGGGCGTAGCCGATGGGCAGTCGCATGTCAGGCATGCTGAGCTGGGCGATCGTCGAGCCGTCGGTGAACTCGACCATCGAGTGAATGATCGACTGCGGATGCACGACGACCTCGATCTGGTCATACGGCGTGCCGAACAGCTCGTGCGCCTCGATCACCTCGAGACCCTTGTTCATCAACGTGCTGGAGTCGATCGTGATCTTCGGGCCCATCTTCCACGTGGGATGGGCCAGTGCCTGTTCGACCTCGACGTCGGCAAGATCTGCCGCGGGGCGGCCGCGGAACGGCCCGCCACTGGCCGTCAGCACGATCCGGGCAACCTCGCGACCCACATCCGCGCTCGAACGCAGGCACTGATGCACCGCACAGTGCTCGCTGTCGACGGGGACCAGCTCGGCGCCGGCGGTCGATCGGAGCGGTTGCACGACCGGTGCGCCGGCAATCAGGCTCTCCTTGTTGGCCAGCGCCAGGCGCTTGCCCAGCTGCAGGGTGCGCACGGTCACCGCCAGACCGGCGAAGCCGACCACACCGTTGACGACGACGTCGGCGTCATCGGCGAGATCCGCGAGATCGGCCACGACCTCGGCGAATGGCAGGGCGGCCGCGACCTCGGCCCGCTTGCTCTGATCCGCCACGGCGACGTCCTTCGGTCGGAACTCGTTGGCTTGCGCGATCAGCACCTCGATCGACGAGGAAACGCCGAGGGCGACGACTTCGTAGCTGCCCGCCTCGGCACGGACGACATCGAGGGTCTGCACCCCGATCGACCCCGAGGAGCCGGCAATGGCGACACGAACCGTTGACATGGCGTCAGTCTCGCATCCATCGGCCGCATGCGGCTTGCGGGCAGCCGCGCCCCCGGTTACTTGGTCACCCAGGGCTGCAGGATCTGCAGGAGGTAGTACACAGCCGGCAGGGTGAACAGGAACCCGTCGAAGCGATCGAGCACACCACCGTGGCCGCGGATGATGCCGCCGAAGTCCTTGATGTCGAGGTTGCGCTTGAACATGCTCTCGGTGAGGTCGCCGATGGGCGCCATGATCGAGATCACGATTCCCAGGATGATCAGGTCGCCGGCGCTGTTCCAGGTGCTCGATCGATCCGTGAGGCCGACGATCACCATCGCCAGGATCGTGGCCACCGTGCCACCGAACAGGCCTTCGATGCTCTTGTTGGGGCTGATCCAGGCGCGCAGCGGTGACTTGCCCGCCGCACTGCCCAAGACGAGCGCGCCGACATCGTTGGCCACCACGCCGATCGCCAGCAGGCACAACGTGTCGGTGCCGATCTTGGTGCTGAAGAACCCTGCTGCCACGGGGAATCCGGAGCCCTTCGAGTACCGCAGGATCAGCGCCGCGAACGAACCGAGGAAGCCGATCCACACCACACCGAGGGTCGTGATGGCCATGTTCGGCATCGGGGCCGCCTCGAGGCTCTTGGCCCCGATGAAGGTGAGCGCACTGGCGACGAACCCGAGTGCGATGATCAGCGGCAGGGCCTGCTCGCCGACCCAATAGGTGGCGATCGGCGTCGCCACGCATGCGACGATGCCGACGAACGTCGCCGGGCGGTAGCCCTTCTCGGAGACCTTGTCGAAGTATTCGACCGCGCCGAACCCCAGCACGGCGACGACGACCAGCAGCACCAATTTCGGGCTGACGACAACCGCAACGATGAACACGGCGGCCAGCATCAGACCGACACCGATGGCTGTCGGCACGTCGCGGCCCGACGTCTTGGCAGGTCGAGGTGCCGGACGAGCAGTCGAGCCGGAGCGAGCGGGGCGACCACCGCGCACCGGCTCACCGGGGCGGCCCTTGCGAGGCACCGGCCGTGAACGGTCGTCGGTGGGATCCGTGCCGATCGTGATGCGGCCGGGCTCGCGCCGAATCGGGATCGACTCGTCGCGACTGGTGATGTCGTCACCAGCCCCGAGCACCGGCTCGACCGGGACGACTCGCTCCATCTCGCCGGTTTCGTCGTGTGGGTCGACGGGCTGATCGTCGCGCCACACCGGGGCTTTGCCGGCGAACGACGACCAGACATCGAGGTCGTCGGTGTGGTCGGCGGGCTGGTTGGCGGTCAGGGTTCGCGGTATCTCACCGGTCGGGGGCTCGGTCCAGTGTGGCAACGGGCCGGTGTCGGACGTGCCGAACGACAAGCCGCCCGACTCGTCATCTTCGTCGGTCGAGTCGGCGAACAACGGTGGACCGTAGTCCTCGGCTTCCTCTTCATCCGGGCGTCGAGGACGCCGTGAATCGTCAGTCATGCAAATCCCCTTTGCTCGCTCAGACCTCGAGGAGTTCTTGCTCTTTACGCCCGAACGCCTTGTCAATCATCTCCACGTGCTCGTGGGTGATCCGCTCGACTTCCTTCTCTGCTCGCTCCAGCTCGTTTGCGGAGATCTCGGCGGCTTTCTCCGCGGCGTCGAGGTGCTTGCGGGCATCCCGACGAATGTTGCGGACGGCAACGCGGCCGTCTTCCGCCATGTTCTTGACGATCTTGACGTATTCCTTGCGACGCTCCTCGGTGAGAGGCGGGAAGTTGAGTCGGATGATCACCCCGTCGTTCGACGGGCTGACCCCGAGATCACTGTCACGGATGGCCTTCTCGATGGCCCCCAGCGAGGCGCGGTCGTGTGGCTTGATGATCAACTGCCGTGCTTCGGGCACCTGAAACCCGGCGAGCTGCTGCACGGGCACCATCGACCCGTAGTAGTCGACCATCATCTTTTCGACCAGCGCCGGAGATGCCCGACCGGTGCGAACCGTGGTGAACAGGCTTTGCACGTGCTCGACAGCCTTCTCCATCTTGTCGATGGCGTCGAGAAGGGTCTCTTCAGTCACGGTGACCAGCGTATCGACCGACGGGGAGGCGTGACGCGCATCCCGTCAGCCCTGGATGATCGTGCCGACACGTTCGCCACGCAGAATCGCCTGCAACCTCGCAGGAGATGACATGTCGAACACCACGATCGGGATGGCGTTGTCGCGGCAAAAGGCGATCGCCGTGGCATCCATGACCTTGAGATCCTTGGTCATCACTTCGATGTAGGTGATCTCGTCGTACTTCGTCGCTGACGAAACCGTGCGCGGGTCTGCGCTGTAGACGCCGTCGACTCCGGAATGGGTGCCCTTCAACAGGGCATCGGCGTCGATCTCGGCCGCACGAAGGGCCGCAGCCGTATCGGTGGTGAAGAACGGGTTGCCGGTACCCGCGGCGAAGATCACGACACGACCCTGCTCGAGGTGGCGCATGGCCTTGCGGCGGATGTACGGCTCGCACAGCCGCGGCATCTCGATCGCGCTCTGCACCCGCGTGTCTTGGCCAGCCCGCTCGAGCGCGTCCTGCAGCGCCAGCGCGTTCATCACGGTGCCGAGCATTCCGATGTGGTCGGACTGCGTCGCGTCCATGCCCGACATCGCGCCCGTGCGGCCTCGCCAGAAGTTTCCGCCACCAACGACGACGCACACGTCGACGTCCATCTCGCGCACGGCGATGATCTCACGGGCCGTGGAGTCGAGCGTTGCCGCATCGAGCCCCTGACCGGAATCACCGGCGAGGGCCTCGCCCGACGGTTTGAAGACGATTCGCTTCCATCGGGGCGATGCCGCCGAAGTCATCGGCCGATCAGCCGATCTCGACCTGGGCGAAGCGCACGATCGACGCCGAGCCGATCAGCTTGGTGATCGATTGTTTGTCGTCTTTGGCATAGGGCTGATCGAGCAGCGCAACATCTTTGTAGAAGCCGTTGAGGCGGCCCTCGATGATCTTCGGCAACGCGGCCTCTGGCTTGCCTTCGTTGCGGCTGATGGTCTCCAGCGTCTGGCGCTCGTGAGCGACCACGTCGTCGGGGATGTCGTTGCGGCTGAGGTACTTCGGTCGAGCGAAGCCGATGTGCACGGCCACGTCATGAGCCAGTTCCTGCGTCGCATTCGCCATCTCGACGAGCACCGCGTTGACCCCGCGGCCACCCTGCATGTGCAGGTAGCTGTCGAGCACGTTGCCAGGACCAGCCTCGATTCGGACGACATCGCCCAACTCGATCTTCTCCTTCAGTGTGATCTTCAGGTCGTCGAGCTCGGCTGCGCGCTTGGCCACCGCGGCCTCGCCCTCGGCGATGACCAGCTTCGCCAAGGTGGCGGCCTCGCTCTTGAACAGGTCGCTGGAAGCGACGAAGTCGGTCTCGCTCTTGAGCTTGACGATCGCACCGACGTTGCCCTCGATGACGAGCGCAACCAGGCCCTGGTTGTTCTCGCGGTCGTCGCGCTTGGCGCTGGCGGCCAGCCCCTTCTCACGCAGCCATTGCTTGGAAGCGTCCATGTCGCCATCGTTGGCCTCGAGGGCCTTCTTGGCGTCCATCATGCCGGCGCCAGTGGCCTGGCGCAGCGCCTGTACGTCTTTTGCAGTGAATGCCACAGGAATCAGCCTTCGGTTTCAGTCTCGGTTGCCGGGGTCTCGGTTGTGTCAGTGCTGTCGACGGCCGCCGCGGCTTCGACAACAGCCTCGGGGGCAGCGTCGGTGACGGCGACCTCGACAGGGGCTTCCTCAGCGGCGGCATCGGAGGCCTCGTCGGCCACGGCCGCGGCGGTCGAGGCGACACGGGCATCGCGCTCGGCCTGGGCGGCGGCGGCCTCGCGGCGAGCATCGGCTTGTGCTGCGGCGAACGCGGCCTCGTCTTCGGCGGTGCGCTTCGGCGCTGCGCT
>JANMNE010000006.1:0-15463 GCA_031373785.1 Ilumatobacteraceae bacterium
CCTCCCCGTTCTCCGACGTCGTCGGGTCGACCCTGACCACTGCGCTCGTGCCGTCGGAGTCGACCACGTCATTGACGCTCACGCAGCCCGTCGATGCGTTGCACAGCACCATCACCGGGGTCACGGTCACGATCGGCGGCGCTTCGACGACACTCGATGTGCCGGCTCCCGATGCTGCAGGGCGCAGCACGATCGAGTTCCCGGCGATGACCGGATCGTCGCTGTCGTTGTCGGTCGACACCATCGCGCCACGTACGACTGTCGATCGCCGCTACGCGGAGACCACGGTGCTTCCGGTGGCGATCCGTGAGGTGGCCGCGGTCTCGATTGCCACGCCGCGGCCACTCGAGCAGGCGCCGGGGTGCAGGAGCGACCTGGTCGAGATCGATGGACAGGCGATCCCGATTCAGGTGTCCGCGGACGCGATCGCGCGGCTCATCGACGGTGCCAGCGTGACCGTCACTCCGTGTGACCCTGCGGAGATCGACCTCGGCGCCGGCACCCATGCGTTGACCACTGCAACCGGCGGCGCCACCGGGATCGCCGTCGATCAAGTCGTGTTGCGCAGCGGTGCAGAGCCGCCCGAGACCGCAGCGCCGATCGTCACCGTGCAGCGCAGTCGCACCACTCGCACGGCCACCGTCACCGACTGCCCCGACGGCTGTTGGTTGATCCTCGGTGAGGGATACAACGACGGTTGGCACGCCGAGTCGGCGGGGAAGAGCCTGGGTGCGCCGCGACAGGTGTCGGGCGGGTTCAACGGCTGGCGGTTGCCCGGCTCGACCTCGCCGGTCACGGTGACCATGACATGGACCCCGCAACGCACGATGTGGTTCGGCATGGGGTTGGCGGCGCTCGCCGTGCTGGCCTGCGCCCTCCTGATCTGGCGCGACAAGACAGCAGACGACATGCGCGCTCCTGGGGCACCGACGCCCAACTGGCCGGCCGAGATCATCGGCCGTCGGCGGGCGCTCGTCACTGCCACGGCCCTCGTGGTACTGGCCGGCTTGGTGATCTCTCCCACGTACGGGGTGCTGGCCGGCGTCGTCGGTTTGGCCGTGGTGTGGTTCAAGCGACCGCTGGTCGCCGGCGCGGCGTCGCTCGCACTCGTCGGCGGTCTGGCCGTGCTGATCGTGCGCCGTCAGCTCCGCTACCGACTCGTGGCCAATCCCTCGTGGCCAGCGGCATTCGACGATCTGCACCGGTTGGGGCTGCTGGTGGTCGTGCTGCTCTTGGCCTCGACCATCGCCGACGATTGCCCAGCCGATCAGGCCGAGCAAGTAACGTAAATCCTCGTGTCACACGACCCGCGACCATGCTTGTCGGTGGTGGTGCCGTGCTACAACGAGCAGGGCACCATCTTGACACTGCTGAAGCACGTGGCCGAGTCGCCGTGGGTTCGGGAGATCATCGTGGTCGACGACGGTTCCACCGACGAGACGCGTCAGATCCTCGGCAGCGTCGACGACCCGATCGTTCGTGTCGTGCTGCACGAGCGCAACCAGGGCAAGGGTGCGGCGCTGCGGACCGGATTCCGCGAAGCGACCTCTGAGTTCGTCATCGTGCAGGACGCCGACCTCGAGTACGACCCGAACGAGTTCGGCGATCTGCTGCCGCCGATCCTCGACGACAAGGCCGATGTCGTCTTCGGGTCTCGGTTCCTCTCCGGGCGGCCACACCGCGTGTTGTACTTCTGGCACTCGATGGGCAACCGGCTGCTGACGCTTGCCTCCAACATGTTCACCGGCCTCAACCTCTCCGACATGGAGACCTGCTACAAGCTGTTCCGCCGCGAGGTCCTCGAATCCATCACGATCGAAGAGAACCGATTCGGATTCGAGCCGGAGATCACCGCCAAGGTTGCCAAGGGCGGTTGGCGGATCTACGAGGTCGGTATCTCCTACAGCGGCCGCACGTACGCCGATGGCAAGAAGATCGGACGACGCGACGCTCTTCGCGCCGTCTACTGCATCGTGCGCTACTCGAGGGTCGGCGACCGCTTTCGTCGCCGTGGCTGATGTTCCGTCGTCGGTCGACCCCTCGTACGCCGGCATCGTTCGATACCGCTGACCGCGATCTGCTCGCGGTGCTCGAAGAGCTCGAGCAGGCCAAGAACTACTCGGCGTGGATCATCGAACTGATCGCGCCGCACATCAGCGGTCGGATCCTCGAGGTCGGCGCGGGCCGCGGCACGTACTCGACGTACTTCGCCGATCGGGGGCATCTCACCGCACTCGAGCCGTCACAGGCCAACAGCGCGGCACTGCGCGAGCGATTGAAGGACTACCCCAACGTCGTCGTGGTCACTGCTCAACTCGACGGAACCGCCGCGCCCGGCTCGTACGACACCGTCGTCCTGCTGAACGTGCTCGAGCACATCCCCGACGATCACCAGGCGCTCGGCGACATCTACGAGTCGTTGGCGCCCGGCGGCAAGATGGTGCTCTGGGTGCCGGCGTTCGAAGCGCTGTACGGCAAGTTCGACCAGCGCATCGGGCACTACCGCCGGTACCGACGCAACGAGTTGCTGGCGCTCGTGCATCACGTCGGCTTCCAGCAGGTCACGGCGCGCTACACCAACCTGCCCGGGTACTTCGCCTGGTGGCTCGTCGTTAGGGTGCTGGGCCGCGCGCCGACTGCCGGGCGCCTGGCTTCGATCTACGACCGCTACTTCATCCCCGTCATCCGGCGCGTCGAGCGCTTTGTGCGGCCACCGATCGGTCAGTCGTTGCTGGTCGTCGCCCAGCGGTCGTAGATGGCGCTGTCGACAGCGGCCCCACCGCAGCCGGTCTCGCGCGCCGAACATCCCCGTGCCCACATCGCCGCCCTCGACGGACTGCGCGGCCTGGCGGTGGTTGCCGTGTTGTTCTTCCACGCCGGCAAGTTGCAGGGTGGCTTCCTCGGTGTCGACCTGTTCTTCGCGCTCTCCGGCTTCTTGATCACCTCGCTGCTGCTCGCCGAGGTCGATGCGCGGGGCCGCGTCGATGTGCTGGCGTTCTGGGGACGCCGCTTCCGACGGTTGCTCCCGGCGGTGCTGATGTTGCTGGTTGCCGTCACGATCGTGACGACGGTGGTGGCCAGCGTGCCCGAGCGCGCCGCGACGCTCAGCGACGGGCCGTGGGCACAGGCGTACGTCGCCAACTGGCATGCCATCGCCGGCCACCGCGACTACTGGGCCTCGTTCGATCTGCCGCGGATGTTCGGTCACCTGTGGAGCCTGGCGATCGAGGAGCAGTTCTACCTGATCTGGCCAGTCGTGGTTGCTCTGATCGCGGTGCGTAGCCGTCACGCCCATCGCGCCGTCATGACCGTGTGTGTCGTCACTTCGGTGTTGTCGCTCGGCCTCATGATCGCCCTATTCGATCCGGCGGATCCGACGAGGGTGTACATCGGCACCGACACGCGTGCCAGCAGCTTGCTGCTCGGTGCGCTGTTCGCAGCAGCGCCGATGCGCAGGGCCGCCTTGGCCCTCGCCTCGCGACTGGCAGGGGCATTCTCGATCGTGGTCGGGGTCGTCGTGGTCACGATCGGGCTGTCGTGGTTCCTGATCGACGGGCCATCGTCGACGTGGCTGTTCCGCGGCGGCCTGTTCGCCCACTCGCTGTGTTCGGCCGCGCTTGTTGCCGCCTGCGCGGCGCGACCTGCTGCGACGGCATCGCGCTGGCTCGGTTGGGCCCCGTTGCGAGTGACGGGCGTGCTGTCGTACAGCCTGTACCTGTGGCACTGGCCGATGTACGCCCTGCTCTCCGAGCAGCGCACGGGCCTGTCGGGTTGGAGTTTGCTGGTGTTGCGCATCGCCGCGTCGTTTGCGGCCGCTGCGATCTCCAAGGTGGTCGTCGAGGACCCCGTCCGCTTCCGGGCCACCTGGGCACGGGGTCGGCGAGGTGTGGTGACGCTGGTCGGTGTGTCGGCTGCCGTCGCCGCGTTCTGGGTTGTGGTACCACACCCGCACACCGCTCCCGCCGCCTTCTCGATCGATCAGTTCGCCTCGACAACGGTCGCCACGCCCGCACCAACGACGGATGTCGTGGGGTCGACTGCGTCCACTGCGTCCGCACCGAACTCGGTGGCGACACCCACCACGGCAACTGCCACGACCGTCGCGCCGACAACTACCACCGAGGCGTTGCTCGCCCCGACGACTCGGGTGTTGATGGTCGGCGACTCGATGGCGTTCGACGAGTGGCCGGCGGTGGCCTCGGCGATGTTCGCCGGCAAGATCTCGATCGGGGGCTACGTGTCGCCGGGCGCAGGGCTGCTCGACACGCGCTACGACTCGACGACGGCGATCGACAAGATGGTCGTCGACTTCCAGCCAGACCTGGTGTTGTACCAGGGTTCGCTTTGGGATTCGGGCACGCCCGGAGCGCAGCGTGTCGCCTACCAGCGGTTCACCGATCTGGTGCTCGGGCAGGGTGCCCGCCTGGCATTCATCACGATTCCGCCGTTGCGCGCCGACCATCAGGACCCCGTCCACCTGGGTGCGCTGACCGGCATCATGCACGAGATCGCCGACGAGCATCCGGGTCAGGTCATCGTCCTCGACACTGACGAGGTGTGGGGCCCTGTGTTCATCCAGGATGTCAACGGCGACAAGGTGCCGGAACGCAAGCCCGACGGCGTGCATGTGTGCCCGTCCGGTGCGGCGATGTATGCGGTCTGGTTGACCGATCGACTGCAGCAACGATTCGCCGATTTCGTTCCGGCGCCGCCCGCCGATTGGGTGACCGGCGACTGGATCGACGATCCCCGCTACTCGCAACCCGAAGGGATCTGCGCAGCGCTGCCGTAGGCGCTAGCACGTCCCCGGCGGTTGGGGGGTCACGAGGTAGCCGTCGACGCCGACCGGGAGCTCGACCACTGCTGCCGGCAACCGCAGGTCGCTGTACTCGTGCAGCAAGGTCTTGGCTTGTGGCGGTAGGTCGGTCATGAACGTCAGCAGCGTGTGCCCCCAGCGAGTGAAGAGCAGTGTTCGCAGGTCATCACGCCCGGCCGAGCACAACACCTGCAGCAGATCGGCCTGCAGCCGGTCGGAGCGCTGTGCCTCGACCGTGCTCCGCGGGTCGAACGACGCCTGCACGACAGCGCCCGGCAACGCCGTGAACGCGTCGATCACGGGCCGGCTGGCGACGTACCACAACGTCGAGTCGGCTTGGTCGTCGTGGACGACACGGAACGGCGTCACCCCAGCTACACCCCACGGTCCGACCCCCGCGTGAACGTGTTGGTGCTTCTCCAACTCCAACGCCAAGCCGAACGCCACCGAACCCAGGGCAACCGGGTCGACCTCGTTGATCTGGTACGCGACCGTCGGATCGAGCGACGTTTCGAGCTGCGCCGCCAATGCCCCGGTGATGGCGCTGTCGCGTTGGTACGGGACCTCGGCTGTCGCCGCTCGAGCGACGCCGAAACCGGTCACCGCGCAGGCGCACACCACGACCACGCCGGCGGCGAACTGTAAACGGCGATCCTCGACCAAGCGTGCCGGATCGGGCTCCAATCTGCCTCGCCACGTGAGCCAGCACGACCACACGCACGCGGCAACCCACAAGGCGACCAGGGGCAGCATCCAGCGGATCACGTACTCGAAGAAGACACCGAAGATCCGGGTCGTGGAGAAGAACCCCAACACTGTCGCGGCGACGAGCACCGCGTAGAGCGACAGCTCGACCCGTTCACGGCGCTTCCACGCCCAACGCGCCGAGACAACGACGAGCGCGGCGAACAGCACGAAGCCGAGATAGTTCGGCGCGCTGCGCGGATCCTTCTGCGCGTCGAAGATCCATGGTCCGAGAAGGTTGAAACGCCCGAGCATTGCCTTGATCGCAGCTCGCGGTCCGACGAAGGGCTCGCCCGGTTCGGAGAACTGGTGGTAGAGCTTGCGAAGATTGCCCGTGCCGGGGTGAAGCTGCTCGATCACCGGTGGAAGCCACGCAACGATCAGGGTCGCGCTCCCGATCAGCAACCACCGCAATGGATGCCGCGCGATCAGACGGTCGGTTCGCCACCAGACCCAGGCGAGCCAGGCCACTGCGCCACCGAGCAAGCCGCCGACGAGCACGGTGTAGCTGATGTGGGTCTGCACGCAGTGACTGCCGACGGCCACGGCGATGGGCAACAGCGCCAGATGCTCGCATACGAGTCCCCAAACGAGCACCAGAAACAACGCGAATGCGAAGACGGGCACCCACACGTTCCACGGTTCGAGGAAGAAGCGTGGTGCGAGGGCCACGGCGACGATGGTCAGGCTCGAGGCCGTCAGCACGGCGATCGATGCGCCTCCGACGCGCTTGGCAACCAGAATCGCACCGGCGATTGCAGCGAGGTGGAGGAGGTCAACGGCTGTGACGAGTGCGAAGGCGGTCGACCCGAACACCTTGTAGAAGGGATAGAGCAGATAGGCCATGCTCGGCCCAGGTGTGGAACCGAGGTCCTTGACGCGAGCGGCGACGCCGATGAGGGGTGGATGGCGAGGAATGGCGCGCACCAGGAACTCGGTATGGGAGAAGTCGCCGGTGAGGTACCACGTCGCGCCGGCGACGGAGGCCAGGGTGACGCCGAGGATGACCGCAGCGGGGATCACGGCAAGGATCGGGTACCGGCGGAGTGCGTCGGCGAACCGTGCAGTGGCCGTTCGGGTCACGGCAGTTCGGCGACGATCATCCGGGCAACTCGGTCGCTGCCCTCCGTCGTCAGACTTCCATCGGCGGAGCGCACGTCGATCGTGCCATCGACGCATATCTCCCACCACTGGCACGGGAGTGAGGTCGCCGTCAATTGATCGCCGATGAAACGAGTCGGATCGATCAACGTTGCTCCGGCGCGATCAGTGGCGGCCTCGACGCCGCTGCGCCCGGGTTGCGCAACGATCACCACTCGGTGGCCGCTGGCTGCCTGCACGGCTCGGGTCACCGCTGTCGCATCGCACCCGGTGAGGTCGGAGAACGACAGCACGACTGCTGCCGGGTCGAATTGATCGAGCGCATGGCTGACGGCGTCGGCTGCGTCGCACCACGATGTCGCGCCCTCGTCCCACCGCAGGGTGCGCCCGTCTTCGTGGATGCGTCGCGTGACCGGGAGCTCGGTCGTGGTCAGGAATCCATCGGTCAACAGCACCACGTCGACGTGTGTGTCGTGACCGGCAATCGCCGGCCATTGCCACCAGACCAGCGCAGCGACGATCGCAATGACCGACACGAGTTTGGCGGGTGCGCCGAGCAGCTCATGGACCCAGCGTCGTGGAGGACTCACCAGGTCGTGAGGGTAGCAGGCGAGTATGGTCGGCACCCGTGGGAGACTGGTCAGCGACGCGGTGGCCGTTGCGCGCCGGTGTGATCGCTGGCGGTGCCTCCATCGCCTTGCTCGCCCAGCGTGCCGGCATCGCCGGCGCCAGATTGGCGACTGGCTCGCAGGGTGCGGCGTTGGCCCGATTCGACCTCGCCGCGCCGCTACTCATCGCCCTGGTCGCGTTCGTTGCCGCCCGACGATGTCTGGCGGGCCGCAGCACCGGTGCCCTCGGATTGGGGTGGATACCAGCGGTGTACGTGGGCTGGGCCCTGACCATCCTGTTCGCCAAAGCGGCCTTGCACGTGCAGGCCTCGCCGCGGCAGCTGCTGACGACGCTCGTGTTCTTCCGGGTGACCGGCGCTCCCCTGCTCGGCCTCGGCGCCGGCCCCCTTTTGCTGACGCTCGTGCTGACCGTGGTGCTGATGCCGGTGCTCGTGGGTCTGCATCGCGGTGGCGCCGGCCGCAGGAGCCCGTGGACCGTTCCCATCGCACTTGTGGTCGTCGCGCTGGCGTATCGCGCCGTGTGCACGGCGACCGATCACATCGGTCTGTTCGGCCCCCTCAGCTGGTTGCCGAACCATCTCGATCTGGTCGGGCTCGGCCTGGCGATCGCCCTGATCGATTCATCCGTCAACGACGAACGCATCCGTCGGCGTCTTCGTGTCGGCGGAGTGCTCGTCGCTGTCGTTTCGTTCGCAATCGCAACGTTCGCGCTTGGTCTTCCGAGGTCGCCGATCATGGCGTCGTCGGCCGACGTCCATCTGTACGCGCTCGTCGCGATCACGTTCGCGGCGGGTCTGCTGTGTGCCGCGTGCGTGGTTCCACCGATGTTCAGCCGGCGCGACGCCCCTCGGCTGTCGAGGGTCGTGGCCATCGCTGCACCAGGGGTGCTGCTGGCCGGCGAGCCGGCATTCACGCTGGTCGCTCGGCAGTACCACGAGCGGGTGTTCGAGTTCGACGGCGGTGTGTTCCTGCACGGCAACGTCGTCGCTCCGTTCATCTGGTCACTGCTGATCGGCAGTGCGTTCGGTGTGGTGATCGTCGCCGTCGTCGGCGCCATCGACGTGATGCGGCACGGCCAGTGGCGAACAATGGTGAGCTCTCGTCTCGCCCTGCCCGCCATCGTCGCCACGGGCTACTTCGTTCGAGTCATCACGCTGCTGACGGTGTTGCCGGAACGAACCGACGACGGCGATCCGCTCTTCTACCACACGACCGCAAACGTGCTTGCCCGTGGGCGCGGGTTCCTCGAGCCGTTGCGGTGGCGCGACTTCGAGATCCATCGCCCCAGCGCGTTCCACGGGCCGCTCTACCCAGTCGTGCTGTCGATCGGTTCCCGGTTCGGCGGGACGAGCTACTTCGACCACAAGATGATGTCGATCGTGATCGGGACCGCGGTCGTGCTGGCGGCCGGCGTGCTCGGCAAGCGCCTCGGAGGTCCGTTCGTCGGTCTCGCGGCAGCGGCGTTCGCTGCCGTGTACCCGAACCTGTGGCAGATCGACGGCCTGCTCTATCCCGAGGGATTGATGGCGCTGCTGGTGACCATCACGATGATCGTCGCCTATCGCTGGCGTGATCGACCACGCCTGGCCACGGCGGCCCTGCTCGGTGCGGTGATGGCCTTGGCGGCCCTCGCCCGTGGCGAAGGCATCTTGCTGGTTCCGCTGTTGGCCGTCCCCTGGATCATGCTCACTCGATCACTGCCGCGAGTGGTGCGCGCGCGACATCTACTCGTCACCGTCGCCGCTTGCGTTGCCGTGCTGGCTCCATGGATGATCCGCAACGCGACGACGTTCGAGAACTTCGTGCCACTGTCGACGAACGGCAACGAAGTGATGGTGTACGCCAACTGTGCGACGGTGTACAACGGGCCGTTCGTCGGGTACTGGGACTTCCGGTGTCAGCAGAAGGTTCGCGATGTGCAAGGGGAACCTCCCGGCGATGAGTCTCAGGTCGCGCTGTATTGGCGATCGCTCGGGTTCGACTACGCACGCGAGCACGCCGGCGAACTGCCACGCGTGGTCACGCTGCGCGTGCTCCGCCAGTGGGAGTTGTTCCATCCGTTGCAGAACGTCGACCTGGGTGGCATCGAAGGGCGCAACCACGACGCCAGCACGATGGGCTTGATGATGTTCTACGGCCTCGCGTCGCTGTCGGTCGTGGGTGCTGTCTCGATGCGTCGCCGTCGCATTCCGCTGCTGCCGTTGGGGGTCCAGTTCCTCAGTGTCACCATCACCTCGGCGTACACCTACGGCAGTGTGCGGTTCCGCGCCCCGGCCGAGCCCGCGTTGTGCGGCCTCGGCGCCGTCGGCCTCGTGCCGGTCGTCGCACTCGCCCGACGTTGGCTGGCGCGAGGGTCCGATCAGGAATCGGACGCAGCGGACGCCGACGGTGCGCCGTATGTGCTCGGCGGTTCGGGTGGGCTGCGCCCACGGCTCGCCGGGGCATGGCAGCGCGGCGCCTGCCTGACGTGGGCTGCGATCGGGTCGGTGTTGGGGTTGATCGCAGCGCCGTTGCGCGGGCTGTACCACACGACCGGCGGGACCATGGAAGAAGCCTTCATGATGGTCTTCCCCGAGCGCATGTTGAAAGGTGACCTCCCCAACCGCGACTTCTTGCACCTCTACGGCCCCGGTGCGCTGCAGGTGCTTGCGGGTTGGTACAAAGTCGTCGGCATCTCGCTGGAATCGGAGCGCACGTTCGGCCTCATCCAGCACGTGGCGATCATCTTCGCCCTGTTCACGCTGGCCCGTCCGTGGGGCCGGCTGGCTGCGTCGGCCGTGGCCGGGCTCGCCGTCTTCTACGTGCTGACCCCGATCGGGTTGACCGCCATGGCGTGGAATGGCGGCCTGGCGCTGTGCCTGTGGAGCATCGTGTTCGCCCTGCGCGCCCGAACCGTGGCCAACCCGCGCCGCCCGCTGATCGCCGCCGGACTGCTGGCCGGACTGGCGTTGACCTACCGGCCCGATCTGGCGTTGGCGCTCGGCATCGTCTATGGCTGGTGCCTGTGGCGAAACGCGCGGTGGCGAACCGTGGTGGTCGCCGCATTCATCGGCCTGATTCCGATGTGGATACACGTGGCATTGGTCGGTCCGAGCCTGGCGTTCCGAGGCATGGTGATCGATCCGGTGTTCAAGCTCCGCGCAGGGCGCGAACTGCCCCGCCCGCCATCGTGGGGGCACCTCGACGGATCGTTGCAGGCCATTGCCGAGCTCGTCCCACCGTGGTGGAAGCTCCCCGCTCTCTCGGCGGACAAAGCGCTGTTCCTGTGGTTCTTCGCCATGCTGATCGTGCCGGTGATCCTGCTCTGGGTGTCGATCCGGCTCTGGCGTCAGTCGGCAACGCCGCGAGCTGCGACGCTGCTGTGCGGAGCGTTGTTCAGTGTGGGTATTGCACCGCAGGCGTTGCAGCGACCCGACTCGACGCACCTCAGTTGGGTCACCTGCATCTCGTTCCCGTTCCTGATCCTCGCCATCGCCGAGCACATCCGCACCCGCCATCCGCGCACGCACGAGCGACAGCGAGTGATGGCCGGGCTCGGCGCTGCGGTCGCCCTCACGCTCGTCGTCGCTCCGCTGTTCACGTTCCGCTACTACCTCCTGCACGCCAGAGTCAGCGCCGGCAACGTGCAGACGCCGTTCCCCGTCTCGCGGCATGGCCGCCGCTTCTACCTCGGCGACTTCGGGCCGTATCTGGCCAGCCGCGACGTGATCGCCGATCTCGACAAGCTCTCCAAACCCGGAGAGCGCCTGCTGGTCGGCCCGAGCGACCTGCGTCGCACTTGGTACAGCGACGCCTTCTTCTACTACCTGTTCCCCGAGCTCACCCCGGCCACCTACTTCATCGAGATGGATCCAGGGTTGGCCAATGCCCCGGGATCGCGTCTGGCATCGGAGGTCGCGTCGTCGGATTGGGTGATCCTGACCGGGTTTTGGGATGGTTGGCGCGAGCCGAACAGCTCGATGGACTTCGGATCGGACGAGCCCAACCAGGTGCTGCACAACAACTTCTGCGAGGTCAACAGCTACCAGAACGGTCTCGTGCGACTGTTCCACCGGTGCACGACATGACCATCGCCGCACGCGTACGCTCGTTCCACCGGCGACGGATTGCGATCCCGGTCGATCACGCGTCGCTGGTGCTCGATGTGGGCAGCGGTGACAAGCCGCACTGGCGGGCCGATGTGCTCCTCGACCGCTTTCCCGGCGACGAGCACGGCGGGCAGCGGTCCGGCGCGTCGGGCGCGAGGGTCGACCGCCCGCTGTTCGATGCCGATGCCGCCGACATGCCCTTCGCCGACAAAGTGTTCGACTACGTCATCTGCTCGCACGTGCTCGAGCATGTCGAGCACCCCGACGCGGTCGTGGCCGAGCTGACCCGGGTCGCGAAAGCGGGTTACATCGAGGTGCCTGAGGCGGCGAGCGCGAAGATCGTCGACTTCCCGAGTCACCTGTGGTGGGTCACGCTCGAGCAGGGGGTGCTGGTGTTCACCGCCAAGTCCGCTCCGTACTTTGACCCCGACATCGACCGCTACCTGACCGACAGTGGCATGCGCCAACCGCTGGCCGATCTCCTCGACAAGCACCTCGACCACCGCGTGATCGAACTGTGGTGGACAGGCAGCTTCGCCTACCGAGTCGTCGGGTCTCCCCCGCCGGGCCTTCTGAGCGCCGCCCAAGAAGCCGATGCCCACCACCGCAGCAGCGAGACGATGATCAGCAGGGCGCTGACGACCGTGCTGACGCTTTCACTGCGGCGCCGCAAACACCGTGGCTCGATTCGTTTCGACGACATCGTGCGCGCCGATCTCCGCACCGGCCGTGGCGACGACCTCACCGCCACGATCTACGGCCCGTACTGACGCGTCAGCGACGTCTGAATCGGTCGGCGACACCCCACCGGGTGACGAGCAGCATCGACTCGGCGATGATCCGGCCCGACATCTTCGACGTGCCGAACTGGCGGTCGCGGAATGTGATCGGCGTCTCGACGATCGCCGACCCGTTGGCGATCAACTTGCGAGCCAGTTCGGTCAGGAAGGCGTAGCCCTCGGCCGTGGTCGAGGCCGGATCGATGGCCCGCAGGGCGCTCGCCCGGTAGGCACGGAAGCCCGACGTGCAATCGCGCACCGGCAGCCGCAAGATGGCCGCGGTGTAGCGGTTGCCCCAACGCGACAACAGTCGGCGCCGCAACGGCCAATCGACCGTTGCGCCTCCGGGCACGTAGCGCGACCCGATCACTGCATCGGCGCGGTCCGACACCAGCTGCAGCATGGTCGGAATCACCGCGGGATCGTGCGAGAAATCAGCGTCCATCGAGATGATCGTCTCGTAGCCCTCGTCGAATGCCGTGGTGAACCCATGGCGATACGCGGCCCCGAGGCCCTGTTTGCCGGCGCGGACCAGGACCTTGATGCGGCCCAGCTCAGCTGCCACTTCTTCGGCGAGCGCCGCAGTGCCATCGGGGCTGTTGTCATCGACCACCAGCACGTCGGCTTCGGGCACGGCGGCGCGCAGGGCGCGCAGGAACGCCACGATGTTCTCCGCCTCGTTGTAGGTCGGCAGCACGACGACGGCACGCACGGGCTGCGAGCGTAGTCGCCGAGCTCCGGCGAGCACCGGTCGCCGCTCCGCTCACCGTCTCCGGCAGATCGATTCAGTCAGGCGCAGCGTCGTAAGCACGGTCCCTTCGGCGAACAACTGCTTACCACTGCCGAGCGGCAGGTCTTCCGCCCCAGGAGCAGGGCGTCCATGCTCCTCGCTTGCTCGAACACGACCTCGCCCGTCGTGTCGAACTATCGCCGGCGTCGCGGTCAACGGTCGTGGGAGGCCCCTGGGGAGTCTGGGAGTGCGCGAGATCGGCAAACCCGCGCTACGCGCTCGGCGCACTCCAGGATCGCGCCACGACGAGGACGAGGACAGCCGTAGCGATCATTGCGACGACATAAATGACGCGGCGACCCCGCCTCGGCCACGGGCTGAGAATGGCCCAGGTACTCACCAACCCGCCGAGTGCGAGACCGCCAACAGCTGCGATCGACACAACTCGGCACGGAGAGCACTCGCTCGAGGTGCACGACCAAGCATTCGTGCACGAGGTGTTGACGCCAAAGGACACCATCGCGATGAAGACGAAGAGTGACGCTGCCAGCGCGCCCACGATTGGAATCACTCGTCGATCCTGGACCTGCGGCACGAGCGCATCGTGCCCGCTCCGAGTCCTCGACGCAAGCACGATTGTCAGCGAAGAGCAGCGCGCCCGAGATCGACAGTTCGGGCATCAATGAGCATCAGCGTCAGCTCATTGACCAATGGTCGTTCTACGAGCTGACGCTGAGTGTCAGCGTCGGTGAATGGGGCAGCCCCAGAACCGTACGTATCGTTCTGGGGCTGCCCCGTTCGGCTCCGGGCCTTCGTCCGGTGGCGCTAGTCGCGCCGAGTGCCCTGGACTGGCGTACTCACCATCTCATCCCCACAACCTGGCCGACACCGCTAACCTGACCGGCTCGCATGACCCCGGACCCGCGTCACCTCCGTCTCGGCAGGATCGTCGGCCCGTTCGCCGAGCACCTCCTGACCACCGATCTGCCGCAACTGCCGTCCGCACGGCGCAACGACGTGGTGCAGTTCATCGAACGACGGATGGCGACGGTGCCCAGCTTCACCCGGTTCGGCATCATGGTGATCGGCCTGCTCTACCGGGCGCTGCTCGCGGTCGCCCTCGGCCGCGCCGTCGTTCGCTTCCTGGTCGCCAGGCCGCTGCCGCTGCTCGGCGAGTACCCGCGACTGGTCCGCTCGCTCGGCTACGCCTACATCTGGGAGCGTTGGCCCGACACACTGCCCAGTGGAGCACCACGATGAACTCCACCCCGGCGGCCGAGCACCTCGACGCGGAAGTGTTGGTCGTCGGTTCCGGCGCGGGCGGGGCGACGACTGCCGCCGTGTTGGCCGAGGCAGGCTTCGACGTGCTGATCGTCGAGGAAGGCGCATGGGTCGACCAGGGCGAGGTGGTGCCGTTCTCGCTCGAGCAGATGGATCGGCAGTATCGGTCGGGCGGTGTCACGGTCGCGCTCGGACTGCCGTCGATCGCCTACACCGAGGGTCGCTGCGCCGGCGGCGGCACGGAGATCAACAGCGGGCTCTACCGCAGGCCGCCCGACGAGGTGTTGCATCGATGGGCCGCCGACTATCGCATCGCCGATCTCGATCACGACGAGATCGCCACGATCGCCGACGAGGTCGAGTCGGCCCTGAACGTGACGACCGTGCCCGGGCCGGCGAGTGCGCCGAGCGATGTGTTGCGACGGGGCGCGGAGCGACTCGGCTGGCAGCACAGCGAGATCCCGCGGTGGATGAAGTACCCCGGCGGCGATGCCGGCGGCGGCATTCGCCAGAGCATGACTCGCACCTACTTGCCGAGAGCCGTGGCGGCCGGGGCGCGGCTGGTCACCGGCTGCCGCATCGACGCGTTGGTGATGTCGGGTGGCGTCGCCAGGCAGGCGACGACGACGTTGCCAGACGGGCGGCGCGGCAGCATCACCTTCCGGTACGTCTTCGTGTGCGGTGGTGCGATCCAATCACCGGCGTTGTTGCAACGATCACGCATCGCCGGCCACATCGGTCGTTCGCTGGCGGTGCACCCGACGGTGAAGCTCGCTGCCCGCTTTGCCGACGAGCTCAACGTGCCCGACGACGTCCCCGTGCACCAGGTCAAGGAGTTCGCACCCGACCTGTCGTTCGGCGGCTCGGCGAGTCAGCCCGGACTGGTGGCACTGGCGCTGAGCGATCAATGGTCGACGTTCGCGCGTGCGGTCACCGACTGGCGGCGGATCAGCATCTACTACGCCGCGATCACCAGCGAGGGCCGAGGCCGGGTGTGTGCCGTCCGCGGGCTGCGCGACCCGATCGTGACCTACGGGTTGACGCGGCGCGACCGTGCGCTGCTCGGCAGCGGGCTGACCCGCCTGGCATTGCTGATGCTCGAGGCCGGTGCCGACGAGGTGTACCCCTCGTATCGCGGCGCACCGCTGGTGCGCACCCGTGCAGACCTGGCCGCGATGTCGTCAACGTTCTCGGCGGCGCGGGCCAGCGTGATGACGGTCCATCTGTGTTCGACCGTGCCCATGGGTGAAGATGTTGCGAAGTGCGGCGCCAACTCCTTCGGACGGGTGCACGGC
>JANMNE010000025.1:0-3439 GCA_031373785.1 Ilumatobacteraceae bacterium
GTGGGCTCCTGCGTCGACCGCGTAGCGGAAGCCGGCGCGCAGCGCGCCGCCGACCCCGAGGTTGATAGGCAGGCGGATCACGACGGCGCCTGCCTGTTCGGCGATCTCCGCGGTTCGATCGGTGCTGGCGTCGTCGACGACAACACAGTCGTAGCCCTGGCTGCGAACCGCGGCGACCACCTCGCCGACACACGCCTCTTCGTCGAACGCCGGAATGACGACGACGACATCCGTCACCTCGGTTGCTCCAAATCGCTGACTCGGCGGGCCAGCAGCGCGTGGGCCTCGGCGGTGGTGCGCAACCGCTCTTGCAGCAGCGAGACGCTGATCGAGAGTTGGATCGAGATGGCCAGCAACAGCAACGAGCTGATCATCAACAGCACAGCGGTCGGGGTGATGTTGGCGACCTTGCCGAGTTTGCTGACGAAGGGCAACGTCGCCGCGGCGAGGGCCACGAATGCTCCCACTCCGAGCCAGCCGAGGGTGTACCTGGTGGTCAGCAACCGGCGCCGTGTGAGGGCCAGGATGACGAGCACGATGACCACCCCGCCCAGTGCTAGAACGAGGGCTTGTTTCACGGCTGTCGACATGAGAACGAGCGTAAACGATGACCGCGGAATCGCCGGATGCGCTGCGGATCTGCCTGGCGGTTCCCTACTACTCCAATCTCGAATACCTCGATGTGGCACTGCGGTCGATCGTCGCTCAGAGCGATCCGCAGTGGACGGCGATCGTGGTCGACGATGCTCCCGAGCCTGGGGCCGCGGAATTGGTCGCGTCGATCAGCGACCTGCGGATTCGGTACGTGCGCAACGCGCAGAACCTCGGTGTCTCCGGCAACTTCAATCGCTGTCTCGAACTCGGTGCTGCTGCAGCCGAGATCGTCGCCGTGTTCCACGCCGACGATGTGCTGGAGCCCGACTACGTGTCGGCGATGCGCAGCGCGCATCGCACATTCCCGGCGGCGACGTGCGTTGCGCCACGGGTCACGGTGATCGACCACCTCGGCGTGCCGACTCGCACGATCGCTGATTCGGTGAAGCGATTGTTGTGGCCGCGCAGACTGCCGGCGACGTTGGTGGGCGACCGCGGTGTGGCCAAGCTGATGCGCGGCCTCTTCTTCTACTGCCCATCGGTCTCGTACCGCGTCGACCTGCTGCCCGAACTGCGCTTCGATGGACGATGGCGACAGGTGATGGACCTCGATCTCTACGCCCGGGTGTTGCTCGGCGGCGGGTCGATCGTTGCCGTGCCAGATCGGGTGTACCGCTATCGACGCCACGACGCGACCATGACGGCGCAGAACTCGCGTTCACTGGTGCGGCTCGAGGAAGAGGTCGCGGTCAGCCGAGAAGTCTCCGCTTCGGCTCGCGGCATCGGATGGCGTCGCAGCGCTCGATCGGCCCGACTGCGCCTCACCGTCCGGCTGAATGGGCTGCTCGAGGCGACTCGGCTCTGTATTCGTTTCCGATGGCGCTCCGGCCTCACCGCCGCCCGTCAGGCGTGCGGCCGCTGATCAGCGCCGGCGGTGGCGCTGGACTTCACTGGAACAACTCGAACGTGCATGTAGTCCCAGGCGAATTCGTCAAACGCTGATCGGCGGTGAGCAACGTCACGTCGAGAATCTCGGCGAGAGCCACGTACGCAGCGTCGTACACGGTGACGTTGTGGCGGAGCTCCCAACACCGTCTCAGGAGAGGGCGGTGCGGAACGCGTTCGAGGCGAAGATCATCGAGGTCGGCGAGAGCTTGAGCCGCTCGTGCCGGATCGAGTTGCGCGCCCGCACAAAGTCGTCGAAGCACGGAAGCAACTTCCAGATCGATGAGCTCGGGGGCGGTCAGCCTCTCGTCGCTCAATCGGTCACGAGCACGTTGCCCTTGATCGCCATCGTCGAGCAGGACCGTCGCCATTACGGACGCGTCGACGACGATCACCTTGTGTCGCGGTCGGCGCGGACGGCGCGGACGGCGTCTGCGGCACTCAGCTTGCCGCCTGTGTGATGCTCGATGCGTTCGAACAACTCCGTGAGGGTCGGAGTCTGGGCGTCGTCTCGCAGCCGAGCGAGTAAGTACTCCTGCAGCGATTGACCTGACGTCGCGGCGCGGCGTCGCAACACAGCATGAACACTCTCGGGAACGTCTTTGATCTGGATGCTCGGCATCCCCTCAATATAGCGCCACAATGGCGCCAGAACTACTGAAATGGTGTGGTGACACCTTAAATGGCGCTACGACGGTCGCCGTGAGCGCAGGCGGTTGAGTGCACGTAGCGGTTTGGTCACTTGCCACGATCTGCTGGCCAACGTCTGTCGCAACTCGTGGCCGGTCGCCAACCGTTCGGCATCTGCGGCGCGAAGTTCAGCTCGCACGGCGGCGTGTTCGGAGGCAGTCGCTGGCAGCCCATCGCCAACGGAGGGCACGGCCGCAGTCGCCGCGTCGACAGCGCGCAGCGTGACGAAGAACTCGCCGCCGATCGATTCGGAGCAGTGCTCGAGAGTGAACGGCAGCAGCTGCAGGTTCTGGAGTGCACTCAACAGTCGTGTGAACGACGACGGTGTGAACACCCAGCAGTGAACGTCCTGGTACTCGCCCGAGGTGGCGACGGCCGTGGCACGATTGAGGGCTTCGGCCTGCGAGTGGACGGGAACAAGCTCAGCGAAGGGAGGTTCCTCTCCCCAGGAGATCAAGCCCCGCCACGCAACGGCCGACGAGTAGTGGTCGAACACCTGTCGAGGCGACGGCACGGTCGCCTTGGTCAGGTGGGCGTGGATCGCCTCCGCTGTCACGGTCGGTGAGCGAAGCGCGTCGAAACATCGTCGGTGGTCGGGAATGGCCAGCGACAGCACCCCGCCGTCGAGAAGAACGTTGCGAATGTCGCCGAGCCAGCCGACGAGATCGGGCACGTGTTCGATGACATGCGACGCGATGACGTAGTCGAAGACCACCCCTTCGCCGACGGCATCACGCACCGAACCGGTGTGCGACACGAAGTCGATCGGCACGATCGCGTCGACGTCGAAGCCGTCGTGCGTGCGGTACCGGGCCCGCAGCCCTTCGGCGTCGACGTGATCGAGGTAGCTGATGTCGCCCATGCCGCGGGCCACCACCGGGTTGGCCAGCGGGCCGAGTTCGAGGCCTTTCGAGTTGGCGACATCGATCGACCGCAACAGCAGATCGATCCGGTCAGCCATGCGCCAGACCCTAGCGATCCGCCTCTCCGGCACCCATCACCGTCAGCCCGCAGAACGACAGTCGCGCTGTGAGCTGACATAGACGGCACGACGTTGTGTCGGGGGGTCGTCGGCGATTGAATCCGCCCGATGACCGAGTTCGACCGCCTTCGGGCGGTGGCAGAAGGTCAGCTCGGATCGTTCACGAGAGCCCAGGCCAACACGGCTGGGCTCAGCGATCGCGAGCTTCGAAGCGGAGTCCACAGCCGC